>NZ_LT629785.1:2827191-3141324 GCF_900105995.1 Pseudomonas pohangensis | reverse complement strand
TCGACTGACTGGCCTGGCTGATCAGCCCCGGTCAGCCAGCACACCGATCAGGAAGAAAACCAGCAACAGCACCGGCGCCAGCGTGTAGTTGTTGAAGTAGCCCAGCGCATTGGCCAGCCACGGGCTGAGAAATATGATCGCCAGCCCGTAACCGGCCACGCATACCAGTACGAACAGCAGGGTGCGCAGAAAGAAGTTCAGGCCGCCAATCGAGCGCCTGATCGCGTTGTTGATCCCCGGTCCGAACAGCACCAGTAACGTGGCCATGATCGCCAGCGCAATCTCGGACAGATGGCCGCGACTCCAGCGCGAAAGGTCGGTGAGCAAATCCAGCAGCAAGTCCATCGGTGGTCCTTCAGGGTGGTTGGGCAGGTGTCAGTAGCGGTTTAGCCCGGTGCAGGTCAGGGCAGAAAGTACTGCAGCAGATCATTGAGAAACAACTGCCCTTCGCGGCTGGCGCACAGCCGTTGCGGCTCGCGCTCCAGCAAGCCGCGGCTTTCGGCCAGAGCGCGTGCGCTGGCCAGGCATTCCAGTGGCAGGCCACAGCGCTGGCTGAACAGTTCGCTGGCTACCCCCTGGTTCAGGCGCAAGGCATTCATCAGGAACTCGAACGGCAGTTCCTCGGCGCTTAACAGGCGTTGACCGGCAATGAAGTCTTTGCCCGCAGCCAGATAGTCTTTCGGCTGGCGGGTTTTCCAGCTGCGCTGGATTGCGCCCCGCGGGCTGCTCAGCTTGGCGTGGGCGCCGGCGCCGATGCCGAGAAAATCACCGAACTGCCAATAGTTGAGATTGTGCCGTGCCTGCCGGCCGGCTCTGGCATAAGCCGACACTTCGTATTGCGCATAGCCTTCGGTGGCGAGCAGCTGCTGGCCGGCCTGCTGGATATCCCACAGGGTGTCCTCTTCCGGCAGCTGCGGCGGCTGGCTCCAGAACTGCGTGTTGGGCTCCATGGTCAGCTGGTACCAGGACAGGTGCGCAGGACTCTGCGCGATGGCCGTGCGCAAGTCCTGCAGGGCATCGTCGATGCTCTGCCCGGGCAGGCCGTGCATCAGGTCCAGATTGAAATTGTCGAAACCGGCGGCACGCGCCATATCGGCTGCACGGATGGCTTCCGCGCCGTCATGGATACGCCCCAGGGCCTTGAGCTTGGCCGCATCGAAGCTCTGCACGCCGATCGACAGGCGATTGATGCCCAGGCTGCGGTAATCACGGAACTTGGCCTGCTCGAAGGTGCCGGGGTTGGCTTCCAGGGTAATTTCAATGCCCGTAGTGAAGTTGATGCGCTGTTCCACGCCATCCAGCAGGCGCCCAAGCGCGTTCGCGGAAAACAGGCTGGGGGTGCCGCCACCAAAAAAGATCGAAGTCAGCGGGCGCCCGTGCACATGCTGCAGATCCTGCTGCAGGTCAGCCAGCAGTGCCTCGACATAGTCATCTTCCGGCAGCTGCGGTCCGGCGGCATGGGAGTTGAAGTCACAATAGGGGCACTTGCGCACGCACCAGGGAATATGGATGTACAGCGACAATGGCGGGAGTTCGAAGCGGCTGGCAGGCTGGGCTTTGCTCATGCCAGATCCAGTCGCTGCCTGAGCAGGGCCATGGCACGGGCGCGGTGGCTGAGCCGGTTCTTGTCTGCCGGTGACAGCTCGGCACTGGAACACTGGCGCTCGGCTACCCAGAACAGCGGATCGTAACCAAAGCCATTGCTGCCTTGCGGCTGCGGCAGGATGCGTCCGCGCCAGAGCCCTTCGCAGATGACCGGCAAGGGATCATCGGCATGCCGCACCAGCGCCAGTGCGCAAACGAACTGCGCGCCTCGCTGGTCTTCTGCGACGTCCTTGAGGGCAACGAGCAATTTGGCATTGTTGGCTGCATCGCCCTGACCATCGGCATAACGTGCCGAATGGATGCCTGGCGCGCCGCCCAGCGCATCGACCGCCAGCCCGGAATCGTCGGCCAGTGCCGGCAAGCCGGATACGCGGGCGGCATGGCGCGCCTTGAGAATGGCGTTTTCGACAAATGAGAGGCCGGTTTCTTCCGGAACTTCGGTGCTGAATTCGGCAACCGAGCGCACGCGTATGCCGTTACCCAGCAAGGCCTGGAGTTCCTTCAACTTGCCGGCATTGTGGCTGGCCAGTACCAGCTCTTCGAGCAGCTTGGTCATTCGTCCGGAAACACTTCCTGATTGAAACTGAAGCTGTTGCTACTGCCATCGCTGCCCTTGACGTTGATCGTGAAGGTCAGTACTTCGCGTTGCTCCAGCGGGAACTGCGCCAGGTAGTAGCTGGCATTCTGTTCCTTGACCTGCCTGAAGGCCAGCGGCGTGCTCTGGCCGAGCAGGTTCTTCACCTCACCGTCCACCCGGGCCGCCAGCGGCTGGCCATTGCTGAGTACGGCAACGGTGACAACGCCTTCGGTCTTGCTGCGCACCAGGCCAGTGGCGGCCGCCGTATCGGGTTGCAGGAAACTCGAATTGAACACGCTGTAATGGACATCGGTGGTGCCGAAGGTCTGCTTGCGCTCGGCGAAGGCCGGCAGCGCCAGACACAGGGTGAGCAGACACAGGATTATTTTACGCATGGCAGACTCCTGTAGACGGCGGGTTGCGTGCGCGAGCTATTACGCACGGGCAGGACCGCTGACGCGATAAATGCCGATCTCACCCAATAGATTAGGCCATATGCGACTGACCATGCTGTCACGGTGCAGGTGATCCACCGCCAGGTGATCGAGCACGCTGACCTGCATCTCGCGGCACAGTGCTTCGAAGTCGCGGAAGGTGCAGAAGTGGATGTTCGGTGTGTTGTACCAGGTGTACGGAAGAAACTCGGATACCGGCATGCGGCCCTTGGTGGCCAGATACCAGCGACAGCGCCAGTGGGCAAAGTTGGGAAAAGTGATGATGCAGGTGCGGCCGACCCGCAGCATTTCGCGCAGCACCTTGTCCGGGTAGCGCAAGGCTTGCAGTGACTGGGTCATCACCACCACGTCGAAGCTGTTGCTGTCGAAGTTGCCCAGGCCCTGATCCAGGTCCTGCTCTATGACGTTGACGCCCTTGTCGATGCAGTTGGCAATGTGTCCGGCATCGATTTCCAGCCCATAACCGCTGACCTGCTTGTGTTCGCGCAACCAGTAGAGCAGGTCGCCATCGCCGCAGCCGAGGTCAAGCACACGGCTGCCGGCGGGGATCCATTCCTGAATGATGTCGAGGTCGGCTCTCATGACTGTCTCAAAAGGTTATACGGTTCATGTAGCTGCTGAAGGCCTGAATGTAGCGCGGAATCGGCATGAGAAAGGCATCGTGACCTTGCGGTGCGTCGATCTCCAAGTAGCAGACATTCTTTTGTGCAGCAATCAGGGCGTCGGCAATTTCACGCGAGCGGGCCGGTGAAAAACGCCAGTCCGTGGTAAAGGAGATCAGGCAGAAATCGGCTTCAACGTCAGCCAGCGTGCGGGTCAAATCGCCGTCATGTTTGCTGGCCGGATCGAAGTAGTCCAGCGCCTTGGTCATCAGCAGATAGGTATTGGCGTCAAAGCGCTCGGAAAACTCCTGGCCCTGATAGCGCAAATAGCTTTCGACCTGAAACTCGACGCTGTGCACGTCGAAATTCAGCTGCTCGTTCTTGCGCCGGTGACCGAATTTTTCGCCCATGGAGTCATCGGACAGGTAGGTGATATGCCCGACCATACGGGCCAGCGCCAACCCGCGCTTGGGAATCACGCCCTGGGCCATGAAGTGACCGCCGTGAAACTGCGGGTCGGTCAGGATGGCCTGGCGAGCTACTTCGTTGAAGGCAATGTTCTGTGCCGAGAGTGCCGGTGCCGAGGCAATCGCCAGGCAGTGCCGGATGCGCTGCGGATAGCTGATGGCCCACTGCATGGCCTGCATGCCTCCGAGGCTGCCACCGATGACTGCGGCCCACTGCTGGATACCCAGCACGTCGGCCAGGCGTGCCTGGCTGTGCACCCAGTCCTCGACTGTGACTACCGGGAAGTCGGCGCCAAACGGCTGGCCGGTTTGCGGGTTGTGGCTGGCCGGTCCGGTTGAACCGTTGCAGCCGCCAAGGTTGTTCAGGCTGACGACGAAAAATTTGCGCGTATCCACGGCCTTGCCCGGGCCGATGCAGCTGTCCCACCAGCCGGGCTTGCGGTCTTCCGTGCTGTGGTAACCGGCGGCATGGTGGTGTCCGGACAACGCGTGACAGACCAGCACGGCATTGCTGCGGGCAGCATTGAGCTCGCCATAGGTTTCGTAGACCAGTGTGTAGTCAGCCAGGCTGCGACCACAGGCCAGCTCCAGCGGCTCGCTGAAGTGCATTTGCTGTGGAGTGACCAGACCGACGGAGTCTTCGGGGAACGCGGTGGGCATCGACCCTGCTCTCATTTTGGGAAGTGCAGCAGTCTAATTAGCACTGCCGCGCCGGGCAAGCGCGCGGGGCGGTGTGTTGCTGCAGGATATTGCGGCGGCGGCAGTGTTCAGGCGGACTCGCCGGCATCGCGCTGGCGCAGGCCGACCGGCAGATTGACCACTTTCGCCTGGCGCTGGATGGGCGGCGGTCTGCGCATGATGCGCAGGATGTCACTGGCCTCGGTCAGCTGTACTTCCAGCTCATTGCCGTAGCGCTCCATTTGCACAGAGCGCTTTTGCGTTTGCTGGGTTTCCTGGGCGAGGACGCGCAGACGCAGCATGTGGGTTTCCAGCAGCTGCTTGTGTTCCATGGTGTGCTGCATCAGTGGCATCAGCGCATCGTTGGCCCATTGTTCGGCATCATTGCGGATGCGCTCGTGCAAGGCGATCACTTCCTGCATCAGGGTGTCGTAAAAGCGTTTGCTGAGGATGGACGGGTCGGTCAGGAGCGTTTTCAGCTGCAGGCGGAACTGATCCGATTGCTCCTGCAGTTGGCGTAGTTCGCGCTGGTAACGCTTGACGTTGAACAGCGGCGCATCCATGCCGTTGAGCGGATTTTCCTGATTGTGTCTGGTGTAGATGGCTTCGACCATCTTGTTGGCGGTCTCGGCCTCGTGCTCAAGGCTTTCCAGATCAGCGGCAACCGACTTGAAGAAGTGTTGAATGGCACGGTTGATGCCAAGGCCGGTCCAGCTGCCTTTCAGATTGGTGCGGACTTTTTCAATGTGCTGTTCAAGGCGTTGCGCCCGGGTCGCGGCCTGCAACAGATCGCCTTGACGGTGCAGGAGGCGCTGGTTGCCCTTCAGGCCAAGCAGGCGCTTGTGATGCAGGGCATGGTCTTCCTTGGTCTTGGCGGTCAGTTCATGCAGCATCTGGCCGTTATCCTGCTGGTGCCCGGCCAGTTGTGTCTGCTGCTCGCGAACCTTGAGCAGGCGCTGGCTGAGCACTTGCTGGCTGTTGTGCAACATGCTGAGAATCTGGCTGACCACGCGGGTTTCGATCATCTGCTCTTTCTGGGTGACGATTCGCTCGCACAGCAACTGCTCGAGGCTGCCCAGCTGGCTGCGTGCCAGTAGCAGATTGTCCTTGCGGACCTTGGCCAGCATGCCTTGCTTGGCGGACAGTGGCAGTACGTCGGCAACCGACAGGCCGAGCTGGCGCGCGGTGGTTTGCTGGATCCGGCCAATGGCATTCTGCACGAAGGTTTCACCGGCCAGATCGTCCCAGAGCACGTCGATCTTGTTCAGTACGGCGAACAGGTTGTGCTGGGTGTCGTCGTCGAGCTGGCGGATATGCTGTTGCCAGATCGCCATGTCGCTGGCGGTAACGCCCGTATCTGCCGCCAGCAGGTAAATGATGGCCTGGGCGCTGGGTAACATGGACAGGGTCAGTTCAGGCTCGCTGCCCAGGGCATTCAGGCCGGGGGTGTCGAGAATGCGCAGGCCCTGGCGCAGCAACGGGTGATCCATGTTGATCAGCGCATGCCGCCAGGCTGGAACCAGGACGATGCCGGGCTTCCCGGCACCTTCCAGCAGGTCGGGATGGAAGCCCAGGGCAATGGCTTTCTCCACCGGCATTGGTTTGCTGCGGGCCACCTGTGCAAAGGCCTTGGCCATACTTTCGCTATCGTCCAGTGCCAGCGGGATGTTTACCCAGTGGCGCGGTACACGCTTGAATTGCGACACGCTGGCTTGTGCCGCGCGCGTTTCGATCGGCAGCAGACGGATATACGAGCGCTCGGAAGCCGGGTCATAAAACAGCTCGGTCGGGCACATGGTGGTGCGCCCCGCCGTAGATGGCAGCATGCGCTGGCCATAGGCGGAAAAGAACAGGCTGTTGATCAGCTCGCTTTTGCCGCGGGAAAATTCGCCAACAAAGGCCAGGGTGATGTGGTCGGTGCGCAGCAATTGCAGGGAGCGCTCAAGCCGGGCATCGAGCGCCGGGGCGTTGAGGCGATTGCGCTCCAGCCAGCTGCGATATCTGGTGATTTCACGTACCAGTTCGCGCTTCCAGGCAACGTAGCTGTCTACCTGCTGGCTCAGTAGCTCCATGCTCATCCCGTTGCCCCTGCTGTTGTCGCCAAAGGCACCATTATGCGGCGCTGAATGGTGGCGTCAATCCATGTCGGCCCAGTGGTGAAAAAGCGCGCCTAGGGTGCCTGAAACTCCAGGCCCGGGAGCTCCGGCAGCTTTTGCGGAGACAGGATGCGTACGCGTTTCTGCCGGTTCAGTTCGCCACTGATTAGCTGTACCTGGCTCTTTGCCACCCCGAAAGCCTTGCCCAGGAAGGCCAGCAAGTGGGCATTGGCCTTGCCTTCCACTGGTGGCGCCGTCAGGCGGATTTTCAGCCGCTGGCCATGCAGGCCGGCAAACTCATCCTTGCTCGCCTTGGGCTGGAGGTGGCAGTCCAGAATCAGATCGCCGCCATCCCAGTGGAAATAGCTCATTAAAGGAAGGGGCTGAGCTGCGCTGGCAGTCCGCTCATGGCCGCCAGATTGCCGACTACCAGCATGTCGACCAGATTCAGCGCGATAAAGGCGAAAATCGGCGACAGGTCCAGACCGCCCAGGTTCGGCAGGATTCTGCGGAAAGGTGCCAGCAGCGGGTCACAAATCTGGTTGACCAGCAGCACGGCCGGGTTGTAGCTGCCCTGGGCGATCCAGGAAAGAATCACGCTGGCGATCAGGGCGAAGTAGAACACCTTGAGGAACAGCGAAGTGACGCCAATGATGGCCCATACCAGCAGCTCCAGCAGGAAGCCGCCAACACCGTAGCCCATCAGCATCAGCGTCAGCGCCATTACCAGCAGCTGAATCAGGATGGCCAGGATCAGTGATGCGCTATCCAGCCCGGCGATACTGGGTATCACCTTGCGCAGCGGCTTCAGCAACGGTTGCGTGGCGTTCACGATGAACTGGCTGATCTGGTTGTAAAAGTCCGCGCGTACCAGCTGCAGGATAAAGCGCAGCAGCACGATCAGCAGATACAGGCTGCCCAGGGTTTGCAGTACATAAATGGCAGCAGTGTTGAGTCCGGTCATGGTGGTTCCTTATTTACCCAGTTCGTGTGCAAGTTCGACCGAGCGCGCGGCGGCTGCGTTCAGGGCGTGTTCAACCAGTGTTGCAAAACCGCCGGCCTGGAAGGTTTTGATGGCGGCTTCGGTGGTACCGTTGGGGGAAGTCACGCGGCGGCGCAATTCGCCGGCATCCACTTCGCTGCCGGCGGCCATGTGCGCAGCGCCGAGTGCCGTCTGGATGCTCAGTTGTGCGGCCGTCTCTGCAGGCAGACCGAGCTTTATCCCGGCGGCCGTCATGGCCTCCATGAGCAGGAAGAAGTAGGCCGGGCCACTGCCGGATACGGCGGTTACGGCATCAAGTTGTGCTTCGTCTTCCAGCCACAGGGCCATGCCTACGGCGCTCAGCAGACTTTCCGCCTGCTGGCGCTGGCTGGCGGTTACCTGCGCGGTGGCATACAGGCCGCTGACACCCTTGCCAACCAGTGCCGGCGTATTGGGCATGCAGCGCACCAGGGGCACTGGCCCCAGCCAGTCATTCAGGCTCGCACAGCTGATGCCGGCCGCAATCGAGACCACCAGCTGGCTGGCCTGCAGATGCGCAGCCAGCTCCAGACACACGCTTTTCATCACTTGCGGCTTGACTGCCAGCAGGACCAGATCGGCACCTTGCACGGCCTGGGCATTGTCGGCATGCATGCTGATGCCGTACTCGCGGGCCATCCGCGAACGCTGCTCGGCGCCGGGTTCGCTGGCGCAGATTTGCGCAGCCGGCATGCCCTGTGCGCGCAGGCCGCCAATCAGGCTGGCGGCCATGTTGCCGGCGCCGATAAAGGCGATTCGGAAATTGCTCATGGGAGGGTTCCTTGGGTGGAAGGTGCGCTGTAGTTGCGCGCACCAAAGATGGCGCTGCCGATGCGTATCCAGCTGGCGCCTTCGGCGACAGCGGCTTCGAGATCATCACTCATGCCCATCGACAGACTGTCCAGTGGCAGTTGCAGGCTATCGCGAAGCACTCGCAAGCGGGCAAACGCAGCATGTTGCAAGGCCGTATCAGGGGTTGCTGCGGGGATCGCCATCAGACCACGTAGGCGCAGGTTGGGCAATTTGCAGATGGCCTGGGCCAGTGCGGGTAACTCTTCCGGATTGCAGCCGGACTTGCTGTCTTCGCCGCTGATATTCACCTGCAGGCAGATATTCAGCGGCGGCAAGCCAGGCGGGCGCTGTGCCGAGAGCCTTTCGGCGATTTTCAAGCGGTCAACCGAGTGTACCCAGGCAAAATGTTCGGCAAGGGCGCGGGTCTTGTTCGACTGGATCGGGCCGATGAAGTGCCAGGTCAGCGCCAGGTCGCTCAGTTCGGCCTGTTTTTCCACAGCTTCCTGCAGATAGTTCTCACCAAAATCCCGCAGGCCACAGGATGCCGCTGCGCGAATGGCCGAGGCCGGCTGGGTCTTGCTTACAGCCAGCAGGCCGATCTCCGCCAAATCGCGCCCGGATGCTTGCGCTGCGCCACGAATCCGTGCGCGAACCTTTGCAATATTCTCTGCTATCGTGGACATTAACCGAGCCCGGCTGCCTTGCGTTGTGGGCATTCTAACCGCTTGTCAGGAATTGAGGAGTCCCATGGATATTACCGAGTTGCTTGCCTTCAGCGCCAAGCAAGGAGCTTCAGACCTGCACCTCTCTGCAGGACTGCCACCGATGATCAGGGTGGATGGCGATGTGCGCCGGATCAATCTGCCCCCGCTTGAGCACAAGCAGGTGCATGCACTGATCTACGACATCATGAATGACAAGCAGCGCAAGGATTTTGAAGAATTCCTCGAGACCGACTTCTCCTTCGAGGTTCCCGGGGTTGCCCGCTTCCGGGTCAACGCGTTCAACCAGAACCGTGGTGCCGGGGCCGTGTTCCGGACCATTCCTTCCAAGGTGCTGACCATGGAAGATCTGGGGATGGGCGAGGTATTCAAGAAGGTTACCGATGTGCCGCGCGGTCTGGTGCTGGTGACCGGCCCGACCGGTTCGGGCAAGTCGACCACCCTGGCGGCGATGCTCGATTACCTGAACAACAACAAGTATCACCATATCCTGACCATCGAGGACCCGATCGAATTCGTCCACGAGTCGAAGAAGTGCCTGGTCAACCAGCGTGAAGTGCATCGCGACACCCTGGGCTTCTCCGAGGCCCTGCGCTCGGCACTGCGGGAAGACCCGGACATCATTCTGGTCGGTGAAATGCGCGATCTGGAAACCATCCGTCTGGCCCTGACTGCCGCGGAGACCGGTCACCTGGTATTCGGCACCCTGCACACCACCTCGGCGGCCAAGACCATCGACCGTATCGTCGACGTGTTTCCTGCCGAAGAGAAATCCATGGTGCGCTCCATGCTCTCGGAATCCCTGCAGGCGGTTATTTCGCAGACCCTGCTGAAAAAGGTTGGCGGTGGTCGGGTTGCTGCCCACGAAATCATGATCGGTACGCCGGCGATTCGTAACCTGATCCGTGAGGACAAGGTGGCGCAGATGTATTCGGCGATCCAGACCGGCGGTTCGCTGGGAATGCAGACGCTTGATATGTGCCTCAAAGGTCTGCTGGCCAAAGGTCTGATCAGTCGCGACAGCGCCCGTGAAAAAGCCAAGATTCAGGAAAACTTCTAAACGGCGGAGAGCGTGACTGTTTTCGCGGCGTTGACCACTGCAAAGGTAGATTTTTATGGAATTTGAAAAACTCTTGCGTTTGATGGTGGAGCGCGGTGCATCAGACCTGTTCATTACTGCAGGTATCGCACCATCGATGAAGGTCAACGGCACGATTCTGCCGGTAAGCAAGACGCCGCTGTCACCGGATCAGGCGCGGGATGTGGTCTATTCGGTCATGAATGAGCAACAGCGGCGTGATTTTGCCGAAAATCACGAATGCAACTTTGCCATCAGTGCACGCGGGGTAGGGCGCTTTCGCGTCAGTGCCTTCTATCAGCGCAATCTGGCGGGCATGGTGCTGCGCCGTATCGAGACCAATATCCCGACCATCGAGCAGCTCAAGCTTCCGGAGATTCTCAAGGAACTGGCGATGACCAAGCGCGGACTGGTGCTGTTTGTCGGCGCCACCGGCACCGGCAAGTCCACTTCGCTGGCGTCGATGATCGGTTATCGCAACGAGAAAAGCACCGGTCATATCATTTCGATTGAAGACCCCATCGAGTACATCCACCAGCACAAGAACTGCATCGTCACCCAGCGGGAGGTTGGTATCGATACCGAGTCCTTCGAGGTGGCGCTGAAAAACACCCTGCGTCAGGCGCCGGATGTGATCCTGATTGGCGAGATTCGTACCCGTGAAACCATGGACCATGCAGTAGTGTTCGCCGAAACCGGGCACCTGTGTCTGGGCACGCTGCACGCCAACAACGCCAACCAGGCGCTGGACCGCATCATCAACTTTTTCCCGGCGGACCGGCAGTCCCAGGTGTGGATGGATCTGTCCCTCAATCTGAAAGCGATTGTCGCCCAGCAGCTGGTGCCAACACCCGACGGTAAAGGGCGTCGCGCGGTTATCGAGGTGTTGCTTAATACGCCATTGGCAGCAGACCTGATTCGCAAGGGCGAGGTGCATGAGCTCAAGTCCCTGATGAAACGCTCCAACGAGCTGGGCATGCAGACCTTCGACCAGTCGTTGTATCAGCTCTATTCGCAGGGCGAGATTACCTACGAAGATGCACTGCTGCATGCCGACTCGGCCAACGACCTGCGCTTGCTGATCAAGCTGGGCTCGGAGTCGGATGCCGAGCATCTGGGCAACCTGAGTCAGGGCCTGAGCCTGCAAACCAGTGACGAAGAGCCCGGCCGGCGTTTTTGATCAAGCAACCAGAGAGAAATACCCATGCAGCAGGACAATCACAGCAAGGTTATCGGCTATCTGCTCTGGATCTTCGGCTTCCTTGGTGCTCACCGCTTCTACTACGGCAAACCCGTTACCGGCACCATCTGGTTTTTTACCCTGGGCCTGCTCGGCATTGGCTGGCTGATTGATCTGTTCCTGATCCCGGGTATGGATCGGGATGCCGACATGCGCTTCCACTCCGGCGCCATTGACTACAACGTCGCCTGGCTGCTGCTGACCTTTCTCGGCTTTTTCGGCGTGCACCGGATGTATCAGGGCAAATGGCTGACCGGTATTGTGTATTTTTTTACCGGCGGCCTGTTTTTCATCGGGGTGCTATACGACTTCTGGACGCTCAATGACCAGATATCCTTGCGCAATGCCAGCCAGCCGGGTTGATCACTGCCCCTGATCCGCAGCTGGCCTGCTGCACCGGATATTTCTGCTTGATCGTTCCATTGAACTTCCGGCAGTAGCTGGCCTGCGCACAGGTCACAAGCCTCATTCCGCAACAACGAATGTGACGATTTTTCTGTTGAGCTGTATCTCGGCCCGGCAAGCGCTACACTCAGGCGAGTGTCCTCAACGGAGATGGTCATGGCTACTGCAAAAGGCAAAACGACCCGCACAGCGGCTGAGAAATCCATCGCGGCCAAGAGCAAGGCTGCAGCCAAGCCGGTGCGTCCGCGCAAGAAGCCCCCGGCGACAGCGACTAGCGAGCGTGCCGCGAAAGCCCCCGGCTCTGGAGGGCTGTCGCTGGAGAAGGCTGCCGGAGCCTTGTTTGGCCAGCTCAAGGGCTATACCGACATGGTTGCCGGCGGCCTGATGGATGTTGCCCGAGTCGGTTCGGCGATTCCCATGATGTCCAGTGATAACTGGCTCAAGGACCTCTACGCCAAGGCCATTTCGCCGGAGCGCCTTTCGGCGATGGCGGATGCCGGAAATTTCCTTCGCGATGCGCGCGAGGTCGCCGGGCTGAACCTGCAGGAACTGGCTACTGCCCTGGGCCTGAGCGATACGGAACTGCTCGAAGAGGTAGAGCAGGGGCGCGCCACCTTGCCGTTTGACATGATCTTGCGGGTGGCGGCCCTGATTGCCCGACATGACCCGATCCCGTTTATTCTCAACTTTTTGCGTACGTACAACCCGGCGCTGGAAAAACGTCTGGATTATTGGGGTATCACGGCACTGCCCAAGCAGTACGAGCGGGAGCGACGCTTCGTCAATCTGGTCCGGCAGCACGATGTTTTACGCGAGATGTCAGACGCAGAGTTTGACCGCTTCATCGGTTATCAGGCCAGCGCGATCAATCTGACTCTGGAAGTAATGGCGTCTGAAAAAGCTGCAAACCAGCACCGTACCGGCAAGCAAAAGGGCTGAATCTGCTTGCCGGTCAGCCTGCCCGGGGTTCGCCCCGGCCGGATTACTCGGGAAAGCGTGCGGCGGCCATCCAGCGCTTCTGATCCTTGAGTTCGCGCAGCAGCGCAGTGAACACGCCGAGTTGCAGGTCTGCCGGTTCGCCACGGCCAAAATGGCGGAATTGCTGGTAGTACCAGTAGGTGGCTCCAAAGCCGTTGAGCATCTTGATCAGGCCGGATGGTGAGTGTGGTCCCAGCCAGCCGGGCCCCAGTTGCAGCTGTCGTTCCCAGCGATCGAGAGTCTGTCGTTCGCCACTGAGCAATTGATTGACACATTGCGTTTCCACGCATAACGGGCGACCCAGGCCAATGACGGCGACACCGGCTTCTTTTACCGCGCTGACCATGGCCGTTGCGCTACGGAAGCCACCGGTGACCATCAGTGGCACGCTCACCTTGCGCTGCATCTCGATGGCGAAGTCGACGAAATAGGCTTCGCGTGCCGCCGTCGAGGCCGGTAGCGCAGAGGTGTCGGCTTTCTCCAAGCCTTCCATGTCCATCATGCGTGGCTGCTCGTAATTGCCGCCGGATATCTCGATCAGATCAATGCCGCCCTCGGTCAGCCATTGCGCCACTTGCGTGCTGTCAGAAAAATTGAAACCGCCTTTCTGGAAGTCCGCCGAGTTGAGTTTTACCGCGATAGTGAAAGCCGCGCCGGTACGCTGGCGAACGGCCTTGAGTACCTCAAGCAGCATGCGCGCCCGATTCTCCAGCGAACCACCCCAGCGATCCGTGCGCTGGTTGGCCCTGGGGCTGAGAAATGCCGAGAGCAGATAGCCATGGGCAGCATGAATCTGTACGCCGTCAAAACCTGCGGCCTGTGCGGCGGCGGCGGCCTGGGCAAAGCGCTGGATGGTTTCCTGGATATCGCCTTCGCTCATCGCTACCGGTGTGCCGAACTGCTTTCCTGGCAGGGCCAGCGCGATGGCGGAGGGTGCCTTGGGATGCGGATTGACGATCGCCGAAGTTTGCCGGCCGGCATGACTGATCTGCATCCACAGCTTCGCGCCGCCGGCTTTCGCCGCCGTGGCCCAGCGCTGCAGGGCCGCGTGCATGTCGGCATCGGGTGTACGGTCGATGACCACGTTGCCTGGCCGCTCAAGGTGATGACGATCCACCAGAACATTGCCGGTGATCAATAATCCGCAACCGCCTTTGCCCCAGGCTGCGTAGAGTTTCTCCAGCGCAGCCGACGGGTAGCCGCGTGCATCAGCCAGGCCTTCGGTCATTGCGGCTTTGGCCATGCGGTTGGGTAGTGTCGAGCCGTTGGGCAGCTGGACAGACTGCGACAGTATGTTGATTTCAGTGCTCATGGCGTATGGCTGCTCCGGGTAATCGGCGGTGGAAGAAAGTTAGCAGGAATCACAGAGTTGCACAGACTTCTATCTGCCCCTGCTGCAAAAGCTGCACGGACACTCTGGCCGCGCGATAGAATTGCATCCTGTGGTCAAGTGCCAGCCTGCCAGCACTGTCCACCCCAGTTGAGTATTCGAGCGTTGCAATGCCTGCCAAAACCGTCCTGATTCCCTTGCCGTCCAGTGATTTCGATCCGACCCATGTCGTGGTTTGTTGGCAGGTATTGCGTGCCGCCGGGATCAGGGTCGAGTTTGCCACGCTGGACGGCCAGCCTTCGGCAGCGGATAGGCTGATGCTCAATGGTGAGGGGCTCGACTTGTGGGGCGGGCTGCCATTGCTGCGCCATTTCAAGTTGCTGGGATTGCTGTTGCGCGCAGATGCCAGTGTGCGCAAGGGCTATCAGCAGTTACTCGAAGACCGGGCGTACCTCAACCCGCACAAGTTTTCGCGACTGCGCGCCAGTGCTTTCAGTGGGCTGATGCTTTCCGGCGGGCATCGGGCCAAAGCTATGCAGGGCTATCTGGAAGATCCTGTATTGCTGGATTTCATTGCGGATTTCTTTGCCGCCGATCGTCCGGTAGCCGCCATTGCCCATGGCGTACTGCTCGCCGCGCGCAGCAAGCGCGCAGATGGCCGCTCGGTACTCTACGGGCGCAAGACCACGGCCCTGCCCTGGAGCATGGAGCGTGATGCGTGGAACCTGACGCGCTTTCTCGGGCGCGTGTGGGAGCCGAATTACTACCGCACCTATGTTGAACTGCCGGGAGAGCCGGAAGGCTATCGTGGCGTTGAAGCTGAGGTGACACGTGCGCTGGCGCGACCTACCGACCTGCTCAGCGTGACTCCGGACGTGCCTGACTACTTCCGCAAGGCCACTGCGCTGTATCGCGACACACTCGAGGATAGTCGCCCGGCCTGGGTGGTCTGTGACGGCAATTACATCTCGGCGCGCTGGGCTGGCGATGCGTACACGTTTGCGCGGATGTTTGCCGAGCGTCTGCAGGCAGTCTGACCGCGGGCTGTAGCGCCTCAGCGGGCCGCGGGGCTTGCCCCGAGCAGGGGCTGGACAAACCGCTCGATCGACTGCGCCACCCTTGCGGTATCCCGCGGCGCCAGGATGCGACCGGCCAGCACATGATGGCTGGGGTCCTGGCTCTGTTGCCACACCACGCGCTGCTTGATTGGCGAACCGAAGCGGGCGAAGGCCCGGGTTGCTGCGGCGCTACTTACCACCTGGTCATCCTCGGCGTGAATCATCAGTAGCGGTGCCTGAACCTGCTCAAGTGGAAGCTGGTTGACGGTATCCACCAGCGCCATCATGGGCAGCAAGGCTCTGCTCGGGTAGCGGTGGCTCCAGTAGCGAGCCTGCTCGCTGTTGAGTGGTGTCCATTGTCGTTCTGGCCCAAGCAGCAGCGGTGCAAACTCGCTGGCCCAGGGCCAGGTCAGTACCTGTGCGGCGGGATCCCTGGGGCCGAAATTGGGCGAGATCAGCACATAGGCCAGCACCGGTGCATCGGTTTGTGTGGCGGCCAGCCACGCGGCCAGAGTGCCGCCGGTGGAGGTACCGATGACCAGTACCCGCCGCCCCAGGCGCTGGCCTATGGCCAGTGCTTCCTGGGCATCGCGCAGCCAGTCGCCAGCATTCGCTTCGCCCATTGCTGAGCCACTGCGGCCATGGCCGGTCAGTCGCGTATAGAACAGGTTGGCACCGAGGCTGGCAGCCAGGTCGTCGCAGAGTGGCGCGGTTTCCTGGCGGGTGGCGGAAAATCCGTGCAGGTAGACAATCGCCAGAGCGGTTTGCTGGTGCTCGGGGTGCGCCCAGATGATGGTTTTCTCGGCACCCGGCGTGATGTCGGGATATGCCGCTTCGCTGTCTGCCAGATAAGCCTGCAGATTCTCCGGCAGCGGACGGGTGAAGGGCTGCAGCTCCACCGTCACCTTCGGCCCGGCGATAAACACCAGCACCAGCAAGGTGACCAGACCCAGTGCAAGCAGGTGGCGGCGCTTCAACCTGGGCATTCGTTATCGGCAGGCAGGGAAGCTGAAGTCGGTCCGGCCAGCCCGCTCACGGCTGGTTGTCCCAGTGGGTGTGCTGGCCGATAAAGGCAAGAATCCGGGCCACTGCAGCCTTTGTCTGCGGCAGCTTGTGAAAAGCCTGGAACACGTGGGGCAGCTGGCCTTGCCAGAGCTCTACGCGCACGTTGACACCGGCGGCATGGGCGCGGGCGGCGGCACGCAGGCTTTCGTCGCGCAGCATCTCGGTGTCGCTGGCCTGAAACAGCAGCGGCGGAAAATTCCGGTAGTCACCAAATAGCGGCGACAGGCCGGGTTCGAGAAACTGTTCCGGCTCAGCATAGTAGCTGCGTACCGCAACTATGCCGCGGGCGGTGAAGATCGGGTCACGCAGTTCATTGAGGCACAGGCTGGGGCTGCTCAGGGTGAAGTCGACAAACGGCGAGAGCAGTACGGCACAAGCCGGCATTGGCTCGCCGGCAGCCTTGATCCGGTGCAGCAGGGCCAATGACAGATTACCGCCGGCAGAGTCGCCCGCCAGCACGATATTTTCAGCCTGAATGCCACTGGCCAGCAGCCAGCGATAGGCGGCATGACAGTCATCAATCCCGGCAGGCCAGCGGTGTTCCGGTGCCAGACGGTAGTCGACCATCAGCGCCCGGGCATTCAAGGCCTTGCACCAGTCCCCGGCCAGGCGTGCATGGGTACGCGGGAAGCGGAACATGAAGGCACCGCCGTGCAGGTACAGAATCACCCGTTGCGGTTGCAGGTCCGGGGCTTCTACCCATTCGGCCTGGAATTCGTCGGTTTCTGCTGCGCGCCGCCGGGTACTGAAGTCTGCCGGGGTCATGCGTACATCCAGCGCTTCCTGCTGGCGGCGCATTTTCTGGATATTCATCCCCAGACGAAGATTGCCTTTGGCGGCCAGGCGAAACAGGATTTGCAGAAACAGTCTTCTCCAGAATCCGCCGGCAACTTTCAAGCGCTCGACGTATACAGGCAGTTGCCGGTTGTCCTTGTGGCTCATTGCAGGGTGTCCGTGCTGATGTGTGGTCTGGTTCGGGTTGCTTTAGGTGCAGCTTTGGCTGCTTTGGCAGTTTTTCCAGCGGGGTTCGCCGCCTGCGCTTTGGCAATTGGCAAAGGTTTTCTTTTCGGATTGCTTTTGCCCGTCACGGCGCCGAGGGCGTAGACATTCGATGTCGAACCGGCGGTGCGCACGGCGGTGATGAATTTTGCCGCTTCCAGCAGATCATTGAAGCTGTGGTTCAGGCATTCGGCGAAGAAGCCGGGGTCCGGCATCATGTTGCGACAGGCTACGGCACTGATCCACAGCACACCGTTGTAGCTGAAGCCGCTCAGGTTCAGGCCGACAAAGTCGGTGGCAATGCCCACCGGATAGAAATGCACCAGCCGGGCGCCGGCGACATACATCGGAAGCTCCGGGCCGCGCACGTTGGAGGCAGAGACATTGATCAGCGGCAGTAGTGCATGACGCAGCAATGCCCGTCCGGCTGCTTCCGGCAGGTTATCCAGCAGATCCTGGAACAGATTCAGACCAAGGCCTTCGGCGGTGTGCTTGGCATTGTGGATTTCCGCACGAACGGCATGCAGACGCTCTACCGGGTCCTGTATATCGGTGCGCAGCGCGACCGGTGTGCCACCGATCTCATAAGTGCTGTGCAGTTTGCGCTTGGTGATGATCTTTTCATTGACGGCTTTGGGCACCAGTGCCCGCAGTGACTCGTCCGGCAGCTCGCCCTTGCTGTTCAGGTAGCGCCGCAGGGCACCGCCGCACACGGCAAGAAAGACATCGTCGATCGTGCAGCCGGGAATGCCCTGGCGGATAATCTTGATGTCACTCAGGGAGAAATGCACGGCATCAATTACCCGGTTGGCCGAGACCGGATGGTTGAAGCGGGTCGGTGCCGCAGCTCTGACCGGCAGTTTGCGTACCGACTCGTCTACCGGAAAGAACGGTTTGGGCAGGCGCTCCCAGATCAGTGCGCCGACTTTGCTGGCCGTCGAAACGTAGAGATTGGACAGGCCGAGGGAGCGGCTTACGGTGTTTTTTGCCACGTTGGCCAGCATTTCCAGCGTATTGGGTGCACGGCCCGACTCGGGCATCGTGTAATACGCCGGCATGCTATGGGTTTCATCGGCGGTTATGGCATGCACGGCCTCCAGCAGGGCGATGCCGCGCTGGCCATCAATTGCTGCATGGTGGAATTTGAGAAACAGGGCAAAACAACCCGGATGCAGGCCGGGGATCTTGTCCAGCCCCTCGATGACATAGATTTCCCAGAGTGGCCGGGTGCGATCCAGCGGGCGTGAGTGCAGGCGTGCGGTCTGGATCATCAACTGGCGCCAGTCGCCCGGATGCGGCAGGGCAATGTGACGGATGTGGAATTCGACGTCTATTTCACCCGACTCGACCCAGTACGGACGGTCTATTCCGTAGGGCACGGTTACCAGTTTGCGCCGGAAAATCGGGAACTCGCCCATGCGGCTTTTGAAGTGGTGCAGGATGTCCTTGAAGCGGGTCATGCCGCTGGGTGATGTCGAAGGATCATAAATGCCCAGCGCCGCAACGTGGTTGTACACGTTGCCCTGTTCATCATAGAGCGTGAAATTATCCAGACCGGAAAGTTGTGCCATGACTAAAGCTCCTGACCATCGCTGCGCGGGGAAAGCCTTGTGCGCTGAACGGCAGCATATCTGCAATGTTTAGAAGGCTATTTCTAATTATGACGCCGTATAATCGACACTCATATTGTCACATCCAGCTTGCAGGACAAGCCGCATCCTGTGTTCTTATTGTTTTGGCGTACCAGTCGGGGTGTTTTCCGGGACTCCTGTAGAAGATTGCCAGAGATTTAAATTTCACAATAAATTCAGAGTGTTAGGCTTGAGTTGATCGTTTTTTGCGGCAGCGCCCGGCCAAGGCTCACGAGTTTGGATGCAAGGATCAAGCATGTTTGCCCGCAGTCTGACGTCGCACGCCGTAACCCGCTTCCTGAAGCACGTGGTCAAGCCGCTACTGATGCGCCCCGGGACCGATATCGCGGCACTGCGGCGCAAGGCGGTGACCCTCAGTGAGGGACTGGCCAGAATGCCGCGTGAAGTGCGCGTGTGTAACGGCCGCCTGGACGGCATTCCCGTCAAGTGGCTGTACAGCGAAAAATCCAGCGCCGACTTTGTCATTCTGTATCTGCATGGTGGCGGCTTTGTCTTGCCGGCGATCAAGCCGCATTACTCGTTTTGCGGCATGCTGGCGCTGAAAACCCATTCCACCGTGATCATGCCGTCCTATCGGCTGGCCCCCGAGCATCCTTTTCCGGCGGGTGTGGAAGACTGCCTGGCCGCCTATCGCTGGTTGCTGGAGCATGATTACGACCCGGCGAAAATCATCATCGCCGGCGACTCCGCGGGCGGCAACCTGACCATGACCACCGTGCTCGGTGCGCGTAGCGCCGGGTTACCGCTGCCAGCCGGCATGCTCATGCTGTCCCCGGCCTTGCGCTTCGAGGAAGCCAATAGCGGTTCGCACCAGACCAACCGGCAGCTTGAAGCCATGCTTTCGGAGCGTGCGCTGATGTATTTCAAGGAAAGCTACATGCCCGAGGGCAAGACCCCCAGCCATGAGTGCATGCATCCGCTGGAGGCGGATTTCACCGGTCTGCCGCCGATGCGTTTCTACGTCGGCAGCACCGAAGTGCTGCTGGATGATTCCCTGCTGGCGGCACAGAAGGCCCGTGAAGAAGGCGTCGATGTGGAAATCATGGTCGCCGAAGGCATGCCGCATGTCTGGCCGCTGCTGGACGTGCTGCCGGAAAGCGTGCCGGCCCGCGAGGATGTGGTGAAGTTCATCAACAGCCTGTGGCAGGACATTCGTCCGCTGTATGCGGTGCCGCGGCGCTGATCCGGCAGTTCCTTCCAGGCAGTATTTAAAGCAGGCGGACTTTCAGGCTGCGGCCCTTGATCTTGCCGGCATTCAGGCGCTGTAGCGCTGCCCGCGCCACGCTGCGCTCGACGGCGACATACGCCTGATAATCAAAGATAGCAATCTTGCCGACCTGGGTGCCGGGAATCCCGGCATCACCCGTGAGCGCACCGAGAATATCGCCCGGACGCACTTTGTCCTTGCGCCCGCCGGAGATGCACAGGGTGGCCATCGCCGGCTGCAGCGGTGTGCCGTCACGCGGTTTGAGGCTGTTCAGCGGGTGCCAGTTCAGCGGGCTTTTCTGCAGGGTTTCGATGGCCTGGGCGCGGTGCGCCTCGGCCGGAGCGACCAGACTGATGGCGATGCCCTTGGCGCCGGCGCGCCCGGTGCGGCCGACACGGTGGATGTGAATTTCCGAGTCGCGCGCCAGTTCGACGTTGATCACCATGTCCAGCGCATCGATATCCAGCCCGCGTGCCGCCACATCGGTGGCCACCAGCACCGACAGGCTGCGATTGGCGAACATCGCCAGCACCTGATCGCGGTCGCGCTGTTCCAGATCACCGTTCAGCGCGCTGGCGGAGATGCCGTGGGCTGTGAGGTGTTCGACCAGCTCCTGGCATTGCTGCTTGGTGAAGCAGAATGCCACGCAGGATTCCGGGCGGTAGGCGGCCAGCACCTGCAGTACGGCATCCATGCGCTGTTCGGGGCTGATCTCGTAGAAGCGCTGCTCGATCTGTGTGTCGTCATGCAGAGCCTCCGCCACCACCCGCTGCGGGTCACGCATGAAGGCGGCACTCAGTTGCTTGATGCCCGCCGGGTAGGTGGCGGAAAACAGCAGGGTCTGGCGCCGCGCGGGGGTCTGGCCGATGATCTCGGCGATGCTGTCGTAGAAGCCCATGTCGAGCATGCGGTCGGCTTCATCGAGGACCAGCGTGTTCAGGCCGTCGAGCTTCAGTGTGCCTTTGCGCAGATGTTCCTGGATGCGTCCGGGGGTGCCGACGATCACGTGCGCACCATGTTCCAGCGAGCCGATCTGCGGGCCGATGGAGACGCCGCCGCAGAGGGTCAGCACCTTGATGTTGTCGGCGCTGCGCGCCAGCCGGCGAATTTCCTTGGCCACCTGATCGGCAAGTTCGCGGGTCGGGCAGAGAATCAGCGCCTGACAGCCGAAAAACCGCGGATTCAGCGCTTCCAGCACACCGATACCAAAGGCGGCGGTCTTGCCGCTGCCGGTCTTGGCCTGGGCGATCAGATCCAGGCCCTTGAGAATCAGCGGCAGGCTCTGGGCCTGGACCGCCGTCATCTGTAGATAGCCGAGGCTTTGCAGGTTGGCCTGGGTGGCGGGAGACAGCGCGAGGGAACTGAAAGCAGAGGAGGGCACGGAGAACGACCTGATGAGCGTGGGCGCGCAGTGTATCAGGTCGGCAGGCGTGCCTTGCAGCGCCTAGATTGGCGGTTGGGTGGCCTGCATCGAAGGTCGCTGGCTGACATCGGCATACCAGGCGGCGAGCTGCGGGTAGCGCTGGCGCCAACCCATCCCGGGCTGGCGCAGATCGACATAGCCCAAGGCACAGGCCACGCTGATCGCGGCCAGATCGAAACCGTTGGCCAGTTCGCTGCCGACCGCCTGTTCAAAGCGCGCCAGCGCCCGCTCGAGTTTTTCCTGCTGGCCCTGTAACCAGTCATCCCAGCGCTTGTCCTGCGGACGCAGGAAGGTTTCATAACGGATCAGTACGGCGGCATCCAGTGCGGCATCGGCCAGTGCGGCGAGGGTCAGGCAGGTCCAGCGCTGCTGGCCGGCCGGCACCAGCGAAGGGCCGCCATGGCGTTGATCCAGATAGTCGAGGATCACCCGGCTGTCGTACAGCAGGCTGCCATCGGCCAGGCGCAAGGCGGGAATCTTGCCAGCCGGATTGGCGGCATTCACTTCGGCATTGGCATTGACCGGGCTGAGCGCGACCTCCTGCAAGGTCACGTCCTGCAGCTGTGCGGTTTCATGCAGTAGCAGCATCACCTTGCGCACGAAGGGCGAGGTGGCGGAGTAAAACAGCGTCATGTCGGTCATGGTGGCTCCTCGAAGGGGTACATGCAGGGCAGGAAACTATCATCAATGCCGTTAGGGTTTGGTGCAAGCAGGCGCTACAGCAGCTTGTGCGGTCAGCGTGTCCAGCCGCAGGGTTAGCATGGCCTTGGTGCGGCATGGCGCCTGATTGTGCACATGCCCGCTCAATATATTGGTCTTTTTTCGTGGAAGCAGACGGCTGGCTCAACGGCCGGTAAATACCGCTTTGCGACGCTCGACAAAGGAGCGTACGCCTTCGGCGGCATCCTCGCTGGCCATCACCGGTTGCAGGTAGTGGAACATCTCGGCCATTGCCTGTGCGTGCGGCTGCGCCTGAGCGGTGCGCGTCGAACGCAGTGCGCCCTGCACGCCCAGCGGCGCGCAGTCGGCAATCTGGCGTGCGTAGTCCATGGCGCGTTCGAGCTGTGCGCCGGGCGCGACTACTTCCTGCACCATGCCCCAGCGCAAGGCATCCTCGGCGCTCCAGCGTTCGCCGGTGAGCAGCACCTTGTGCGCATTGCCCCAGCCGATTTCGCGAGGCAGGCGGAAGGTCGCGCCACAGCAGGGGTAGATCCCGCGCTGCACTTCGAGCATCTGGAACTGGGTGTCGCTGGCGGCGATGCGGATTTCGGTATTCAGCAGGATCTCCACCCCCCAGGTGAAGCAGTAGCCCTGCACTGCCATGACGATGGGTTTGCTGTGGCGTTCGCCCTGCATGCCGAACGGATCAATACCGCCGGGAATTTCCGGCATGCCCTGACCGGAGGCGAACACCGGCGCCCAGTAATCCAGCTCGACGCCGGCCGTGAAATGCTTGCCCTCGGCACACAGCACGGCGACGCGCAGCTGCGGGTCGCTGTTCAGCTGCGCCAGAGCCTGACCAAGTTCGTTGTACATGGTCTGGGACAGGGCATTGTATTTGGCCGCGCGGTTGAGGCTGATGAGCAGGATGTGGCCGTCCCGGGTGACATTGATATGTTCCATGTATGGTTACTCCGCAGAAGGCTGAAAAATGCTTTGGGCCGGCGTCCCGACTGCTCAAGGTTGTGTCTTCGAGGCTGGCGATCTGCTGGTCAAGAAGCAGATCTTTGCGAGTGTAACCGCAGCCGACGAGGATCTGGATGACCATCTGATGGCTGACGCAGACAGAGTTCAACGCTCGGCAGTCGAGCCTTGGACAGATGAGGATTTCCAGCAACAGGCGGCGCGCTGGACAGGCGCGCCTTTAGCCGCTCGCGGGGGAACCCGCGCGAGGCGATCAGTACAACGTCAGTACCGCCAAGGCGGCTGGTGCGATGACTGCCAGCAGGGCTGGCTGCGGATGCAGTTCAGGCGCACAGCGAGGCAGGGGTGCCCGCCGGGGCACCCCTGCCTTTGCGCACTCAGGCAGAGCGGATCAGGTGATCAAAGGCCGAGAGCGAGGCCTTGGCACCTTCGCCGACCGCGATGACGATCTGCTTGTACGGTACGGTGGTCACATCACCGGCCGCGAAGATGCCGGGCAGCGAGGTTTCACCGCGCGCATCGACGATAATCTCGCCGCGCGGGCTGAGTTCGATGGTGCCCTTGAGCCAGTCACTGTTGGGCAGCAGGCCGATCTGCACGAAGATGCCTTCCAGCGCCACCGACTTGAACTCTTCCGAGTTGCGGTCCTTGTAGACCAGCCCGGTGACTTTCTGGCCATCGCCTTTGACTTCGCTGGTCAGGGCGCTGGTGATCACATCCACATTTGGCAGGCTGAACAACTTGCGTTGCAGCACGGCGTCAGCGCGCAGCTGGCTGTCGAACTCGAGCAGGGTGACATGGCTGACGATGCCGGCCAGATCGATCGCCGCTTCGACGCCCGAGTTGCCGCCGCCAATCACAGCCACGCGCTTGCCCTTGAACAGCGGGCCATCGCAGTGCGGGCAGAAACATACGCCCTTGGCCTTGTATTCCTGTTCGCCGGGCACGCCCATTTCACGCCAGCGCGCGCCGGTGGCGAGGATCACCGTCTTGGCCTTTAGACTGCCACCGCTGTCGAACTTCACTTCGTGCAGCTCGCCGGGGTTTTTCGCCGGAACCAGCGCGCTGGCGCGTTGCAGGTTCATGATGTCGACTTCGTATTGGCGCACATGTTCTTCGAGGGCACGCGCGAGCTTCGGCCCTTCGGTTTCCTGCACCGAGATGAAGTTCTCGATGGCCATGGTGTCCAGCACCTGACCACCGAAACGCTCGGCAGCCACCGCGGTGGGGATACCCTTGCGCGCGGCATAGATGGCCGCTGCTGCACCAGCCGGGCCGCCGCCGACCACCAGTACGTCAAAGGCGTCTTTGGCGCTCATCTTCTCGGCGTCGCGGGCAGCCGCACCGGTATCGATCTTGGCGAGAATTTCTTCCACGCCCATGCGGCCCTGGCCAAACACTTCGCCGTTGAGGTAGATGCTCGGCACCGACATGACCTGGCGTGACTCGACCTCGTCCTGGAACAGTGCACCATCGATGGCGACATGCTGGATATTCGGGTTGAGCACAGCCATCAGGTTCAGGGCCTGCACCACGTCCGGGCAGTTCTGGCAGGACAGCGAAAAATAGGTTTCGAAACGGAATTCGCCCTGAATACCCTTGACCTGCTCGATCACCTCGGCATCCAGCTTGGACGGGTGGCCGCCGACCTGCAGCAGCGCCAGTACCAGCGAGGTGAACTCGTGGCCCATGGGGATGCCGGCAAAGCGCAGGCTGATGTTGGCGTCCGGACGATTGAGGGCGAACGACGGTTTGCGCGCATCATTGCCATCGATACGCAGCGTGATCTTGTCGGTCAGGCTGACGATGTCATTCAGCAGCGCCAGCATTTCTGCGGATTTATCACCGTCATCCAGCGACGCAACGATTTCGAACGGCTGGATGACCTTCTCGAGGTAGGCCTGCAACTGGGTTTTAAGCGTAGCGTCCAACATGACGACGGTTCCTTGTATTGATGAATTGCGGACAAACAAACGCCCGGGCGGATCGCGCCCGGGCGTTCGGGCGCCTTTAAGAGCCAGGTAAGGCTCCGGCAGGCGGAAAGTGGAGCGGAGTGCCTAGCGCAGCAGCTCCGTAACCATCTTTAGATTTTTCCGACCAGGTCCAGTGACGGCGCCAGGGTCTTCTCGCCTTCCTTCCACTTGGCCGGGCACACTTCACCCGGGTGGGCTGCGGTGTACTGGGCAGCTTTCAGCTTGCGCAGGGTTTCCGACACGTCGCGGGCGATTTCGTTGGAGTGGATTTCCACAGTCTTGATCACGCCATCCGGGTTGATCACGAAGGTGCCGCGCAGGGCCAGGCCTTCTTCGGGGATGTGCACGCCAAACGCGTTGGTCAGTACGTGGGTCGGATCGCCGATCAGCGGGAACTGGGCCTTGCCGACCGCCGGCGAGGTTTCATGCCAGACCTTGTGCGAGAAGTGGGTGTCGGTAGTGACGATGTAGACCTCGGCACCGGCTTTCTGGAATTCGGCGTAGTTGTTGGCCGCGTCCTCGATCTCGGTCGGGCAGTTGAAGGTGAAGGCGGCCGGCATGAAGATCAGCACGGACCACTTGCCCTGCAGGGATTGCTCGGTGACTTCGATGAACTTGCCGTTATGGAAGGCATTGGCTTTGAACGGCTGTACTTGAGTGTTGATCAACGACATCGGTAAATCCTCGTGGTTGGTTAGTTGACGCTGGCTATATTAGGCGATGCAGGTCTGCTATCGAAATTGATTGCTGCCATGGGTTGTATTGGCAGAATCTATCGGTATCCCAATAAAGCCATTGGTCAATGCTATCGTAGCGGACAGAAAAAAGCCGCCTGGCGGCGGCTTTTTTCTGACATCCCGTTACAGACCGTTGGCGGCCTTGAACTCGCGACGCCGACGGTGCAACACCGGCTCGGTGTAACCGTTGGGCTGCTTGGTACCCTCGACAACCAGCTCGACAGCGGCCTGGAAGGCGATATTGCTGTCGAAGTCGGGGGCCAGCGGACGGTACAGCGGGTCGCTGGCGTTCTGCCGGTCAACCACCGGCGCCATGCGCTTGAGGCTGGCCATCACTTGCTCAAGGCTGACTACGCCATGGCGCAACCAGTTGGCGATGTGCTGGCTGGAGATACGCAGGGTGGCGCGGTCTTCCATCAGGCCGATGTCGTTGATATCCGGCACTTTCGAACAGCCGACGCCCTGATCGATCCAGCGCACCACATAGCCGAGGATGCCCTGGGCATTGTTGTCCAGCTCGTTCTGCACTTCTTCGGCAGTCCAGTTGGTAGCGGGCGCCAGAGGAATGGTCAGAATGTCATCGACCGATGCGCGTGCACGCTTGGCCAGCTCGGCCTGACGGGCAAACACGTCAACCTGGTGGTAGTGCAGGGCGTGCAGAGAGGCAGCCGTGGGTGAGGGGACCCAGGCAGTATTGGCGCCGGCCAGCGGGTGGGCAACTTTCTGCTCAACCATGGCGGCCATCAGGTCGGGCATGGCCCACATGCCTTTACCGATCTGTGCCCGACCTTGCAGGCCGCAGGCCAGGCCGATATCGACGTTGGAGTTTTCGTAGGCACCGATCCACTTCTCGGTTTTCATGGCGCCTTTGCGCACCATGGCGCCGGCTTCCATGGAGGTGTGCAGCTCGTCACCGGTGCGGTCGAGGAAGCCGGTGTTGATGAACACCACGCGCTCGCTGGCGGCCTGAATACAGGCTTTCAGGTTGATGGTGGTGCGCCGCTCTTCGTCCATGATGCCGACTTTGAGGGTGTTGCGCGGCATGCCCAGCACGTCTTCCACGCGGCCGAACAGCTCGTTGGTGAACGCCGCCTCTTCCGGGCCGTGCATTTTCGGCTTGACGATGTACATCGAGCCGGTACGGCTGTTCTTGCGGCTGCTGTTGCCCTTGAGGTCATGCAGGGCGATCAGGCTGGTGACCAGGCCGTCCATGATGCCTTCCGGCACTTCAAAGCCGTCCTTGTCGATGATCGCGTCGATGGTCATCAGGTGCCCGACGTTGCGCACAAACAGCAGGCTGCGGCCGTGCAGGGTCAGGCTGCTGCCGTCCACTGCAGTGTATTCGCGGTCCGGATTCATGGTGCGGGTGAAGGTGCTGCCGCCCTTGGCTACTTCTTCGGCCAGATCGCCCTTCATCAGGCCCAGCCAGTTCTTGTAGATGACGACCTTGTCATCGGCATCGACGGCGGCGACCGAGTCTTCGCAGTCCATGATGGTGGTCAGAGCGGCTTCCATCAGTACATCTTTCACGCCGGCGGCATCGGTCTGGCCGACCGGGGTGCTGGCATCGATCTGGATTTCGAAGTGCAGGCCGTTGTGCTTGAGCAATACAGCGGTTGGCGCGGCAGCGTCACCCTGGAAGCCGACCAGCTGGGCAGCGTCCTGCAGGCCGCTGTTGCTGCCGCCTTTGAGGTTGACCAGCAGCTTGCCGGCATCGATGCGGTAGCCGGTAGCGTCGACGTGGGAGCCGGCAGCCAGCGGTGCGGCCTGGTCGAGGAAGGCCCGCGCGTAGGCGATGACCTTGTCACCGCGGACCTTGTTGTAGCCTTTGCCTTTCTCGGCGCCGCCTTCTTCGCTGATCACGTCGGTGCCGTACAGGGCATCGTACAGCGAGCCCCAGCGGGCGTTGGAGGCGTTGAGGGCGAAACGCGCATTCATCACCGGCACCACCAGCTGCGGGCCGGCCATACGGGCAATTTCATCATCGACGTTTTCGGTGGTGATTTTGAAGTCAGCCGGTTCCGGCAGCAGGTAGCCGATTTCCTGCAGGAAGGCCTTGTAGGCGACGGCATCATGGGCCTGACCGGCGCGGGCCTGGTGCCAGCCGTCGATCTGCGCCTGGATGGCATCACGCTTGGCCAGCAAGGCGCGGTTTTTCGGCGCGAGGTCATGAATCACCGCATCGGCACCGCTCCAGAACTGCTCTGCAGTTACGCCGGTACCCGGGATGGCTTCGTTGTTGACGAAGTCGTAGAGAACTTTGGCGACCTGCAGGCCCCCTACTTTTATGCGATCAGTCATAGTTTGCCTCAACTTTTTTACGGAATGCCTTTGGGCTGGGAACGGCTCAAAGCACCTGGCCGCCGGGCCATGTAGTGCGAGGCGGGGAATACTACATGAAGCGCCGGAAAAAATCAGGCACGCCTGTTGCTCCGGCGCTCAGGTGCGACTGGCTATACTGCGTTGATCCTGTCCGAGGTACCGCCATGCCTGTGCTGCCAGCTACGCCCGCTGATCTTGAAGAATTGAGCGGACTGTTTGCCGGTTATCTGGAATTTTACCGGGTGCCGCGCGCGCTTGAAGAGATTCGTGCCTTTCTGCAGGAGCGCTTGCTGCGCGGCGACTCCCGAGTGCTGCTGGCCCGTGACAGCCAGGGCGTGGCGCAGGGTTTTGTGCAGTTGTATCCGCTGTACGCCTCACTGGCGTTGCGCTCGTCCTGGTTGCTCAGCGACCTGTATGTGCTGCCGGCAGCCCGGCGGCAAGGGGTTGGCGAAGCACTGATGAACGCCGCGCGAGACCATGCCCGGGCCAGTGGTGCCTGTGGTTTGCAGCTGGAAACCGCCCGCGACAATCATGCCGGGCAAGCGTTGTACGAGCGACTGGGTTATGTTCGTGACGATGTCTACTTCACTTACTGGCTGGGACTTTGAAGCCCGGCCAAGGCACATAGCAAGGAGTCAAGCGTGGATCATCTGGTATTGACAGTAATTGCCCCGGATAAACCCGGGCTGGTGGAAAAGCTCGCCCAGTGTGTAGCCGGGCACGGTGGTAACTGGCTGGAAAGCCGCATGTCGCGAATGGCCGGGCAGTTTGCCGGCATCCTGCGCGTGGCGGTGCCGGCCGAAGCCTATGAAGAGCTGGTGCAGGCACTGCAGGCGCTGGACGCTCAGGGTATTCGCGTGGTGGTGGCGCAAAGCGGGATCGAGCCCTCCTGCACCTGGAAACCGATCCATCTGGATCTGGTGGGCAATGACCGCCCCGGTATCGTGCGTGACATCACCCGCTTGTTGAGTGAGCTGGGGGTCAATCTGGAGCGCTTTACCACGGAGGTAGTCCCGGCACCGATGAGCAGCGAACCGCTGTTCCATGCCGAGGCCTTGCTGGCGGTGCCACTTGGCTTGACGCTGGATGCCTTGCAGGTTCGTCTGGAGGCACTGGCCGATGACCTGATGGTCGAACTCAAACTGCGACCGGAAGATTGAGCCAAGGCACTTATCCCCGATTGGCGGGGATGCCTCTGTGGATAAGCTGGGGAGCCTTGGCCCGCCGCCTAGTCTCCAGCCGCTCGCCAGACAGTGGCTAAAAAAGCAGCACTATCAAAGACTTTCGCACAATCTGCGGGGATGCTTCTGTGGATAAGCTCGGGATGACTGGAGCCAGCCCTTGGCGCGCGTGGCTTGTACCGGGCTGGACGTTTTTTGCTCAGATTCTTCTGCGCAGGCTCAGCCAGATATCCAGGCTGTACACCGTCAGAGCGGCCCAGATGCAGGTGAACGAGAGCAATTGGCTTTTAACCAATTGGTCGCTGGTTCGAATCCAGCACGGCCCACCAATTTCAAAGGCTCCGGCGATAGTGTATCTACTGCACCTTTTTAGTGGTTAGGGCCAAAGTGCACAACCCCTGACTGTTTCAGCTACGGAAACGCTGAAAAAGACTTCCTGATTTTAGTAAAGTATTGGCATCCAAGCCGCCGAGTTTCCCGATGAAGCAGATGACCTTCGCCGATGCCGAATACGCAGGCAAGCGCAAGCAAACTCGCAAAGAACTGTTCCTGATTGAGATGGATCGGGTAGTGCCGTGGAAAGGTTTGATCGCCTTGATTGAACCGCATTACCCAAAGGGCGAAGGCGGCCGTCCGTCATATCCGCTGATGGCGATACTGCGCGTTCATCTATTGCAGAACTGGTTTGGTTACAGCGATCCGGCGATGGAAGAGGCGCTTTACGAAACCACTATCCTGCGCCAGTTTGCCGTGCTGAGCCTGGAGCGTATTCCCGATGAAACAACCATCCTCAACTTTCGTCGCTTGCTGGAAAAAAATGAACTCGCGGCCGGCATCCTGGCAGTGATCAACGGTTATTTGGGTGACCGTGGTCTGTCGCTGCGCCAAGGCGCTTCTGTGGATGGCGCGCCGGCATTTATTGGTAAATACAGGAGAGGTGCGCCTGTAATGCGGGAAATGGCCGCAGAAAGTGCTTGCGACCGCTGAGATTAAGCAAATACGCGATAAATCTGGTCATATTTTGATCGATTTATCGCTTTTAAAATTGGTGAACGCTGAAGTCAGCCAGAAATGCATAGGTACTTCAGAGGATCCTTGGGTGTCAGGCGGGCCGACGCCCGCTTGTTATGCCCACAGACCCAAAGGCGGCGACCTGTGCCAGTATCCCTGACACTTTCTAGCAGGACCAAAGAGGCGATCAAGACCGCCCTTGCCATGACGATCGCCTACGGCATCGCGCTGTCACAGAACTGGGAGAGACCCTACTGGGCCGGCTTCGCCGTCGCCTTCATCTCACTAACCAGCGTTGGCGCGTCCCTGAACAAGGCTGTCCTGAGAATGTGCGGCACGCTGCTGGCATTTTTTGCCTCCTTGACCTTCATTGCGCTCTTCCCCCAGGAGCGCTGGTCCTTTTTTCTGATTTTCTCCCTGTACCTGATGTTTTGCTCCTACATGATGAGCGGCAGCCGGCACGCGTATTTCTGGCAAGTTGCCGGCTTTGTTTGCGCCATTATCTGCATGGATGCGGGCCCCGATCCGGTCCATGCTTTTACCACCGCCACCCTGCGGGTCCAGGAGACGGGACTGGGTATCCTGGTATACAGCCTGGTTTCGATTTTCCTCTGGCCCTCCTATACCCGCGACATCAGGCAACAGGCAGCGGACGTGCTCGCGCTGGAGCAGCGGATGTTCAGGGCCTGTGGCGACCTGCTGCTGGGCCGGGGGGAGCAGCAGCAGGTCACAAAACTGATCGATGAAAGCGTGCAGGCGAAAGCAAATTTTGACCAGTTGTTGAACAGCGCAGAGCTCGAGAGCAGGGAGGTGTGGCAATTGCGCGCCCAGTGGCATGACTACCAGGCGCAGCTGGCACAACTGAGCGAGGGTATCGGCCGCTGGCGCGAGACCTTCGCCGAACTTCAGCCCCTGAACATGCCCCTGCTGCTACCAGACCTCGAAGCGCTGCTCGCTGAACTGGATCAGCGCCTGACGCAGATCGGCAAAATGTTCGCGGGCACCGCTCCCAAACGCGCCCCACAGTCCATGGCTCTTCCCGCAGATAAAAACCAGTTGGAGAAATTGTCACATGTGCAGCGCGCGGCGGTAACCGTCGTCCAGCGAGAGATACTGGCACTGGACCAAGTGAGCGCTTCCATGTTTCAGCGGGTGGCGGGTATTACCAGGTTTGAAACCGCCCCGGCGCCGCCTGTTGTTACACGCCAGTCCCTTGTCGTCGACCCCGACCGTCTGGCCTGCGCTCTGCGCTATCTGGTTTTTTTGTGGCTGGTGTTCCTGACCGTGATCTACGTCCCCGACCTGCCCGGAGGCTTCGGGGTGGTGGCCATGGGGGCCTCATTTGGCATCGCCCTGGTCAATATGCCTCAGATTCCCGTATCGAGCGCATTTCTTCCGGCGGCAGGGTCGGTGTTGTTTGCGGGCTTCCTGTATATTTTTGTCATGCCACAGCTGTCCAGTTTCAAGGGGTTGGGGGCGATGCTGTTCAGCGTCACCTTCGCCATTTGTTACCTGCTGGCCGCCCCCCGGCAAGAGCTGGCCAGAGCACTGGCTCTGTCAATACTGCTTTCCGTGATCTCCGTCTCCAATCCACAGAGCTACAATTTTCTGGTTGTCACCACCAACGGCTTGACCCTTGTCCCCGTCTTTCTGGCCCTGGCTATCACCGCTTACTTTCCCTTCAATTTCATGCCTGAGCGGGTGTTTCTGCGCCTGCTGAGGCGTTTTTTTCGCAGCAGCGAGTACCTAACAGATGCCCTGCAATGGGGGCGGAGCGCCCCGACCAGTCGCCTGCAGCGCCTGCGCTATCGATTTCACCAGCGCGAGGTGGCGACAATACCCTCCAAGCTTGCCAGTTGGGCTCCCCATATCGACCCTGCGAAAATAGCCGGCGCCGAGCCGGCGCAGGTTCGTGCCCTGGTCACCAGCGTGCAATCACTGGCTATCCAGCTGCAGGGCTTGCAGGCAGCTCGCACCAGTCCACAGGCCCGCTTCCTGGTGCAGCAACTGCTGCCGGACTTTCGCGCCTGGCGTCTGGATATCTGCGCTTTGTTACAGCAGCTGGGCCGTGACCCCGGGGCATCGGGAGACGGGAAGCTTGCCCGGGTGAACACGGACCAGGTGCTGGCCACACTGGAGTCCCATATCAAGGAGGCACTGGAATCGACGCCCGCAGGCCATTTCACCGAGGCGGACGCCGAGAACTTCTACCGCGTGCTGGGCGCCTACCGCGCCCTGTCCGCCGCGCTGCTGGATTACACGGACAACGCAAGTATGATCAAATGGGCGCCCTGGCATGAAGATCGATTCGCATGATCGAGCACCGCAAAGTATGATCCTGCCCATACCCCATGAATTCGCCATCGGCGGCGTGTATATGCCGCCCATGCTGGTGGCAGGTGCAATCGCCATGATAGCCACCCTCGCGACCAGCCGCCTCCTCGACCACTACCAGTGGACCAGAAACTTCTATTATCCGCCGCTGGTCTTGCTGGCGCTGATGGTCATTTACACAGTGGTCATCGGAACTTTTATTGTCGGGGCGTAACGAGTGAACATACCGCGCAAATATCTTCTAAGCGGGGCAGTGGTGTTGGTCGCAGTTGCGGCAGTGCTGCTCAAGTACCGGGACTATGTATTGAACCCCTGGACCCGGGACGGCCAGGTCCAGGCCGAAGTCGTGCAGGTTACGCCGCGCGTGTCGGGCCCTATTGTGGAACTGGCGGTAAAGGACAATCAGTACGTAAGCGCCGGGCAACTGCTGTTCGCCATAGATCCTCGCACCTTTGAAGCCAGTCTGGCGCAAGCGCAAGCGCAGTACGATCAAACGAATGACAGCTACCGGGCCCAGCTGAAACAAGTGGAGGCGGCACAGGCCCAGGTCGAGGTTGCCCGCGCATCCATTGAGCAGGCGCAGAGCGCCATAGCCAAAGCCGATGCCCAGATTGCCAAGGATAAAGCGGAGTTTGAGCGCCAGCAGGAGCTGCTGCCACAGCGGGCCACATCGAAAAAGTCGGTAGAGCGAGCCGAAGCCAGCTATGACGTGGCGGTTGAGCAGCGCAAGTCGGCGATCGCCAGCCTCACCCAGACGCGGGCCTCGCTGATGCAGGCAGAGGCCGATCTGGCGCGAACACGGGCCAGTCTCGGGGCGCATGGGGAGAACAACGCCAGCATCAGGGAAGCCGCAGCGATACTCAGGCAGGCTCAGCTCAACCTGGAATTCACCCGGGTCACCGCGTCCGTCGACGGCTACGTGACCAACCTCAATCTGCGGATAGGGAGTCAGGCAGTCGCCAACCAGCCCACCCTGGCGTTGGTCGATGCCAACAGCTTCCGGATTGACGGTTATTTCAAGGAAAACTCCATCGGCCATGTTCACAGCGGCGATCGGGCCATAGTCACCCTCATGACCTACCCCGACAAACCCATAGAGGGCCGGGTGGACAGTATCGGCTGGGGCATCGCCCAGCAGGACGGCAGTACCGGTTACGAATTGCTCCCCAATGTCAGCCCGACCTTCGAGTGGATCCGCCTGGCCCAGCGGGTGCCGGTTCGCATCACTCTGGGGGAATTACCCGAAGACGTCGCGCTGCGGGTGGGCACCACCGGGTCAGTCCTGATTATTACCGGCAGCCATGACCGCGCCGAGGATGCCGCCGCTCCCGGGGCCCTGCAGTGAGCGCTGCGCCGTGAGATTTCAGCAGTGATGCCTCACGCCAGAGTCGCCGGCGCACTCCTGGGCTGCACCATCATGCTATGCGGCTGCACCCTGCTCGGGCCGGACTTTAGCCGCCCGCCTGCACCCCTTGAGAGCGAGTGGCTGGACACGGGCAACCCGCGCCTGAGCACTCAACCCACAGTCGATACCAAGTGGTGGCAGGCGGCCTATGGCGACCCGGTACTGGATCAACTGGTTGCCGATGCGCTGCAGGAAAACCTCAGCCTGCGCTCCGCGGGTCTGCGTGTGCTGCAATCGCAACAGCAATTGGCCATTGCCGTGGGTAACCAGTACCCCCAGCAACAGCAGATTGCGGGCGGGGCCTCCAAACAAAGGGAGGACGGCGATATCTTCAAGGATTACAACGTCGGTTTTAACTTGAGTTGGGAGGTGGATTTCTGGGGTAGCTTCAGACGCCAGGTCGAGTCTGCATCCGCCGAGCTGGACGCCAGCGTTGCCGAATTTGACGGTGCACTGGTGTCGCTGGTGTCCCAGGTTGCCCAGACCTATATCCTGATTCGTACCAATCAGTCCCGGCTCGATGTCGCCCGGCGCAATGTAAGCCTGCAAGAGGAAAGCCTGAGGATTGCCAGGGCCAAGCTGGATGCGGGGGATGTCAGTGAACTGGACGTGGACCAGGCCGAAAGCCTGTTGAACAATACCCGGGCCAGTGTACCGGCACTGCAATCCACCCTGCAGCAATTGAAAAACACACTGGCTATCCTCCTGGGCAAGCCCCCCCAGGACCTCACCTACCTGCTCGGGCAGAAACGCAGTATTCCCCTGGCCCCTGCCCGGATTGCACTGGGCATGCCCCAGGACCTGATCAGGCAGCGGCCCGACATTCGCGCGGCGGAGCGTCGCATGGCGTCCCAGAGCGCGCAGATCGGGGTGGCCGAGGCAGAACTGTACCCCTCGCTGTCGATTGGCGGCTCCATCGGTACCGATGCGGCCGATAGCAGCGACCTGTTCAACAACAGCAGTGAAAGCTGGAGCCTGTTTGCCGCCTTCCAGTGGAATATTTTCAATTACGGGCGACTCAAGAGCAACGTCCGGCTACAGGATGCGCGCTTCCAGCAACTGCTCGTGGACTACCAGAACACTGTCCTGCAAGCCCAGGGCGATGTCGAAAACGCTATCGTGGCCTACCTCAAGTCCTATGAGCAACTGGCGGCCTACAGGGCCGCGGCAAGCGCATCCCAGCGCTCGGTCGATACTTCCACCTCCCAGTACCAGAACGGATTGATTCCGTTTAACACGGTGATCAGCACCCTGCGCTCCGACGCCCAGCAACAGGATTTACTGGTATCCACCCAGGGCGACGTGGCGGCCAAACTGGTGCAGGTTTACCGGGCGCTGGGTGGCGGCTGGGAGATACGGGAAGGCCGCGACCCTGTTGAGCTGCTGCCCGCACAGATGAAAGAGGAGATGGAAGCCAGGACAGGGGCCTGGGACGGACAACTCGAATAGCGTTTGGGAGTTGGGAGTTACTGCTAGCCGAACGACTGCTTGCCGCCATATCCCGGGACTGAACGCCAAAGCGTACCGCCCCGGAGGCAGAAGGCCCGCCTCGGCTTCGAAGTTGGTACCGTAAAACAGGCGCGCTGCACACAGCGGCTGGTTGTCCAGCCAGCGCGGGCGCGGATGACACACCACACAATGTCCCGCTCAATCCCAGGCCAGGAACAGCGAAAAGAATTAAAGGCTGGCATTGCTATACGTGCCACTCACCATTGCTGGTCTTGTAGATCTTTTTCGCTCACCTTAGAGACTTGGCACAAACCGGTCCGGCGCTCCGGACGCTATACCAACAATTTTCTTAGTAGCGTCCCGCCAAAGAGGCACGACCGACCACACATACACCAGCCAGTTGGTCGCAATCAGAGTGCCGGACAGGGTCAGTACCGCCAGTCTGCTCGGGTTGCTACGCAGCTCCGACCACCACCCCGGGTGTTTCCACAGCAATAGCAGGGCGGCGCCAAAGATCGCCGAGCAGATTATCCGGTGAACGACTATTTCCAGCGCCGGAACCTGTTCGATGGCTTTGAAATACAGCGGGAACAGGCCCCAGATCAGGTAAGCACTGAGCCCCAGCAGATAGCCGCGACGCGGATTGACAGTGTTCATCGGCGCTTCAGAACAGTCTGGCGAGCAGGGCAGGAACCGCGTTTTCCACCCGCAGGATGCGCGCGCCGAGTTGCACCGGTTGCAGTCCGGCTTTTTCCAGCAGCTCGACCTCGTACGGAATCCAGCCGCCTTCCGGGCCGATGGCCAGGGTTACCGGCTGGCTAACGGCACGTGGACAGTCGGGATAATTGCCGGGGTGACCGGTCAGGCCGAGGCTTCCGGCAGCCAGCGCAGGCAGACGGTCTTCGACGAAGGGTTTGAAGCGCTTCTCGATGATGATTTCAGGCAGCACGGTGTCGCGCGCCTGCTCCAGCCCCAGCAGCAGTTGTTCGCGAATGGCTTCCGGGCTGAGGAAAGGAGTCTGCCAGAAACTTTTTTCCACCCGATAACTGTTCAGCAGAACCAGTCGTGGCACGCCCATGGCGCTGATGGTTTGCAGTATGCGCTTGAGCATTTTCGGTCGGGGCAGTGCCAGTAGCAGGGTGAGCGGCAGTTTGTCGGGGACAACCGCATCCAGCCGCACGTCGAGTTCGGCATGGTGCTCATCCAGTGCCGTGATCAGGCCTTCACCCATCAGCCCGTCCAGCAGGCCGACACGCAAGCTATCGCCTGCTTCGACCCGCTGCACTGCGCGCAGGTGTTGCAGGCGCCGGCCTTGCAGAATCACCCGGTTGGCGCTGATAAAGTCGCTGTCTTCCAGCAGCAGCAGGTTCACGGCAGCGGTGCTGGCGGCTGGTCTTCGCTGGCAGTTTGCGCTTCGAGGGTTTCGTGCTTCTTGATCATGGCACCGAAGAACAGCCCGGACTCGAACAGCAGCCACATGGGCAAGGCCAGCAGGGTCTGGGAAAACACATCCGGAGGTGTGAGAAACATGCCAATGACGAAGCAGCCGACGATCACATAGGGGCGGCTTTTGCGCAGGGTTTGTACGTCGACGATGCCGACCCAGATCAGCAGGAAGGTAGCCACCGGGATTTCAAAAGCGACGCCGAAGGCGAAAAACAGCGTAAGCACGAAGTCCAGGTACTGGCCGATGTCAGTCATCATGGCCACACCTTCGGGCGTTACGCTGGCGAAAAAGCTGAAGATCAGCGGGAACACCACGAAATAGGCGAACGCCATTCCGGCGTAGAACAGCAGGATGCTGGAGATCAGCAGCGGCACGGCAATCCGCTTTTCCTTGGCGTACAGGCCGGGGGCGATGAAGCCCCATATCTGCTGCAGAATCACCGGGATGCTGAGGAACAGGGCAACCACCAGGGTCAGTTTGAACGGCGTGAGAAATGGTGAGGCCACGCCGGTGGCGATCATGGTGGCGCCGGCTGGCAGGAAGGCTCGCAGCGGCGCGGCGACCAGCGCGTAGATGTCCTGGGCAAAGTAGAACAGCCCGGCAAACAGCAGCAGTACCGTGACCACACAGCGCAGCAGCCGCGTGCGCAGTTCGGTCAGGTGAGCGACCAGCGGCATTTCCTGATCGGTTTCGGAGTCTGTACTCATGGCTGCTTGTCGCTAGTCGGGGTCGGTTCTGGCGTGGCTGCTGCAGTTGCACTTGCCGGGGCTTCGGCACGGGCTTGCGGCTGCAGGCTTTTGTGCATTTCGCGCTCCAGCTCAAGAATGTTTTCGTTGTGCAATTGGCGGCGGATTTCGTCTGCGCCGAGTTCGCGCTCGACTTCACTCTTGAGCGAATTGAAGCTGCGCTTGAGACGACCGATCCACAGGCCGGCCATGCGCGCAGCTACCGGCAGCCGCTCAGGGCCGAGTACCAGCAGTGCCACCAGGCCAACCAGCAGCAGCTCGGAAAAACCGACATCAAACATGGATCAATCTTTCTTCAGCGGGTCTTCGACCTTGCGGGCTTCGCCGTTGATGGTCTGACCCTTGTCATCGACCGAGGGTTTTTGCCCCTGTTCGCCGTCATTCATCGATTTGCGAAAGCCCTTGATGGCTTCGCCGACATCCGCGCCGAGATTTTTCAGACGCTTGGTACCGAACACCATGACCACAATGGCCAGAATGATCAGCAGTTGCCAGATACTGATTCCGCCGAAACCCATAAGAGCTCTCCTGATTTACTGATTGCGGGCAGCTTTTTCCGCATGCCCGGAAAGGCCGAAACGCCTTTCAAGTTCGTTGATGACTGACTGTGGGTGCTGGCCTAGCGCAGCCAGCATGACCAGCGAGTGAAACCACAGGTCAGCGGTTTCATAAATCAGCTCGTCACAGTTGCCGCTGACGGCTGCATCCTTGGCCGCCAGAATGGTCTCGACCGATTCTTCACCGACCTTTTCCAGAATCTTGTTCAGCCCCTTGTGGTACAGACTGGCCACGTAAGAGCTGTCGGCTGCGGCGCCTTTGCGTGACTCGAGGACTTCGGCCAGACGGCTCAGGGTGTCGTTCATGCTTTGCTCAGTCATGTTTGTCTGCCCTAGTGTAGATGGCTTGCGGGTCTTTCAGTACCGGGTCGACTGCCTGCCAGGCATTATCGGAAAAAACCCGGTAAAAGCAGCTCTCGCGTCCGGTATGGCAGGCGATGCCACCCAGTTGTTCGACCAGCAGAATGATCACGTCGGCATCGCAGTCCAGACGCATTTCGTGCAGTTTCTGCACATGCCCGGATTCCTCGCCCTTGCGCCACAGCTTGTTGCGCGAGCGTGACCAGTAGATCGCACGGCCTTCGCGAGCGGTGAGCTGCAGGGCTTCGCGATTCATCCAGGCCATCATCAGCACGCGGCCACTTTTATAGTCCTGGGCAATTGCCGGTACCAGGCCGGCGCTGTCCCACTTGATCTCGTCCAGCCAGTTGCTCATCGCTTGTTCCATGTCGATGGTTCAGGCCATCGTAAAAAAGACGCTAGTCTGCCAGCCCCTTGCGGGTGTGGCTACCGGCGTAAAACCAGATACAGGCCGCCGGCAATCATCAGTCCGGCGGGCCAGCTGCTCAGGAGCAAAACCGGTTGTTGCAAGATGCCCCCGGCAATCAGGGCGACACCCAGCAGGCGTTCGGGCCAGCTGGCCGGCGTGGCTGCCGGTTTGCTCCCCGCAGCTGCGACAGGTAGCGACAGGCGTTCCAGGGTGTCACGGGCAATCTGCGACAGGTGCGGCACCTGCTCGGCTTGCAACTGCAGGTTGCGCAGCAGTTGCAGGGGGTTGATACGTTCGCGCATCCACTTTTCGAGAAAGGGTTGTGCGGTGTTCCACAGATCCAGATCAGGGTAGAGCTGGCGGCCGAGGCCTTCGATGTTGAGCAGGGTTTTCTGCAGCAACACCAGTTGCGGCTGCACTTCCATATTGAAGCGCCGGGCGGTCTGGAACAGGCGCAGAAGCACCTGGCCAAAGGAGATGTCTTTCAGCGGTTTTTCGAAGATCGGCTCGCACACGGTGCGGATGGCTGCCTCGAAATCATTGATCCGGGTGTTGGCCGGTACCCAGCCGGAGTCGATATGCAGTTGCGCGACCTTGCGATAGTCGCGTTTGAAGAACGCGATCAGGTTGCGCGCCAGATAATCCTGATCTTCCGGCGTCAGGCTGCCGATGATGCCGCAGTCGATGGCAATGTATTGCGGGTTGCGCGGGTTGTTGCTGCTGACGAAGATATTGCCGGGGTGCATGTCGGCATGAAAGAAGCTGTCACGGAACACCTGGGTGAAGAAGATCTCCACGCCGCGCTCGGCCAGCAGCTTCATGTCGGTGTTCTGTTTGGCCAGGCCGGCCATGTCGGTGACGGCCAGGCCGTAGATGCGTTCGAGAACCAGTACCTGCGGACGGCACCAGCCCCAGTAGACCTGCGGGACGTAGAGCAGTGGCGAGCCATCGAAATTGCGCCGCAGCTGGCTGGTGTTGGCGGCCTCGCGTAACAGGTCGAGTTCGTCGTAGATGGTGCGCTCATAGTCGGCGACCACTTCTACAGGGCGCAGACGCCGCGCGTCGGCGGAAGTCTTCTCGGCCAGGCGCGCCAGCGTGAACAGCCAGGCAATGTCCTGGCGGATGGTCGGTCGCAGCCCGGGGCGAATCACCTTGACCACTACTTCTTCGCCACTTAGCAGTTTGGCGGCATGCACCTGGGCGATCGAGGCCGAGGCCAAAGGTGCGTGGTCGAAGCGGGCAAACACCTTGTCCAGCGAAAGACCGAGTTGTTTCTCGATCAGTGCAACGGCCTGTTTGGGGTCGAAAGGCGGTACCTGATCCTGCAGGCGGGCCATTTCGTCGGCAATGTCCGGTGGCAACAGATCCCGGCGGGTCGACAGCAGCTGGCCGAACTTGATGAAGATCGGTCCCAGGTCCTCCAGCGCCAGGCGCAGGCGGGCACCGCGCGACAACTTGAGATCAGGACGGGGCAGCCAGCGCCACGGCAGACAATGGCCGAATGTGCGCAGCCACCAGGGCAGGGGCAGGGCGAGCAGCAGGTCATCCAGCTGGTAATGAATGCTGACACGCAGGATGCGTAGCAGGCGACGAACAGCCAGGAGTTTCATGGTGATTGCTCGACCTTGCCGGCCAGCCGTTGTATGCGCGCTTCCAGTCGGTCCAGAGAGATTTTGAGCTGGTCCAGCTCATTGAAGCGGGCTTCGGCCTCGCGTTTACCGACCAGCGTGCGCGACTCTTCGCTGAGATAATCGGCGAGATTGTCGCGCAGATGCCCAAGGCTGCTGCTGGTCCATTGTGCAGTACTGCGCAGATTGCTGCCGAGCAGCTGGCCGCCAACCGGGCCCAGCCAGCGTGACAGCTGGTACTCCCAGTCCAGTTCGAGGGTTTGCAGTAGGTCTGCCAGCTCCAGCATCACAGCGCTGTCACCGCTCAGGTCAACGTCGTCGGCGTGCAGTACGGCACTCTTGTCCTGCGCCAGGGCCAGTTGCAGCAGGCGTGAGGCTGGCGCCTTTAATGTGCAATCTGCGCTGGCTTGCCAGTGCGCCGCCAGACGCAGTCCGTCGTTGCCCGGCAGCAGGAACAGGTTCAATGGCGGGCTGGCACACTCGATGGCAATCACCTTGCCCTGCATTTTGCCCAGTCGTGCCAGCGCCGTGCTGTCCAGGCTCAATACCTGTCGCAAGCCCTGTTCTGCCGCCGCCAGCAACGCCTGAATAAGCATGCAGTTACCTCAGGGCTTGATGCCGCGGTGCAGCGCAACGATGCCGCCGGTCATGTTGTGGTAGCTGACTCTTTCGAAGCCGGCGCTGGCCATCATGTCCTTGAGGGTTTCCTGGTCCGGGTGCATGCGGATCGACTCGGCCAGATAGCGATAACTCTCGGCATCGTTGGTGATCAGCTTGCCCATCATGGGCAGCAAGCTGAAAGAGTAGGTGTCGTAGGCTTTGGACAACAGCCCGTTGCTCGGTTTGGAAAACTCCAGTACCAGCAGGCGACCACCGGGTTTGAGCACGCGCAGCATCGAGCGCAGGGCATCTTCCTTGTGGGTGACGTTGCGCAGACCGAAGGCGATGGTGACCACGTCGAAGTGGTTGTCCGGGAACGGCAGCTTCTCGGCATCGGCCTGGACAAACTTGACGTTGCCGGCCACGCCCAGATCGAGCAGGCGATCACGCCCGACCTTGAGCATCGAGGCATTGATGTCGGCCAGTACCACTTCACCGTTGCTGCCCACCAGGCGCGAAAACTGCTTGGTCAGATCGCCGGTGCCGCCGGCAATGTCCAGCACCCGATTGCCCGGGCGCACGCCCGACAATTCGATAGTGAAGCGCTTCCACAGGCGGTGCACGCCTGCGGACATCAGGTCGTTCATCAGGTCGTACTTGGCTGCGACCGAATGGAAGACTTCGGCCACCTTGGCGGCCTTCTTGCTCTCGGGCACGTTCTGGTAGCCAAAGTGCGTGACGGGTTCCTGGTCGGGAGCTTTTTGCGGATCGCTCATGTTGATTTCGCCGGGCTGATTTACTGCGCATTCTAGCGCGGTTATGCGCGCGAGGATTCGGAGATTTTGTGCGGGCTTGAAACTGTCTGCAAGTTGCAGTCAGCTGCAGCCTGAACATACTGTTATAGTCACAGCACTTTTAATGTTGTCGTTTGGAGTTCTGCATGTCGCATATTGTTGTCGAGCGTCAACATAGCCTGGAGCGTGATGTTGTCCGCTCACTGGCAGAAGATCTGGCGGAGTCGTTATCCCGCCAATATGACATTCGTTATCGCTGGCATGACGATGTGATTGTATTCAAACGGGTGGGCGCTCACGGTCGTGTCATCGTCGATGAGCAGCGTGTGCGTGTGGAGCTGGATCTGGGGTTTTTGCTGATGGCCTTCGAGAGAACCATTCAGGACGAAATAGAAAACACCCTCGATGAAAAGCTCAACGCCTGATCCGGTTGACGCAGACTGGTATGCGTTTTCTAATTTAGTCCGATACCTTGGTGGCAAGCCTGAAGAGGCACCCTTTTTTGACTTGAGACCCGAGGTGTAGCATGACCAAAGCATCCGTAAAGAAACCAACCGATGCCCAGGGCGTGGTTCTGAACGACGTCAAGGCATACGCCCGCAAAATCTGGCTGGCTGGCCTCGGCGCATACAACAAGGCCGGTCATGACAGCGCCGAGATTTTCAAGGATCTGGTCAAGGTCGGAGAAAGCATCGAGAAGAAAGGCAAGCAGCTGGTCAACGAACAGGTTGATGCGGCCAACTCGCAGATCGACTCCGTGAAGAGCAGCGTAAGCGGTGTGAAGGAAAAAGTTGAAGTGCAGCTGGACAAGATCGAGCAGAGCTTCGACAACCGGGTTGCCAATGCCTTGAATCGGCTGGGCATCCCTTCGCATCAGGACATTGCGGCACTGTCTGATAAACTCGACCAGCTCAGCGCCGCGCTAGAGCAAGTCGCGCGTACCAAGTAAGGAGAGCTGTATGGCTACCAAGAAACCTGTGCAGAAGAAAGTCGAGAAAGAACTCAACTCCTGGATCGGCGAGATCGAGAAATACTCCCGGCAGATCTGGCTTGCCGGTCTGGGTGCTTTTTCCAAGGTCAGCAAGGACGGTAACAGCCTGTTTGATGAACTGGTAAAGGATGGCGAGAAAGCCCAGAAGCTGGCCAAGACCAATGTCAACAAGCAGGTAGAAGCGGTCAAAACCTCCGTTGATAGTGCCAAGTCCAAGGTCGAAGAGGTCAAGGACAAGGCAGTAGGCAAGTGGAATGAGCTGGAAGAGGCTTTCGACAAGCGCCTGAACAGTGCCATTTCCCGTCTCGGCGTACCCAGCCGCAACGAAGTAAAGACCCTGCAGGCAAAGGTTGATCTGCTGGCCAAGCAAATCGAAAAGCTGACCGGCGTAGCCATCAAGCCAGCGAAAGCTCCAGCCCGGTCTGCAGCTAGAGCGCCGGCCAAGACAGCAGCCAAGCCAGCAGCCAAAGCACCGGCGCGGGCAGCAGCCAAGCCTGCCGCGAAAGTCCGGCCTGCTGCGAAAAAGCCGGCGGCAAATACTGCAGCAGCCAAACCGGCAGCAGCGCCGACGCTTACGCCCCCGACTTCGGCCTGATTCTGCAAGGCAATGAAAAACGCCCGGCTTGCCGGGCGTTTTGCTGTGTGGATTTCAACTCTCCAGGAAGCGGCGCGCCTGTTGTTCTGCCGGTGCCCTGGAGCTTTGTTTCAGGTGCGGGATGGCCAGCATCATCACCTGAAACACGACTAGGCGGGTTTCCCCCGGGCGGCCGAGAATGCGCTGATAGTCCAGGGAAAACAGCAGGGTCAGGGTGATTTGCTCGACCAGTTGGCCGAGCGCCGGGGTATCGCTTTCCAGATAGCCCTCGGCTTTCAGGCGCGCCAGCAGGGAGGCCACGGTTTGCTTGAGTTCATTCAGCCAGTCACGAATGCTGCGACCGAGCTTGGGGAAGCGTCCGGCGAGGTTGGAGAGGTCCTGAAACAGAAAGCGGAAGTTTGACAGGTGTTCGACGATCAGCGAAATGAACAGCCAGTAGTCTTCGGCGTCGAGCTGGATATCTTCCGGTGGATCAAGCAGTGGTGCCATCTCGCTCTGAAAGCGTTTCAGCAGTTCCATGATCAAAGGTTCTTTGCCATGGAAGTGGTAGTAGAGATTGCCCGGACTTATATCCAGCTCATTGGCAATTTCCAGGGTTGTTACGTTCGGCTCACCTTGCTGGTTGAACAGCTCAAGCGCGCAAAAAAGTATGCGGTCGCGGGTCTTCATGGCCTGCACTGATCCGGTAAAGATACGCTCAGACAATAGCCTGCGCTGCCGATCACGGCCAGTGCGCATTTGTGCTTTCGCAGGGTTGCCGTGAACTATTGCATCAGGCGGACAACACTTGCCTGCGGATCGCGGGTGCGACCGGCGTCATGCAGCGCCTGCAAATAATCGTTCCAGAGCTGCTCCTGGCGGGTCGCCAGCTGATAGAGATAATCCCAGGTGAACAGGCCGCTGTCGTGGCCATCGTCGAAACACAGCTTCAGCGCATAGTTGCCTGCCGGCTGCAGTTCGAGCAGCGCCACATCCTGCTTGCCGTATTGCAGTATCGGCTGGCCGTGTCCCTGAACTTCTGCAGACGGGGAGTGCACCCGCAGGAATTCAGCGCTCAGGCTGTAGACCTGCGCGCCATATTGCAGCTCCAGGGTTCTGGAGGCCTTGTGTAGCTTGATGGCTGTCGGGATTTTCATTGATGTCTGGTCGATCGAGTTGGTGGCGTCGGCCTCTGCGAGCGCCGACGCAGTAGCGGTCTGCTCAGAGAATATAACGCGACAGGTCTTCATCCTGTGCCAGTTCGCCCAGATGGCCGTTGACGTAATCGGCATCGATTTTCAACGCAACTCCAGCCTGTTGCCCGGCAAGATCGCCGGCGCTGAACGACACTTCCTCAAGCAGGCGCTCAAGCAATGTGTGCAAGCGCCGCGCGCCGATGTTCTCGGTCTTTTCATTGACCTGCCAGGCGATCTCGGCAACGCGCTGGATACCGGACTCGAGGAACTCGATCTGCAGGCCTTCGGTGGCCAGCAATGCGGTGTATTGCTCGGTCAGCGAGGCGTGCGGTTCGCTGAGGATGCGCTTGAAGTCATCCGGCGTGAGGGCTTTGAGTTCGACCCGGATCGGCAGGCGGCCCTGCAGTTCGGGAACCAGATCGCTGGGCTTGCTCAGGTGGAAAGCGCCGGAAGCAATGAACAGGATGTGGTCGGTCTTGACCATGCCCAGCTTGGTGTTGACCGTGCAGCCCTCGATCAGCGGCAGCAGATCGCGCTGTACGCCTTCACGGGAAACATCGGCACCGCCGACATTGCCACGTTTGGCCACCTTGTCGATCTCGTCGATAAAGACGATGCCATTCTGCTCCACGGCTTCCAGCGCCCGTGCCTTGAGCTCTTCTTCATTGACCAGACGTGCGGCTTCCTCGTCACGCACCAGTTTGAGGGCGTCCTGCACCTTGAGCTTGCGCGATTTCTTCTTGCCCTGACCCATGCTGGAGAACAGGTTCTGCAGCTGGTTGGTCATTTCTTCCATGCCCGGTGGCGTCATGATTTCCACGCCGACCGGGCTGTCGACGACTTCGATATCAATCTCTTTGTCGTTCAGCTGGCCTTCGCGCAGTCGCTTGCGGAACAGCTGACGGGTATTGGAGTCATGGCTGGGCGCCGGGTCTTCGTTGAAGCCACTACGTGCCGGCGGCAGCAGGGCATCGAGAATGCGCTCTTCGGCAGCGTCTTCGGCGCGGAAGCGTACCTTCTGCATCTCATCTTCACGGAGCATCTTGATGGCGGCGTCGGCGAGGTCGCGAATGATCGATTCGACGTCCCGTCCCACATAGCCGACTTCGGTAAATTTGGTCGCCTCGACCTTGATGAACGGGGCGTTGGCCAGACGTGCCAGACGGCGGGCTATTTCCGTCTTGCCAACCCCGGTCGGGCCGATCATCAGGATGTTCTTCGGGGTGACCTCCTGGCGCAACTCCGCCGGCAATTGCATGCGCCGCCAGCGGTTGCGCAGGGCGATGGCCACGGCACGCTTGGCGTCGTCCTGACCGATGATATGGCGGTTGAGTTCGTGAACGATCTCGCGGGGCGTCATGGACATACGATTTGCTCCGGAACAGGTTGCGCCTTATTCGGCGCAGTCCTGCTCCTCAATGGTCAGATTCTGGTTGGTGAATACGCAGATGGAACCGGCGATATTCAGGGCCGTCTCGGTGATTTCACGGGCTGACAGCTCGGTCTTCTGCAGCAGCGCCATGGCGGCTGCCTGGGCAAAACCGCCACCGGAGCCCATGGCGATCAGGCCCTGCTCGGGCTCGACCACATCGCCGTTGCCGGTAATGATCAGCGAGGCATCCTTGTTGGCCACTGCCAGCATGGCTTCCAGGCGGCTCAGCGAACGGTCGGTACGCCAGTCCTTGGCCAGTTCCACGGCGGCGCGAACCAGATGGCCCTGATGCTTCTCCAGCTGCCCTTCAAAACGCTCGAACAGGGTGAAGGCATCCGCGGTGGCACCGGCAAAGCCTGCCAGCACCTGACCGTGGTAGAGGCGCCGGACCTTTTTCGCATTACCTTTCATCACGGTGTTGCCAAGCGAAACCTGGCCGTCACCGCCCATGACGACTTTGCCGTTACGGCGCACTGAAACAATAGTGGTCAAGAGAAGCTGCTCCCGCTGCTGGGCCGACGGCCCTTGTGCAGGAAGAGATGGGGCGCTGCTGCGGGCTTTTCAACCGTCAGCAGCGAAAAAGCCGATCAGTTGGATTGGCGTTGCTGTAACAGCAGGTTGCTAAAGCCGCTGCCAGCCAGGGATTTCTGTGCCTGCGCAAGTTGCTCGCGATTGGCAAACGGGCCGACCAGTACGCGATACCAGGTTTCCTCGCGCACAGTGCCGGACTCCACCTGAACGTTCTGCCCGAGCAGGATGATCTGCGCGCGGACCTTGTCAGCATCCTCGCGTTTGCGGAACGAGCCGGCCTGCAGGAAGACCTCGGTGGTTGCGGATGCCTTGGCTACCGGTGGCATCGGTGGCGGTGTCTGGCCGTTAAGCAGTGCCTCGGCGCGTGCAGCATCGATTTTTGCCGCTTCTGCCGCGCTGACCGGTTTTTCGCTGGTTGCGGGTGACGTCATCGCATCGGGCGGGACAATCACTTCCGACTCGGGCAGCAGGGTGTAGAAGTCGTACTTGGGTTTTTGCGGTTGTTCTTTTTTCACCTCAGGCTTGGCCTTGACGGCAGTGCTGGCCTGCTCCGGCTTGTCGCGCTTGATGTTGTCGCGGCCGGGCTGCAGTTGCATGAGGAAGACGATGAAGCCACCGGCCAGCAAGCCGCAGGCCAGCCAGATCCAGCCGGGTACCGGTTTCTTTGGCGGAGCCTTGTAGCGGCTGGCACCGCGCTTGGGTGGTGGCGCTTTCTTGCGGGCGGCCACTTACATGCGCTCCAGGGGCTGCAGGCCCAGCAATTCAAGCCCTTGCTTGAGGGTGCGGCCGGTCAGGGCGGCCAGGTGCAGGCGGCTGTTGCGTACGGCCAGATCATCCGTCGACAGAATCGGGCAATGCTCGTAGAAACTGGAGAACAGTCCGGCAACATCGTACAGATAGCTGCACAGGGTGTGAGGGGTACCCTTTTCAGCGACGTTGTTGAGGATTTCGGTAAATTGCGCGAGCCTGGCGGCCAGCTCTTTCTCCTGCACGGCGTCGAGCTGAATCTGCCCGTCGATTTCGTCCACGCCCTTGCCCAGTTTGCGGAAGATACTGGCGACACGGGTATAGGCGTAGAGCAGGTAGGGCGCGGTGTTGCCTTCAAAGCTGAGCATCTGCTCGAAGTTGAAGCTGTAGTCGCTGGTGCGGTGCTTTGACAGGTCGGCATATTTCACCGCAGCGATACCCACTGCGCGGCCGATCACGCGTAGTTCTTCTTCGTTCAGTTCGGGATTTTTGTCCCTGACCAGGGCATAGGCGCGCTCTTCGGCTTCATCGAGCAGGTCAATCAGCTTTACCGTGCCACCGTCACGGGTTTTGAATGGCCGCCCATCGGCGCCGTTCATGGTGCCAAAACCCATGTGCTCCAGCTCCATCTCTGGTGCTACGAAGCCGGCGCGCCGGGCCACTTCAAATACCATCTGGAAGTGCAGGGCCTGACGCTGGTCGACGAAGTACAGGGCGCGGTCCGCGTGCAGGGTCTGGCTGCGGTAGCGCATGGCGGCCAGGTCGGTGGTGGCATACAGGTAGCCACCGCCGGCTTTTTGCACGATCACTGGCAGAGGGTTGCCTTCGGCATTCCGGAATTCGTCCATGAACACGCACTGGGCGCCGTCACTCTCGCTAAGCAGGCCTTTATCGCGCAGGGCCTCGACGATCCCCGGCAGATCGCTGTTGTAGGCGCTCTCGCCGCGGACATCAGTCATCGACAGCTTCACGCCCAGACGGTCGTAGACCTTCTGGCAGTGGCTCAGGGAAATATCGTTGAAGCGGTGCCAGAGACGCAGGCAACCGGCATCGCCGGCCTGTAACTGTACGACCAGTTCGCGGGCGCGATCGGCAAAATCGGCGGATTCGTCGAAGCGCATTTTGGCGGCGCGGTAAAACTGTTCGAGGTCCGCCAGCTCGCCTTCCACGGCGGCCGGGTTTTCTTCCATATACGCCAGCAACATGCCGAACTGGGTGCCCCAGTCGCCGACATGGTTCTGCCGGATTACCGTATCGCCGAGAAACTCCAGCACCCGTGCCACACCGTCGCCAATGATTGTCGAGCGCAGATGCCCAACGTGCATTTCCTTGGCCAGGTTCGGCGAGGAAAGATCAATTACTACCCGTTGCGGCGGAGCGTTCTTGCGGACGCCAAGGTGCTCATCCGTCAGCGCGGCTTCCAGACGCTGCGCCAGCGCAGCGCTGTTCTGGAAAAAATTGAGGAATCCCGGGCCGGCGATTTCCACCTTGCTGATCTGATGCTCAGCCGGCAGCACGGCGACCAGTTTTTCGGCGAGATCGCGGGGTTTCATGCCGGCGGGTTTGGCCAGCATCAGGGCAATGTTGCTGGCGAAGTCGCCGTTGCTCTTGTCGCGGCTGTTCTCCACCTGAATGGCCGGGCTCAGGCCTTCAGGCAGAATGCCGTCGGCAGTCAGGCGGCACAGGGCTTGCTGGATCAGGTGGCGAATAGTGTCTTTCATGCTGTGCTCTTGGGGCCGTCAGTTGGCGGCGTGGTGCGAGGAAAAGACCCGCATTATCCGTGGCAGCTCCAGGCTTGCCAACCGTTGCGTCGGCCTTCAGAACAAGTCGGTAGGGTCGATGTCCAGCGTCCAGCGCACGCTGCGGCTGCCTGGCAACTGCTCGAGCTGCTGAATCCAGGGGGTCAGCAACCGGTGCAGACTGGCCCGATTGCTGGCTTGCAGCAGCAGTTGCGCGCGATAACGGCCGGCACGCCGCTCCATCGGTGCCGGCACCGGGCCGAGCAGCTCAACGCCGCTGCAGTTCAGTGTACCGAGCAACTGTTCGGCCAGGGCGCAGGCCGCATCGAGGAACTCTTCGGCCTGCGCCGGCTTGAGAGAGTCGGCGCGCAGCAATGCCAGGTGACTGAACGGCGGAAGTCCTGCGCTGCGCCGCTCGCTCAATGCCTGTTCGGCAAAGGCGAAGTAACCCTGTTCGGTCAATTGCACCAGCAGCGGATGATCCGCCAGATGGCTCTGGATGATCACCCGTCCGGGCTCGTCGGCGCGTCCGGCGCGTCCGGCGACTTGCAGGATAAGTTGCGCTGTGTGTTCGCTGCCGCGGAAGTCCGCGGAAAACAGACCACCGTCGGCATCCAGAATCGCCACCAGAGTTACCCGTGGAAAATGATGACCTTTGGCCAGCATCTGTGTGCCGACAAGGATGCACGGCTTGCCCCGCTGGATGCTCTGAAACAGTTTGTCCATGGCGCCTTTGCGCGAGGTGCTGTCGCGATCAACGCGCAGTACGGGAAACTGCGGGAACAGCGTGTTCAGGCGCTCTTCGGCACGTTCGGTCCCCGCGCCGACCGGCCGCAGGTCCACTCTGGAGCAGTCCGGGCAGGCCTTTGGCTGTTTCTGGCTATGACCGCAATGGTGGCAACGCAACTCGGCCGAACGCTGGTGCAGGGTCATGCGCGCATCGCAGTGCGGGCACTGGCTGATCCAGCCGCAGTCGTGGCACAGCAGGGTGGGCGCAAAGCCGCGGCGGTTGAGAAATACCAGCACCTGCTGTCCGGCTTGCAGGGTTTGTTCGATGGCTTGTTGCATGGGCCCGGAAATTCCTGCATCCAGTGGCCGGCTCTTGATGTCCAGCCGCAACAGCCGTGGTGGTTGTGCGCCGCCGGCGCGCCGGGTCAGGCGCAACAGGGCGTAACGGCCGTTGTAGGCATTCTGCAGGCTTTCCAGGGAGGGTGTGGCCGAACCAAGGATTATCGGGATGTCTTCCTGCTGTGCTCGCACCAGTGCCAGGTCGCGGGCGTGGTAGCGCAGGCCTTCCTGCTGCTTGTAGGAGGCATCGTGTTCTTCGTCGATGATGATCAGGCCGGGGTTTTTCATCGGCGTGAACAGCGCCGAGCGGGTGCCGATGATGATATCGGCCTCACCGTCACGCGCTGCCAGCCAGGCGTCCAGTCGTTCACGGTCACTGATTGCCGAATGCAGCAGAACGATGCGCGCATTGAAGCGCCGGGTAAAGCGCTGCAGGGTCTGCGGGCCCAGGTTGATCTCCGGAATCAGTACTAAAGCCTGCTTGCCGGCCTCCAAAGTCTGGCGAATCAGTTGCAGATAGACCTCGGTCTTGCCGCTGCCGGTGATACCGGCGAGCAGGTAGGCGTTGAAGCTGTCCAGTCCGGAGTGAATGGCGTTGCAGGCGCTGGACTGTTCGGCATTCAGTGGCAGCTCCGCTTGCGCCAGCCAGCCACCGTGATGGCGTTGTGGTGTGCTGCTGCGAACCTCAAGCTCTACCAGCCCCTTGGCTTGCAGTAACTCAAGGCTGTCGCGGCTGAGTTGCAGCTGGCTTAGCAGTTGCTGGGCGACGCCGTGGGGATGTTGCGCAAGCGTCGCCAGTGCCTCGCGCTGGCGCGGTGCACGTTGCAGACGTGGATCGTCCGGATTGGCGCCGGTGACCGCTTTCCAGTAACGCTCCTGCCGCAACTGCGCAGGTTCGCCCTGGCGCAGCAGCGCCGGTAGTGCCCAGCTGAAGGTATCGCCGAGGCTGTGCTGATAGTACTGGGCAGCCCACAGACAAAGCTTGAGCAGGGCCGCAGGCAGGGGGGTGTGCGGATCCAGCAGCTGCAGGGCGGCTTTCAGTTTTTCTGGCGGAACTTCGCTGTGGTTGCGCAGTTCGATCAGTACGCCAACGATCTCGCGCCGCCCGAATGGAACTTTCAGGCGCATGCCCGGTTGCAGGTCCTGACGTGTCAGGCCGGGCGGGGCGCGATAGTCGAACAGGCGGCGCAGCGGCGACGGCAGGGCAAGGCGCAAAATGAGCTCGGGCAACACGGACTCCGGTCGGATGTGAATTTCTGGCCTGTGGCGGGTACAGCATTGCATGCCGTGCACATGGTGTGACTATATTCTGGCGTATTGGCCGGTTAGCTGTGCCGGGCACAGCGCCGGTCTGGCCGCAGTTTATTGCCGGCTATCGATGGGCGCTACGGGTGGCTTGCATCGCCTGTGGGCTCTGGTATGATCCGCCGCCTGTTTACGTGCGGTATTCGACATAGGGTCGGGTGGCGGCACGCCAGATACAAGGAAATTCTCATGAAAGCTGATATCCATCCTAATTACGTCGAAATCGATGCTACCTGTAGCTGCGGTAACGTGATCAAGACTCGCTCCACTCTGGGCAAGAGCCTCAGCATCGATGTGTGCAACGAGTGCCACCCTTTCTACACCGGTAAGCAGAAAGTGCTCGACACTGGCGGCCGTATTGATCGCTTCAAACAGCGTTTTGGCGTTTTCGGCACCAAGTAATTGGCTGAATGAGCAAAGCAGACTTGCGTGTTCCTTCGCAGTCGATAAAAAAGGCGTCCTTGATGGGCGCCTTTTTTATTGGCCTGATGGCGTCTTTTCCGGGCCATGCTGCCTGCCCGCTGCCCGGACAATTGCCGGTTTATAGCGTCGAGAAAGTGGTTGATGGGGATACCCTGCGGCTGACGAATGGCCGTAGTGTGCGTCTGATCGGTTTGAACACGCCGGAGCTGGCTCACCAGGGTCGCCCGGAACAGCCCTTTGCGGTAAAGGCCAGAAAGCGCCTTGAGCGACTGGTTCGCGCCAATGATGATCAGGTTGCCCTGCAGGTCGGCGTGCCGGCAAAAGATCATTACGGGCGCATGCTGGCACATGCCTACGATAACCGGGGGCGCAACCTTGAAGCACAGTTACTGGCCGAAGGCCTGGGTTATCAGGTGGCTTTTGCGCCGGAAACCCGGTTGCTGGGCTGTCAGCAGGCAGCGGAGCGCAGTGCCCGCAACTCCGCTGTTGGGCTTTGGCGCAAGCCTGAATGGCTTGAGCCCGGGCAGGTTGCATCAGGAGGTTTTGCCCTGATTCGTGGCAAGGTGCTGCGGGTTGAACGAAATCGTGGTGGTATTTGGCTGGAAATGGGTGGCTCACTGGTTTTGCAGGTCAAGCAGAAACTCTTTCCGCAGTTTGATATCGAAAACCTGCAGAAGCTTGCAGGCAGTGAAGTTGAGGCCCGTGGCTGGGTGATCGATCGCTCGCGACGCGGACTGCTCAAGCCCGGCCAGGCTCGCTGGTTATTGCCGATTACGGCTGAAATCATGCTGGAGGTAGTGCAATGAGGTTTCGTAGTGATGTCGCGGCGGCGCTGGTGTTGACCTGTCTGGCCGGTTGCGCGGTCAATCCGGTTACCGGCAGCAACGATTTCGTCATGATGAGTGAGCAGGATGAGCTGAGCATGGGCAGTCAGGCTTACCAGCAGGTGCTCAAGCAGTACCCGATCTACAAGGATGAAAAACTGCGGGCCTACGTGCAGCAGGTGGGCGAGAAAGTTGCCAGCAACAGCCACCGCAGCAATCTGCAGTACCAGTTCACCGTGGTTGACAGTGCCGATATCAACGCCTTTGCCCTGCCCGGTGGCTACATCTTCATCAACCGTGGCCTGCTGGCTTACCTCAACTCTGAAGCCGAGTTGGCCGCAGTGCTCGGTCACGAGGTCGGCCATGTAACGGCCCGCCACAGCGTGCGCCAGCAAAGCCAGGCGCAGGCCTGGAATATTCTCGGGCAGATGGTTGCCATAGGTACCGGAGTTGGTGCGGCAGGCGACCTGACCAATGTGGTTGGTGGTGCTGTAGTTAGAGGCTATGGCCGGGACATGGAGCTGGAAGCTGACGGGCTCGGTGCGCAGTATCTGGCGCGCAGTGGCTATGATCCGCAGGCAATGATCCAGGTAGTCGAAGTGCTCAAGGCGCAGGATGATTTTGCCCGCGATCAGGCGGCCAAGAAGGGGCAACCGGTCAAGGATTCGGGCTATCACGGGCTGTTCGACACGCACCCGGACAACGACACCCGCCTGCAGCAGGTAGTCGGTCCGGCGCATGCTTTGCAGGGCGCGCAACAGGTAGTCAACAAGCAGGTTTTCCTGGAGCACCTGGAGGGCTTGCCGATAGGCGATTCGGCTGATCAGGGCGTGCGTCGCGACCAGCAGTTCTATCATGCCGACCTCGACTTCACCGTTACTATTCCGCAGGGTTGGGAGTTGCTGAATCGGCCGGATGCGCTGGTTATGCATACTGCGGACAAGCAGGCATTCATCGCCATGACCATGGGCGAATTTGATGAGCGCCTGACACCTGAAGAAATGCTGCGCAAGCAGGTTGGTGACCAGCGTCTGGCCATGGAGGAGAGCTTCAAACAGGCGGGCTATCCAGCCGTGACGGCGGTTATTCCGGGGCAGCCGGCCAAACGCGTGGCGCTGATCGTGAAAGACAAGCAGGTGTTCATGTTTGTCGCAGCGGTCAAGAGCCGTGGCTCTCTGGAAAGTGAGGACAACCAGTTTCTCTCAGTTATTCACAGTTTCAGAGCGCTGACCAAGGCAGAGCTGAAGCTGGCCCAGCCAGCGGTTATTCATGTGGTTACAGTTAAACCCGGTGAAACCCTGGAAAGTCTGGCCAGAACGGCGGATCTTCCGGAGGACAAGACTGCGCGGATTCGCTTGCTCAACGGGCTTTATCCGGCCGGCGAAGTCAAGCCGGGAGACATGCTGAAGCTGGTCCGTTGATGCAGGGTTTGCTTGTCCGGACCGGGTGTATTGGTTATTCTCGCCCACCTGCCAAAATCAACCCAGAAGTGGTGTCGCCAAAATGACTGACCTGAAAACTGCTGCTCTCGAATATCACGCCAAGCCTCGTCCGGGGAAATTGAGCGTCGAGATAACCAAGCCAACAGCCAGCGCACGTGATCTTTCGCTGGCCTATAGTCCGGGTGTTGCCGAGCCGGTGCGCGAGATCGCACGTGATCCCGAGCTGGCTTACACCTACACCGGCAAAGGTAATCTGGTAGCAGTGATTTCCGACGGCACAGCCATTCTTGGTCTGGGTGATCTTGGCCCGCTGGCATCCAAGCCGGTCATGGAAGGTAAAGGCGTGTTGTTCAAGCGTTTTGCCGGTATTGATGTTTTTGACATCGAAGTCGACTCGGAAAGCCCGCAAGCCTTCATCGACACCGTCAAGCGCATTTCCATCACTTTCGGCGGTATCAACCTTGAGGACATCAAGGCTCCGGAGTGTTTCGAGATCGAGCGCGCGCTGATTGAACAGTGCGATATTCCGGTTTTCCATGATGATCAGCACGGAACGGCCATTGTCACGGCTGCCGGCATGCTCAACGCGCTGGAAATTGTCGGAAAAACGCTGCCCGAAGCCAAAATCGTTTGCCTGGGTGCGGGCGCTGCGGCCATCTCCTGCATGAAGTTGCTGGTAAGCATGGGTGCGCGCATTGAAAATATTTTCATGTGTGACCGCAAAGGGGTTATTCACTCCGGGCGTGATGATCTGAATCAGTACAAGGCAGTTTTCGCCCATGACACCGACAAGCGCACCATGAGCGATGCGCTGGATGGCGCCGACGTGTTCGTCGGGCTTTCTGGTCCGGATCTGTTGTCTGCCGAAAACCTGAACCGCATGGCGGCCAATCCGATTGTTTTTGCCTGCTCCAACCCTGATCCGGAGATCCGCCCGGAACTGGCCAAGCAGACCCGCCCTGACGTGATTATGGCGACTGGCCGTTCCGACTACCCGAATCAGGTGAATAACGTGCTGGGTTTCCCGTTCATCTTCCGTGGCGCGCTGGATGTCCGTGCCAAGCGGATTAATGAGGAGATGAAGGTAGCGGCTGCCCTGGCCTTGCGTGATCTGGCAAAACTGCCGGTGCCGCAGGAAGTCTGTGATGCTTACGGTGGTATCGCTCTGGAGTTTGGCCGCGAGTACATCATTCCTAAGCCAATGGATGCGCGTCTGATTACGGTCGTCTGTGATGCTGTGGCCAAAGCGGCTATCGAGTCAGGCGTAGCCACGCTGCCCTATCCCAAGCACTACCCCCTGCAGTCGGTAAATGATGTGTTTGATCGCTAACTGCTGGCGAGCCTTGTAAGGCTCCAATAAAAATGCCCCCGTCGTCATGGCGGGGGCATTTTTTTTGAGCACCTGTGCAGTCCTAGAACAGATCGATTGGCGCAGCCTGGTCGGCGGGCAGTGGTCCGCCCGGGATTCCGAGGGCAGGATCAAGCTCGCTGGCTGCTGGAAGCGAGTCTTCGCTCTTGAACAGTTCGAAATAGGCATCCGGTGTGCCCGGGGGCGCCGCGCGGCCGGTTAGCGGTTCGATGCGCAAGGTCATGATGCCTTCCGGTTCGGGCAGCAGGTGTTCGGGTTTTCCTGCAAGCGCCGCGCTCATGAAGCTCATCCATATCGGCAGCGCGACGGTGCCGCCGTATTCGTGGCGGCCCAGGCTTTCCGGCTGATCGAAGCCGGCCCAGACGGTTGTCACATAATCCGCGTTGAAGCCGGAAAACCAGCTGTCCTTGGACTCGTTGGTGGTGCCGGTCTTGCCCGCCAGATCATTGCGCTTCATTGCCAGCGCGCGCCGCCCGGTACCTTTGCGGATCACATCCTGCAGCATGCTGGTCAGAATGTAAGTGGTGCGGCCGTCAATGATGCGTTCGGCGAGCACTGGAGGGCTATCCGTGGTGCCGTTGAGTTCGTCTTTGAGTTGTTCTTTTGCAAAGGTCTCTGCGACTGGAACCGTTGCCGGATTGGCCTTGTAAAGAACCTCGCCGTCACGGCTTTCAATGCGCTCGATCAGGTACGGGTCGAGCTTGTAACCACCATTGGAAAACACGCTCCAGCCACGGGCAATTTCCATCGGGGTGAGGTTTGCGGTGCCCAGTGCGAGTGACAAATTGCGCGGAAGATCGTCCCTGTTGAAGCCAAACTTGCTGACATAGTCCAGTGCGTAATCTATGCCGATGGTCTGCAGGACGCGAATGGATACCAGGTTGCGCGACTTGTACAGGGCTTCTCGCAGGCGAATCGGCCCAAGAAATGTATTGTTGTCATTCTTGGGGCGCCAGGCCTCTTCCATGCCGGCTTCCTGAAAAACAATGGGCGCATCATTGACCAGGGTTGCCGGGGTAAAACCCTTGTCCAGTGCAGCGCTGTAAATGAAGGGCTTGAAGCTGGAACCAGGCTGGCGTTTTGCCTGAATGGCCCGGTTGTAATTGCTTTGGTCAAAGGAGAAGCCACCGACCAGAGCGCGAATTGCGCCATTCGACGGATCAAGTGAAACCAGTGCGGCCTGCGCCGCCGGCACCTGCGTAAAGCTCAGGCTGCCGTCAGTCTCGCGCTTTACCCGAACGAGATCGCCGGTCTGTGCCACATCACCCGGCTGTTGCGGTCTTGCCCCGAGGCTATTGGTGTTGAGGAACGGTCTTGCCCATTTCATGCTGTCCCATGGCACGGCCTGCTCTTCGCCGTTTCTGAGTAATACCAGGATGCCGCTTTTTTCGACCTGGGTAACGATGGCTGGCTCCAGGCCGCCGATGCTGCGGTGCTTTGCCAGTTCTTCCAGCCAGGCGCTTTTGGTCATGCCCGGACGCCGCAGCTCCGGCCCGCGGTAGCCATGGCGGGAGTCGTAGCTGGCGAGTCCTTCGCGGACGGCGAGGTTGGCGTCATTCTGCAGGGTGCTGGGTACCGTAGTCGTGACCTGAAAACCTTCTGTGTAGGCATCACTGCCATAGCGGCCGACCATTTCGGCGCGAACCATCTCGGCGATATAGTGTGCTTCCAGCTCAGGTTGCGGACCGTGGTAACTGGCATCGATAGGTTCGGCAATGGCCTGCTCCAGGCGCTCTTTGTCTATGCGCCCCAGTTTGTACATGCGGCCAAGTATCCAGTCCCGGCGCTCTTTGCTGCGCGGTGCGTTGGCAAGCGGGTTGAAGCGTGAGGGTGCCTTGGGCAAGCCGGCAATCATGGCCATTTGCGAGAGACTGGTGTCGCGAATCGATTTGCCGTAATACACCTGGGCGGCGGCTTCAATGCCGTATGCCCGGTTGCCCAGATAAATCTTGTTTACATAGAGCTCGAGAATTTCATCCTTGCTGAGTTCGCGCTCTATTTGCAGGGCAAGCAATATTTCGTTGATCTTTCTTGAAAAGCTGCGCTCGCTGGTCAGGAAGAAGTTCTTTGCAACCTGCATGGTGATGGTGCTGCCGCCAGTCTGGATGTGTCCGCTCTTCAATAGCTCGGAGCCGGCCCGAACCAGGCTGGTCAGGTCTACACCGTTGTGATTGGCAAAATTGTCATCTTCAGCTGCCAGCAGCGCATTGATAAAGTCCTGGGGGATGTCGGCGAACTTTATTGGTGCCCGACGCATCTCGCCAAACTCTGCTATCAGTTTCTGATCGCTGCTGAAAACCTTCAGGGGCATCTGCAGTTTGACCGTCCTCAGGGACTCTACTGAGGGAAGGCTGGGGCTCAGATAAAGGTAGGCACCGCTTAAACTGAGCAATAGCCCGCAAAACAGGGCAACAAAAGACCACCAAAGGAACTTTAAAAGGCGTATCAAGATGGTTGGATTTCCAGATAAAAGAATGGGTTAAGCGTGGGGAGTGGTTCGAAACGAAAAGCTGATCACATTATAAGCAGTTTTTTTACTAGGTCGCCATTTGCGCTTCTGTCAAGACTGTTATTTAATGTAGAAAAATATAAACCTTCCGTAAGTCTCGGATGTTGATAGGAAATCAGACGTGCTAGGGCTCTTCAATAAGAAAGCGAACACGCTCCTGGGGATCGATATCAGTTCGACCTCGGTGAAGCTCATAGAATTGAGTCGCTCGGGAAGCCGCTACAAAGTAGAGGCTTACGCTGTTGAGCCACTTCCCCCAAACGCTGTCGTCGAAAAGAATATCGCCGAGCTGGATGGCGTGGGTCAGGCTTTGGCGCGTGTGCTCGTCAAGGCCAGGACCTCGGCCAAGCATGCAGCTGTTGCGGTGGCCGGCTCTGCCGTGATTACCAAGACAATCGAAATGGAGGCTGGACTCTCGGATGATGATCTGGAAAACCAGCTGAAAATCGAAGCGGATCAATACATTCCCTATCCCTTGGAAGAAGTGGCAATTGACTTCGAGGTACAGGGCGTTTCCGCCAGGAATGCGGAGCGTGTGGATGTTCTTCTCGCCGCTTGCCGAAAGGAAAATGTCGAGGTGCGTGAAGCGGCCTTGTCAGTGGCGGGGCTTACAGCGAAAGTTGTTGATGTCGAGGCATATGCCCTTGAGCGTGCTTACGGGTTGGTGGTTCAGCAGATTGGCTCCGATCGCGACGATCTTACCGTCGCGATTATAGATATCGGCGCGACCATGATGACGCTCAGTGTCCTGCACAACGGCAAGACCATATATAGCCGCGAGTCGATGTTTGGCGGGCGCCAGCTTACTGAAGAAATTCAGCGTCGCTATGGCCTTTCAGTTGACGAGGCCGGGTTGGCGAAGAAGGCCGGTGGTCTGCCTGATGATTATGAGGCCGAGGTTTTGCAGCCTTTCAAGGAAGCAGTGGTACAGCAGGTTTCGCGCTCGTTGCAGTTCTTCTTCGCTTCGGGGCAGTTCAATGATGTCGATTACATTCTTCTCGCTGGTGGGACGGCATCAATTCCAGACCTTGATCGTCTGATTCAGCAGAAGATCGGCACCCCCACACTGGTAGCCAATCCTTTTGCAGAGATGGCACTTGGCAGTAAGGTCAACGCCGGCAGTTTGGCAAGTGATGCTCCGGCGCTGATGATTGCCTGCGGTTTGGCGATGAGGAGTTTTGATTAATGGCCCGCATTAACTTACTTCCATGGCGGGAGCAGTTGCGCGAAGAGCGCAAGCAACAGTTTCTGGTGTCGTTGGCAGGTGTGCTTGTTCTAGCCGTTGGCCTGGTTTTTCTTGGAAATCAGTATCTGAATGCCGCCATTGATAATCAAAACGCACGAAATGATTTTCTGAAGAAAGAAATTGCGACACTGGATGCCAGGATTCAGGAAATTAAAGAGCTGAAGACACGCAGGCAGCAATTGCTGGAGCGGATGAAGATTATTCAGGATCTGCAGGGTAACCGTTCGATAATCGCACGGGTTTTTGATCAGTTGGTTCGCACATTGCCGGACGGGGTGTACTTCACCAGTCTGAATATGACGGGCGACAGTATCGCGATTAACGGGGCTGCCGAGTCGAACAACAGGGTATCCAGCTTGATGCGTAATCTGGACGGTTCCGAGTGGCTGGCATCGCCCAATTTGTCTGAGGTCAAGGCAGTTTCTTCCGGCGGTGTTGATCAGGCGAACGTGTTTACCTTGAGCGTGCAGCAGGTTTCACCTGTCGTGGCAGGCGAAGAGGAGGGCAAGAAATGAGTTTTTCTGAATCTCTGGAGAGTCTGCGCAAGATTGATCTTGCAGACCTTGATTTTGAAAATGCGGGATCCTGGCCAGCACCTGTAAAAGCAATAGCCGGAATATTGCTTCTGGTTGCTGTGCTGGTAGCGGGTTACAAGTTCAATCTTGAAGATATTCAGTTGCAACTTGAGCAACAGCAGATTGAAGAGCAGTCATTGCGGGAGCAATTTACTCTCAAGGCTTTCCAGGCAGCAAACCTTGAAGCTTATAAAGAGCAGATGAAAGAGATGGAGGAGTCTTTCGGTGCTTTGCTTCGGCAGTTGCCAAGTGACACTGAAGTGCCGGGCTTGCTGGAGGATATAACGCGTACGGGCTTGGCTAGCGGCTTGGAATTCTCTGAAATCAAATTGCTCCCCGAAGTTCAACAGCAATTTTATATTGAGTTGCCCATCCAGATAGTGGTTGAGGGCGGGTATCACGATCTGGCTACTTTTGTTAGTGGGGTATCGAGCCTTCCGCGAATTGTTACGCTGCATGATTTTTCTGTAGAACCTATTAACAAAGACGAGCCTTCAAGGTTGCGCATGAGCGTTCTAGCCAAAACCTATCGTTATAACGACAAGGGGTTGAATCAATGAGCAGATATCGGTTCTGTTTGTGTTTCGTCCCTCTTTTGTTGCTGGCCGGTTGTGGTGGTGGGGATTTCAGCGATATCCAGGCGTTTATGGAGGAAGTGCGAGCCAAGCCAAAGGGTTCAATAGAGCCTGTGCCAAAGTTCCAGCCCTATGAGGCGTTTACCTATACCGCCTCGGTCATGCGCTCCCCGTTCCAGCCCTCGGTCAAGATCGATATCTTGTCGCAACACAAAGGCTCCGGAAATATAAAGCCTGATGAGACACGGATCCGGCAATTTCTTGAAGGTTTCAATATCGAAGTTTTCGAGATGGTGGGAACGCTTTCAAACGAGCAAGGGCTGAATGCACTGGTTCGTGGCGCTGGCGGGGTGCATCGAGTCAAGGTTGGAGATTATCTTGGCCGCAATAACGGACGAATAGTTTCAATAAAAGACTCAAGTGTTGATGTCATTGAAATAGTTCCGGATGGGGAAGGTGGCTGGTTGGAGCGCCCTCGAAGTATCCCGCTCAAAGAGCGCACTTAAGGGTGGGTGATAATAATGAATAATATCTTTCAAGCTAAAGAACGGAACCTGAGAATGAATAGCTCCTTGGTGCGTGCTGGATTTGCTTTGGCGACGGTGTTGGCTTCATCCGCCCTGTTTGCGGCTGAGCTACAGTCGATTGATGTCGGCGCGCTGCCTGGTGAAGGTGTTGAGCTGAAGTTGCAGTTTGATGAGCCGGTTGCCTCTCCCCGGGGGTATACAACCGAGCAGCCTGCGCGCATTGCTCTGGACTTGCCGGGTGTTGTCAACAAACTGGGTGTCAAAAACAAGGAAATCGCGGTTGGCGCAGCCAAAAGCCTTACTGTTGTAGAGGCAAAGGACCGTACCAGATTAATCATCAATCTTTCGGATCCGAAACCTTATAGTGCCCGTTCTGAAGGAAATACTGTTTTTATTGTTGTAGGTGGCCAGGTGGCCAATGCGGCTCCGGTAAGCTCGCCGCCGCCTGCAGTAGCGAAAAGTCAGTACAGCCCGACGAAAAACATTGCTTACCAATCTACTGGCAAGTCGATAAGTGCGATTGACTTCCAGAGGGGCGCGCAAGGTGAGGGCAATATCGTTATTGACCTTTCCGCAGCGTCGATTAGCCCTGATATTACAGATCAGGGTGGTAAAATTAAGCTTGAGTTTGCCAAGACAACTCTTCCCGAATCGCTCAGGCTGCGCCTTGATGTTAAAGACTTTGCAACTCCAGTTTTGTTTGTGAATGCGACTGAGCAGTCAGGCAAGGCAGTAGTTACTATTGAGCCTACAGGTTCTTACGATTACATGGCTTATCAGACGGACAAGCGTCTTACTGTCAGCGTTAAGCCGTTGACTCAGGCAGAAAAGGCCAAGCGTGATGAAAACCGGTTTGCATATTCCGGCGAGAAGTTATCGCTTAACTTTCAGGATATCGATGTTCGTTCCGTACTTCAGCTGATTGCGGACTTTACGAATCTGAACCTGGTTGCCAGTGATAGCGTGCAGGGAAGCATAACGTTGCGTCTGCAAAATGTCCCATGGGATCAGGCTCTCGACTTGGTGCTCAAGACAAAGGGGCTGGATCAGCGAAAGGTTGGCAATGTGCTGTTGATCGCGCCTGCTGATGAAATTGCTGCTCGCGAAAGGCAAGAACTTGAGTCCCAGCAGTTAATGGATGAGCTGGCTCCCCTGCGGCGCGAGTTGATCCAGGTGAACTATGCCAAGGCTGCGGACATAGCCAAACTTTTTGAAAGTGTAACGGCCAGTGATGCTGAAGGTGAGGGCGCGTCTGCAGGTCGCGGCTCATTAACTGTTGATGATCGTACTAACAGCATTATCGCGTACCAGACTCAGGATCGTCTGGATGAACTGAGACGTGTTGTCGCGCAGCTGGATATTCCAGTTCGGCAGGTGCTTATCGAGGCGCGCATAGTCGAGGCGGATGTTGGCTACGAGAAGGAGCTTGGCGTTAAGTGGAGAGGCCTGAGCACAAATAATGGCAACTGGGTTATCGGTGGCAGTTCAGGCAATGGCGTGACTGACGGCGGCGGCACTGCGGGTACTTTTGTTGATATGGGGGTCGACTCTGCGACTTCTGGCCTGGGGATCGGGTTTATCACGGATAATACAATTCTCGATCTGGAGCTGACTGCCATGGAAAGCACCGGGAATGGCGAGGTTATATCCCAGCCGAAAGTAGTAACTTCTGATAAAGAAACTGCCAAAATACTGAAAGGTAAAGAAATTCCATATCAGGAAGCCAGCTCAAGCGGTGCTACTACTACCCAGTTCAAGGATGCTGTGTTGTCACTCGAGGTTACACCGCAGATTACGCCAGATGATCAGGTGATCATGGAAGTCAAGGTCACCAAGGATGATATCGACGACTCTGTGCCAAGAATCAATGGCGTGCCTGCTCTGAAAACCAACGAGGTCAATGCCAAGGTTCTGGTACGTGACGGCGAGACGATAGTAATCGGTGGTGTGTTTAGCACCCAGCAGAGTAAAACAGTCGAGAAGGTTCCATTCCTCGGAGATCTGCCATACCTGGGCCAGCTGTTTAAAAGCACGAGAGTTTTCGACAATAAGAGCGAATTGCTGATTTTCCTGACGCCCAGAATCATGAACGGTTCAGCAATTACTCCGGAACAGTAATTGGTGCAAAATCTGATTCTGGTTGGCCCGATGGGAGCTGGCAAAAGCACCATCGGGCGTTTGCTGGCAAAGGAACTGCGGGTTCCATTCAAGGACTCGGATAAGGAAATTGAGCAACGCACGGGAGCAGATATTCCCTGGATCTTTGACGTTGAAGGTGAGTCGGGATTTCGTGAGCGCGAACAGGCAATGATTGCCGAGTTGTGCGCCTTGGACGGTGTAGTGATTGCAACCGGCGGTGGTGCCGTTTTGCGAGCAGCCAACAGGGCGTGCCTAAGCGCTGGCGGTCAGGTGGTTTATCTGTTCACTTCGATTGAGCAGCAGTTGGGGCGGACTTCCCGTGATCGCAACAGGCCGCTGCTGCAGACAGCCAATCCTGAAAAGGTTCTGGTGGAGTTGATGTCGGTTCGTGATCCTCTCTATCGGGAAATAGCTGACATGGTCATTGAGACTGACGAGCGCCCTCCGCGGATGGTCGTTCAGGAGATTCTGGAACGATTACCTGATTGTCCGGTCCGGTAAATATCTGAAGAACTGCGTTATCCTATCGCCCTTTATTCGGAGGGCTTCATGCAGACTCTTCACGTCGATCTCGCCGAGCGCAGTTACCCTATTTACATAGGGTCGGCTGTGCTTGGCAGCAAAGAGATATTTTCCAAGCATATTCACGGTACCCAGGTTGCGATTGTCAGCAACCAGACTGTGGCACCCTTGTATCTGAAGGCCCTGCAGTCAGCGCTTGAGGGCTATAGTCTGGCCACTGTTATCTTGCCTGACGGTGAAGCCTACAAAAACTGGGAAACGCTGCAACTGATCTTTGATGGATTGCTGGATGCGCGGTTTGATCGAAAATCCACGCTGATTGCCTTGGGTGGCGGTGTCATCGGTGACATGGCAGGCTTTGCCGCGGCCTGCTACCAGCGCGGAATCAATTTCATTCAGGTGCCTACGACCTTGCTTTCCCAGGTGGATTCTTCTGTGGGTGGAAAGACCGGGATTAATCACCCGCTAGGCAAGAATATGATCGGAGCCTTTTATCAACCCATGGCTGTGTTGATTGATATTGATACTCTGGCAACCCTGCCCAGGCGCGAGCTCTGTGCGGGATTAGCCGAAGTAATCAAGTATGGATTGATCTGTGATCAGCAGTTTCTTGGATGGCTGGAAGTCAATATAGAAAAAATTCTGGCTCTGGATCCGTCATTTGTGACTGAGGCTGTTGAAAAATCCTGCGCTGCAAAGGCCCGTGTCGTTGCGCTTGATGAGCGAGAGTCGGGCTTGCGGGAAATCCTTAATCTTGGACATACCTTTGGCCATGCCATAGAGACGCACATGGGCTACGGGGTCTGGTTGCATGGCGAGGCTGTAGCAGCAGGTACAGTCATGGCCTTGGAGATGTCGCGTCGTCTGGGCTTCATAGGTGCTGAAGTCAGGGATCGCGGCATTCGCCTGCTCCAGCGGGCGGAACTTCCCGTAGTGCCGCCAGCCGAAATGCGAGCTGAGCACTTTATGGAGCACATGGCTGTAGATAAAAAAGTACAGGCTGGGCGTGTCAGATTTGTTCTGTTGCGCCAACTCGGTGATGCTGTTGTGGTGGGCGAATACCCCGAAAAGATATTGCATGACACTTTGGTCGCCGACTATCGGGCCATAGTTAGGCAGCTATAAAAGTAAAGAGGATTTCATGACCAGTTTGCATGCTGATGACGCCTTTCTGAGTTATTACCAGTTCAGCCATGACCCGTTTACCCCGCGCGTTCCGGGGTTCAAGTTTTATCCCGCGCAGCGTAAGTCTGTGCTGGGGCAACTGCACCACTTGGCTCGTTATGGCCAGTTATTGTTATTGGTTACCGGCCCCAAAGGCAGCGGCAAGACGCTGCTGCGCCAGGCGCTGGTTGCCAGCACCAATAAACAGTCGGTTCAAAGCCTGGTGCTGTCGGGGAAGGAGTGTTCCACCGCAGCGGATGTGTTGGCCCAGACTGCGAGGGGAGTTGAGGCAAGTTCAGCTTCGTTAGCGGCAATTCTCGCGCGTGCAGGTCAGCTGGCATTAACGGGGCAAGAGGAGTATTTGCTGGTTGATGATGCTGGTCTGCTGGAAGATCAGGCGCTTGAAGCATTGCTTGCACTGGCTGCAGGGAATGGCGAGGGTCGTCTGCACGTATTCCTCTTTGGCGAGGCAGCGCTGGCCGAGCGGCTGGACAGCCTTTCCCCAGATGCGGAGGGCTTTCATCGTATCGAGTTGCAGCCCTATACCGACACGGAAACGCGCGAGTATCTTGCACAGCGGCTGGAGGGGGCGGGACAAGCCATAGATCTGCTTACGGATGAACAGATTGAAGATATTCATGCGCAGTCAGGTGGCTGGCCTGGGGCAATAAATCTTGTTGCCAGAGAGACGCTGGTTGATGCCATGCTGGCTGATAGGGGTGAAAGCAACTCGCGCGGCTTCTCGTTCAGATTGCCCCGTAAGCACTTGCTGGCACTGACTGTTGCATGCGTTGCAGTCATCGGTGTGTGGTTCATGAATAATGAAAAGCCGCAGCCTCAGCAGGCTGTTTCTTTACCTGCAGGCGAACACCAGCCTGCAGAGGCTAATACCTCTGATTCAGCGGTCGAATTTAGTACCCAGTCACAATCGGCTAACCCGGTAATTAGAGAGCCGCTGGCTCTGGCGTCCGGTGAGGCAGACGCTGACGAGCCGGGAGAAATGACGAGCCAGACGGATACAGGCGAAAGCACTTCTGCAGCCGATGCTGATGCGCTAGCCAGTGTACCTTTGCCGCTGCCTGCCAAGCCGATGGAAGCGGTCAGCATTCCAGAGGACACCCAGAGTACTAAAACTGCTCCCGTTCCGGATAGTGCGGCGAGCAGCTTGCCGGTACAGCCTTCCGCTGCGGTAAAAGTTGAGCCGCCACCAGTTGTAAAGCCCGTGGAAAAAGCGGTCACTCCTGCAGTCTCGGCCGTCAAGTCAGTGACGCCGGCGGTTCCGGTTGGAACCGCATGGTATAGCGCCCAGTCACCCGAGCGTTTTGCCTTGCAGGTGCTGGGCACGCGAAGTGAAGATAGCGCCAGGGCTTTGGTAAAGCAAAACGGCAACGAATATCATTACTACGTTAAAGCGCATCAGGGCGGTAACCTGTACGTAGTTACCTATGGCGTGTTTTCCAGTCGTGCCGCTGCTGACGCAGCGCTGAAAACCCTTCCGGCAAAATTGCAGGCTGGCAAACCCTGGGCGAAAACATTCCGCAGCATCCAGCAAGAGATGCTCAAGGGGCGTTGACTGGCCTTAAAGGACGGCGCAAGCGCTAACAGCCTTGCGCCAGGCTTTCCTTCGCTCAGGCGACATGCGATTCCATCGGTTCGTCATGAACATTTGTGACGACTTGGGTGGATATGTACAATAACCTCCCTTTTGCCTGCGCAAAGCTGGCGCACTGACCTGCGCGCAAGGTAACTGTCTGAATTTGAAAGAAGTTTCTGGTGAGAATGTCTATGAAAGCAGGTCTTTATCATCCTGATGAGTTCAAGGATAACTGCGGCTTCGGCCTGATTTCCCATATGCAGGGTGAGGCCAGTCACCACTTGCTGCAAACGGCTATCGAAGCGCTGACCTGTATGACGCATCGGGGCGGGATCAACGCCGATGGCAAGACGGGTGACGGTTGTGGCCTGCTGATTCAGAAGCCCGACCTGTTCCTGCGGGCCAAGGCGCTAGAGCACTTTTCCGCCGAATTGCCAGCGCAATATGCCGTGGGTATGGTCTTTCTGAATCAGGATCCGGCCAGGGCAGATGTTGCGCGCGAGAACATGAATCGCGAGATTCTGGCTGCCGGGTTGCAATTGATTGGCTGGCGCAGTGTGCCGGTTGACAGTTCGGTGCTGGGACGCCTCGCCCTTGAAGGCCTGCCGCAGATCGAGCAGGTTTTCATTGGTGGTGAGGGGCTGAGTGATCAGGAGTTCGCCGTCAAACTGTTTGTGGCCCGGCGTCGCTCATCTGTGGCCAATGCAACGGATAAAGAACACTTCATCTGCAGTTTTTCGCACAAGACCCTTATCTACAAGGGTCTGATGATGCCGGCGGACCTGCAACAGTTTTACCCAGATCTGGGTGATGAGCGGTTGCAGACCGCGATCTGCGTGTTCCACCAGCGCTTCTCCACCAACACGCTGCCCAAGTGGCCGCTGGCCCAGCCCTTCCGCTTTCTGGCGCACAACGGCGAAATCAATACCATTACCGGCAACCGCAACTGGGCACAGGCCCGTCGCAGCAAGTTTGCCAACGATCTGCTTGGCAATCTGGATGATCTGGGTCCGCTGGTCAACCGGGTGGGTTCGGATTCGTCCAGCATGGATAACATGCTGGAGTTGATGGTGACTGGCGGCATGGACCTGTTTCGCGGTCTGCGCATGATCATTCCGCCGGCCTGGCAGAACGTTGAAAGCATGGGGGCCGATCTAAGGGCGTTCTACGAGTTCAACTCGCTGAAAATGGAGCCCTGGGATGGTCCGGCAGGTGTGGTAATGACCGACGGCCGCTATGCCGTGTGCCTGCTGGATCGCAACGGTTTGCGGCCTGCGCGCTGGGTCACCACCAAGAATGGCTATATCACACTGGCTTCAGAAGTTGGCGTGTGGAATTACCAGCCAGACGAAGTGATTGCCAAGGGCCGTGTTGGCCCCGGCCAGATTCTCGCGGTTGATACTGAAACCGGGCAGATCCTGCAGTCCGATGACATCGATAATCGCCTCAAGTCCCGCCACCCCTACAAGCAGTGGTTGCGTAAAAGTGCCCTGCGTATCCAGGCTGCGCTGGATGAGGATAACGGTGCTTCCAGTTACGATGGCGACCAGTTAAAGCAATACATGAAGATGTTCCAGGTCACCTTTGAGGAGCGTGACCAGGTGCTGCGTCCGCTGGCCGAACAGGGTCAGGAAGCGGTCGGCTCCATGGGTGATGACACACCGATGGCGGTATTGTCGCAACGCATACGTTCGCCCTTTGATTATTTTCGTCAGCAATTTGCCCAGGTAACCAACCCGCCGATCGACCCGCTGCGGGAATCTATCGTGATGTCGCTGGAGACTTGCCTGGGTGCCGAGCACAATATTTTTGACGAGGCTCCCGAGCACGCCAATCACCTGATTCTCAGTTCACCGGTGGTTTCTCCGGCGAAGTGGCGGACGCTGATGAATCTGCAGCGTCCCGGTTTCGAGCGTGAGCATATTGATCTCAACTATGCAGAGGAGCTCGGCCTGGAGGCAGCGGTGCGGGCTATCGCTGATCAGGCCGAACAGGCCGTGCGTGCTGGCAAGGTTCTGCTGGTACTCAGTGACCGCGAAATTGCTCCGGGGAAACTGCCGGTGCACGCGGCACTGGCTGTTGGCGCGGCACATCACCGGCTGGTAGAGCAAGGCTTGCGTTGTGACTGCAATATTCTGGTAGAGACGGCTACTGCGCGTGATCCCCATCACTTTGCAGTGCTCTGCGGCTTTGGTGCCAGCGCCGTCTACCCCTATCTTGCTTATGAACTGCTTGCTGATCTGGTGCGTAATGGTGAGGTCCTCGGCGATTTGCATGAGGTCTTCAAGTATTACCGCAAAGGCATCTCCAAGGGTTTGCTGAAAGTCCTGTCCAAGATGGGGATTTCGACTATCGCCTCGTACCGTGGCGCCCAGCTTTTCGAGGCGGTGGGTTTGGCCGACGAAGTGGTGGAGTTGAGCTTTCGTGGTGTGGCCTCACGTATCAAGGGTGCGCGTTTCGTCGACCTGGAAGCCGAGCAGAAAATGCTGGCACAGGAAGCATGGAGCACGCGCCGGCCGATCCAGCAGGGCGGTCTGCTGAAGTTTGTCCACGGTGGGGAATACCACGCGTACAACCCCGACGTAGTGACCATGCTGCAGATGGCGGTCCAGCAAGCCGATTACGCGCGCTTCAAGGAATACACCGCGCTGGTCGATAACCGGCCGGTGTCCATGCTGCGTGATCTGCTGCAAGTGAAACTGGCTGACCAGCCAATCCCACTTGATCAGGTAGAGCCACTCGGCGCCATTCTGCAACGCTTTGATTCTGCAGGTATTTCTCTTGGTGCGCTGTCGCCTGAAGCACACGAAGCGATTGCCGCGGCGATGAATCAGCTGGGTGCGCGTTCCAACTCGGGTGAAGGTGGTGAAGACCCGGCCCGTTACGGCACCAATCGCAGTTCGAAGATCAAGCAGGTCGCCACCGGCCGCTTTGGCGTGACACCGGAATATCTGGTGAACGCCGAAGTGCTGCAGATCAAGGTGGCTCAGGGCGCCAAGCCCGGCGAAGGCGGCCAGCTGCCGGGTGGCAAGGTCAATGGCCTGATTGCCCGCCTGCGTTATGCCGTGCCGGGGGTGACACTGATTTCACCGCCGCCACACCATGACATTTATTCCATCGAGGATCTGGCGCAACTGATTTTTGACCTCAAGCAGGTCAATCCGCAGGCGCTGGTCTCGGTCAAGCTGGTGGCTGAACATGGCGTGGGTACCATCGCCGCGGGCGTGGCCAAGGCCTATGCCGACCTGATCACCATTTCCGGCTACGACGGTGGTACCGGTGCTTCACCGCTGAGTTCGATCAAGTACGCCGGCAGCCCCTGGGAACTCGGTCTGGCCGAGACCCATCAGACCCTGCGTGGCAACGACCTGCGCGGCAAGGTGCGGGTGCAAACCGATGGTGGCCTGAAAACAGGTCTGGACGTGATCAAGGCGGCCATTCTCGGTGCCGAAAGCTTCGGCTTCGGTACCGCGCCGATGATCGCGCTGGGTTGCAAATACCTGCGCATCTGTCATCTGAACAACTGTGCTACCGGTATCGCCACGCAGAACGAAAAGCTGCGCAAGGACCACTACATCGGAACTGTCGACATGGTGGTGAACTTCTTCACTTTCCTCGCCGAAGAAACCCGTGAGTGGCTGGCCAGGCTGGGGGTGCGCAGTCTGGAAGAGCTGATCGGGCGTACCGATCTGCTGGAAATGCTGCCTGGCGAGACCGGCAAGCAACGTAATCTGGATCTGAGCCCGTTGCTGGGTAGCGCGCATATTGCTGCCGACAAGCCGCAGTTCTGTGAAGTGGAGCGCAACCCCCCATTCGATCAGGGCCTGCTGGCCGAGAAGATGGTCGATCTGGCCCGTTCGGCGATTGCCAACAAGAGCGGTGGCGAGTTCAGTCTGGATATCTGCAACTGTGACCGTTCCATCGGCGCAAGGGTGTCGGGTGAAATTGCCCGGCAACATGGCAACCAGGGCATGTCGGCGGCGCCAATTACCTTCCGCTTCAACGGTACCGCGGGGCAGAGCTTCGGCGTGTGGAATGCCGGCGGCCTGAACCTGTACCTGCAGGGGGACGCCAACGACTACGTGGGCAAGGGCATGACCGGCGGCAAGCTGGTGATTGCGCCGCCACCGGGCAGTTCGTTCCAGACGCAGGAGTCAGCCATTGTCGGCAACACCTGTCTGTACGGTGCGACCGGCGGCAAGCTGTTCGCAGCCGGTACGGCTGGCGAGCGCTTTGCCGTGCGTAACTCCGGTGCCCATGCGGTAGTCGAGGGTACCGGCGACCATTGTTGTGAATACATGACGGGTGGTTTTGTCTGCGTACTGGGCAAGACCGGTTACAACTTCGGTTCGGGTATGACCGGTGGTTTTGCCTACGTACTTGATCTGGACAACTCCTTCGTCGATCTGGTCAATCATGAGCTGGTGGAAATACAGCGCATCAGCAGTGAGGCCATGGAGGCTTACCGCAGCCACCTGGAGTCGGTGTTGCGCGAGTATGTCGAGGAGACTGCCAGTACCTGGGGCGCCAATCTGATAGAGAACCTGGACGATTACCTGCGCAAGTTCTGGCTGGTCAAACCAAAGGCTGCCAGCCTGAAGTCGCTGCTCACCAGCACCCGGGCCAACCCGCAGTAACCCAGTCTCAAGCGGCGCGTGCGCCGCTTTACCCGTTGTTTTGCAGCCTGACAGAATCAGTAGCAGGCTGCTGTTGAGAGGTTTTTGAAATGGCTGAACGTCTGAACAATGACTTCCAGTTCATCGAGGTCGGACGCAAAGACCCGAAGAAGAAACTCTTGCGCCAGCGCAAGAAGGAATTCGTCGAGATTTACGAGAACTTCAAGCCGCTGGTGGCAGCTGATCAGGCCCACCGTTGCCTGGGCTGCGGCAACCCCTATTGCGAATGGAAGTGCCCGGTCCACAACTACATTCCCAACTGGCTCAAGCTGGTCGCCGAGGGCAACATTCTGGCTGCTGCCGAATTGTGCCACCAGACCAACACGCTGCCGGAAGTCTGTGGTCGCGTATGCCCGCAGGATCGCCTGTGTGAAGGTGCCTGCACGCTGAACGACGGTTTTGGCGCGGTGACCATCGGCTCGGTGGAGAAATACATTACCGATACCGCCTTTGCCATGGGCTGGCGTCCGGATCTGTCCAGTGTCATACCTACAGGCAAGAAGGTAGCCATAATCGGTGCCGGCCCGGCCGGTCTGGGCTGCGCGGATATTCTGGCGCGTAGCGGCGTCACCCCGGTGGTGTTTGACCGCAACCCGGAAATCGGCGGCTTGCTGACCTTCGGTATCCCGGAGTTCAAGCTGGAAAAAACGGTACTGTCACGCCGTCGCGAAATTTTCGCCGGCATGGGTATCGAGTTCCGCCTGAATACCGAAGTCGGCCGCGACATCAGCGTCCAGCAACTGCTCGATGAATACGATGCGGTGTTCATGGGCATGGGCACCTACACCTACATGAAGGGCGGTTTCCCCGGCGAAGAGATGCCCGGTGTGTACGATGCGCTGGACTTCCTGGTGGCCAACGTCAATCGCAATCTCGGCTTCGAGAAAGCCCCCGAAGACTTCATCGACATGAAAGGCAAGCGTGTGGTGGTGCTCGGTGGTGGCGATACGGCGATGGACTGTAACCGCACCTCGATTCGCCAGGTCGCCAAGTCGGTGACCTGCGCCTATCGCCGCGACGAAGCCAACATGCCGGGTTCGCGCAAGGAAGTTAAGAATGCCCGCGAAGAGGGCGTCAAGTTCCTCTACAACCGCCAGCCGATTGCGATTGTCGGTGAAGGCTCGGTAGAGGGTGTCAAGGTCGTTGAAACTCGCCTTGGCGAGCCGGATGCACGTGGGCGCCGCAGTCCGGAACCGATCCCGGGCTCCGAGGAAATCATTCCCGCCGACGCGGTACTGATTGCCTTTGGTTTCCGCCCGAGTCCGGCGCCGTGGTTTGAGGAGTTTGCCATTCAGACCGACAGTCAGGGACGGGTAGTGGCACCGGAAGCAGCCAGGTTCAAGCACCAGACCAGCAATCCGAAGATTTTTGCCGGCGGCGACATGGTGCGCGGCTCGGATCTGGTGGTCACGGCGATTTTCGAGGGCCGCAATGCTGCCGAGGGAATTCTGGACTATCTGGGCGTCTGAGGCAGAAGCCAGCCAGTCGGCATGACGAAAGGCACGGCAATCGCTGTGCCTTTTACATAGGGCTCTGCGAAAATGCCCGCACTTCAATCCGGAACACTGTTATGACTTTGCTGAAAAACGATCGTTTTCTGCGTGCCTTGCTCAAGCAGCCTGTGGATGTCACGCCGGTATGGATGATGCGCCAGGCCGGTCGCTATTTGCCTGAATACCGCGCCAGCCGGGCCAGGGCCGGTGATTTCATGAGCCTGATGCAGAATCCGCAATTCGCCTGTGAAGTGACCCTGCAGCCACTGGATCGCTATCCGCTGGATGCGGCCATCCTGTTCTCGGACATCCTGACCATCCCCGACGCCATGGGCCAGGGTTTGTACTTTGAAACCGGCGAAGGGCCGCGCTTCAGAAAGGTCATCAGCAGTGCCGCGGATATCGATGCCCTGCCGATACCCGATCCGGAGCAGGATCTGGGCTACGTGATGGACGCTGTACGCACCATACGCAGTGCCCTGAATGGCCGTGTGCCGCTGATCGGTTTTTCCGGCAGTCCGTGGACGCTGGCCACTTATATGGTTGAAGGTGGCTCGTCCAAAGACTTTCGCAAGTCTAAGGCACTGCTGTATGACAATCCCCAGGCCATGCACCGCTTGCTCGACAAATTGGCGCAGGCGGTGACCGCCTACCTCAACGGGCAGATCAGGGCAGGTGCCCAGGCCGTGCAGATTTTCGATACCTGGGGCGGCAACCTGTCCTCTGCGGCCTATCAGGAGTTCTCGCTGGCCTACATGCAGAAGATCGTCAGCGGCTTGCTGCGCGAGCACGAAGGGCGCCGGGTGCCGGTGATCCTGTTTACCAAGAACGGCGGACTGTGGCTGGAGTCGATGGCGGATACCGGCGCCGAGGCGCTCGGTCTGGACTGGTCATGCGATATCGGCCAGGCGCGCGCGCGGGTTGGAGACCGGGTGGCCTTGCAGGGCAATATGGACCCGACTGTGCTGTACGCCAAACCGGCGGCTATCCGTAGCGAAGTAGGGCGGATTCTGGCCAGTTACGGGGCCGGCAGCGGTCATGTGTTCAATCTCGGGCATGGCATCACTCCCGAGGTGGATCCGGCCCATGCAGGCGCCTTTATCGAGGCGGTGCACGAGCTTTCAGGGCAATATCATTAATAAAACGGACAAGTTCGATCGGCAGCTGCCGACCGGCTTAAAGTCTTGGCTTTCGAGAGAGGGGATTAGCAGATGCGGCGTGTAGTGTTCAATCAGAAAGGCGGTGTGGGCAAATCGAGTATTGCCTGCAATCTGGCGGCGGTGAGCGCGGCTGAAGGCTATCGGACGCTGTTGATCGACCTGGACTCCCAGGCCAATTCGACCCACTACCTGACCGGCCTGACCGGTGCCGATATACCCAACGGGATAGCTGAGTTCTTCAAGCAGACCCTGTCATCCGGTGCGTTCAGCAAGAAGGGCAAGGTCGATATCTACGAGACACCGTTCGACAACCTGCATGTCATTACCGCCACTGCCGAACTGGCTGATCTGCAGCCCAAGCTCGAGGCAAAGCACAAGATCAACAAACTGGCCAAGCTGCTGGAAGATCTGGCTGGCGACTACGATCGCATCTATATGGACACCCCGCCGGCACTGAACTTTTATACCGTTTCGGCATTGATCGCCGCGGATCGCGTGCTGATCCCCTTTGACTGCGACAGCTTCTCGCGTCAGGCCCTGTATGGACTGCTGGCGGAAATTGAAGAGCTCAAGGATGACCACAACGAGGATCTGCAAGTGGAAGGCATCGTGGTCAACCAGTTTCAGCCACGTGCCAGCCTGCCACAGCAGTTACTCGACGAGTTGACCGAGGAGGGCTTGCCCATGCTGCCGGTCAACCTGATGAGTTCGGTGCGCATGCGTGAGTCGCATCAGGCCTGCCTGCCGCTGATCCATCTGGATCCAAGACACAAGCTGACCCAGCAGTTCGTCGAACTGCACCGTTTGCTGGAGTCAGGCAGCTAGTCGAACTATGCCCGCCCCGGCTGAACCGGGGCGTGGACTCAGCGTTTGCGCAACTGGTACAAGCCCTGGCTGATGGCTACCACCTCGCCAGCGGTATCCTTCAACTCCAGATCCAGCCGATAATCGGCCTTGCCCTCGGCGTCCGCTTGCGTGGTGATCCGGGCTACCTGTGCCTGGTCCAGACGCGCCTCGACCAGAATGTCGCTGGTTGCCGGACGGCGGAAGCGCAGGGTCATTTCCTTGATGATCGGGTAATAGCCCTGCACGTCGAAACTGGTCATGAATAATGCGCCACCGGGGATCTCGGCGAGGGTGAACAGCGCACCGGCATACATGCTGTTTATGTGGTTCTGGTTGCCCTGCAAGGGCATGCGCAGGCGCACGAAGCCCGGCTCCAGCACTTCGGCCTTGAGTCCGCTGCGCTTGACGAAGGCAATCTGTTCCTCGGTGAGCTGGCGCACCAGTTCAGTCGGCATGTTCATTCAGCTAATCCAGGCAGTTTTGCCGCTCAAGGCTACTGCTCGCGGTTGGCGCGGCCTATGACCCTACAGCTCCCTGTCACTTGACGAAAGCGCTCAGACGCCCTGTTGTTGCAGCCAGCCGAGCAGCTGCGGCAGGCTCATGGCACCGCTCTGGCGTGCGATCTCCTTGCCGTGGCGGAACAGGATCAGGCCGGGAATCGAGCGGATGGCCAGTTGCCCGGCCAGTTGCGGATTGGCTTCGCTGTCGAGCTTGCCCAGCCGGCAGTGACCGGTCAATTGTTGCGCGGCTTGTGCAAAGGTCGGCGCGAACGCGCGGCAGGGCCCGCACCAGTCCGCCCAGACATCCAGCAACAGCGGCAGATCGCCCTTGAGCTGGCTGGTGAAGTTGTGCTGGTCGACGCTGAAAGGTTGCAACGGCAGCACCGCCTGCTGGCAGCGCCCGCAACGTGGTACATCCTGCACGCGCCCGGCTGGAATCCGGTTGAGTGCGTTGCAGTGTGGGCAGGGGATCAGTAATGCATCGCTCATGGGGTAACTCCGGCAGGTTATACCTGCTTAAGTGGAGTCACCCCGGCGAATATCAAGGTTTTACTGCATCAGCTCAGCTTTTCGCGGCAACCAGCGCCTGCCCGAGATCTTCCAGAATGTCATCGATATGCTCGATGCCGACCGACAGGCGCACCATGTCACGGGGCACGCCGGCCTTCTCCAGTTCTTCGTCGTTAAGCTGGCGGTGGGTGGTCGAAGCCGGATGGCAGGCCAGTGACTTGGCATCACCGATATTCACCAGTCGCACCACCAGTTGCAGCGCATCGATAAAGCGCGCCCCGGCCTCCTGGCCGCCGACGATGCCGAAGGAAAGAATACCAGCCGGCTTGCCGCTGCAGTAGCGCTGGGCCAGTGCATGTTCGGGATGATCCGTCAGACCGGCGTATTTTACCCAGGCCACCTGCGGGTGGCTTTTCAGGAACTCGGCGACTTTCAGGGTGTTCTCGCAGTGGCGCTCCATGCGCAGTGCCAGCGTCTCCAGGCCCTGCATAATCAGGAAGGCATTGAACGGTGACAACGCCGCGCCCATGTTGCGCAGCGGTACCACGCGGCAGCGGCCGATGAACGCTGCCGGGCCGAACGCCTCGGTATAGGTCACGCCGTGGTAGGAAGCATCCGGGGTGTTGAGAATGGCAAAGCGTTCCTTGTGCTGTGCCCACGGGAAGTTGCCGGAGTCGACGACGATACCGCCGATGCTGGTGCCATGGCCGCCCATGTATTTGGTCAGCGAGTGCACGATGATATCGGCGCCATGCTCGAACGGCCGGCAGAGCACCGGGGTGGCCACGGTGTTATCGACGATTAGCGGTACGCCGTGACGGTGCGCGGCATCGGCCAGCGCCTGCAGGTCAATGATGTTGCCGGCCGGGTTGCCGATGGATTCGCAGAACACCGCCTTGGTCCTGTCGTCGATCAGTGCTTCCAGTGCGGCGATATCGTCATGCGGCGCAAAGCGCACCTGGATGCCCTGGCGCGGGAATGTGTGGGCAAACAGGTTGTAGGTACCGCCATACAGTTTGGCCACCGAAACGATGTTGTCCCCGGCCTCGGCAATGGTCTGGATGGCATAGGTGATGGCGGCCATGCCGGAGGCTACGGCCAGTGCGCCAACACCGCCTTCCAGTGCGGCGACGCGCTGTTCGAGCACGGAACTGGTCGGGTTCATGATGCGCGTGTAGATGTTGCCCGGCACTTTCAGATCGAACAGGTCGGCACCGTGCTGGGTGTTGTCGAAAGCATAGGAAGTGGTCTGATAGATCGGCACGGCGACCGCCTTGGTGGTCGGGTCGGGGCTGTAGCCGGCGTGAATGGCCAGGGTTTCCAGTTTCATCAGGGCGCTCCTTGAGGCAGGGAAGTAAACCTGCATCATGGGAAGTGACGAGCGGATGGTCAATGTCTTGTTGTGATGAACGCGTGCGCCGGCAGGGGCCCCGGCGTTAGCTGATTCACACCGGCGTCAACGGCCAGACCAGCGGGAGTACCACTGTTGCCACACCCCAGAGCAGTAAATTGAGCGGTGCGCCAACCTTGAAGAAGTCGCTGAAGCGGTAGCCGCCGGCGTTATAGACGAAGGTGTTGGTCTGATAACCGATCGGGGTGGCGAAGCTGGCACTGGCGGCAAACATCACTGCGGCGACAAAGGCCCGCGGATCGACGCCCAGCTGCTGGGCCATGCCGATAGCAATCGGCGTAAGCAGCACGGCAACCGCATTGTTCGACAGTATCTCGGTCAGGATCGAAGTGAACAAATAGAGTAGCGACAGCATCAGCAAAGGCCCTGCCGCAGGCATCAGGGTCATTACGCTGTCGACGATCAGACTTACCAGACCGACCTTGCCCATGGCAATGCTGACGGCCAGCATGCCGAAAATCAGGCTGAGAATTTTCCAGTCGACGGCCTTGTAGGCATCCTCCACATCGAGGCAACGGGTCGCCAGTACAGTGACCGCGCCAATGATCGCCAGTCCCTCGATGGGCATCAGGCCAAAGGCAGCCAGCAGCATTACGCCGAGCGTCGCGAGGATGGCAATCGGCGCCTTGTCGCGGCGAAACGAACGCTCCAGCACGGTATTCAGGCTGATCAGTTCACCGTTCTCGGCAAAGCGTTTGATCTGGGTTGGCGTACCCTCTACCAGCATCACGTCACCGAACTGCAGCTGGAACTCGTCCAGATTGCCCTGCACGTTTTCATCCTGGCGATGGATGGCAAGCACGGCGATGCCGTAACGTGCGGTCAGGTCGAGATCGCGCATCGGCCGGTGGCTGTAGCGTGAGTTGCGCCCGACAATGGCCTCGACGAGGATCACGTCATGACTGCTGATCGTCTCGAAGGCTTCGCTGCGACTGAAGCTCAGATGGCCGCTGCCGCGCAGCTCCACTACATCCTTGACCTGGCCATGGATAAACAGCTGATCGCCGGCAGCCAGTATCAGATCATGGCCGGGTTCGGTGATCTCCTGCTGCTCGCGAAAGATCTTCAGTACTTTCAGTCCGCTGCCGCCATTCAGGTTGGCCTCACTGAGGGTTTTGCCGAGCATCGGCGAGTCGTGTGGCACCAGCAGCTCGCTCATGAAGGTGCGATCCAGATTGGGCCGCAACTGTTTCGACAGGCTGTCGCGCTCAGGCAGCAGGTGCTTGCCGATGGTCATCATGTAGAGCATGCCGACCGTTGCCAGTGCCAGGCCGGCGCCGGTGATTTCGAACATGCCGAAGGGCGCCAGGCCGGCCTTGCGTGCCACGCCGTCGACCAGAATGTTGGTCGAGGTGCCGATCATCGTCAGCGTGCCGCCGAGGATGGTGGCGTAGGACAGCGGGATCAACAGTTTGGACGCCGAGGTGCCGGAGCGCTTGGCCAGCGCAATTGCCACCGGAGTAAGAATCGCTACTACCGGGGTGTTGTTGAGGAAGGCCGAAATCACCAGGGCGGTGATGGTCAGGCCAAACAGCGTGCGGGTCGGACTGGTCCCGACCAGATTGCCCAGCCAGTTGCCCAGCGCATCGATGCAACCGGTGCGCTCCAGCGCAGCAGACAGGACAAACATGCAGGCAATGGTTACCGGTGCCGGGTTGGACAGCACGCTGAGCACTTCCGCCGGGGTCAGCAGTTGGCTGACCAGCAGCGCCGCTACGGCAATGGCCGCCACCACATCGGGGCTCCATTTTTCGCGGATAAAGGAAATCAGCACCCAGACCAGCAGGGCGCTGACAAAAATCAGTGGGAGTGAGTCCCAGGACATGTGTGTTCCTTCAGGGCGACGTGCCAGTGCGGTGGGCTGCAACAGTTCGAATGGACGGACAGGAGGGCAAAGATAGTGAGCTTTGCTTAGATAGTCTAAGACTGTTTGCGTCTCTTTATATGCTATTTGGTTATTTTGTTTGCTAGTTTCCGTTGCAGGAGTAGCCTGTTCCTGTAACGGCTGAAGGAGAGAGAACATGCGTACGCTTGGTATTCTGGGTGGCATGAGCTGGGAGTCGACTGCCAGCTATTACCGTTTGCTCAATCAGGGTGTGCGTGAACGCATGGGCGGCTTGCACTCGGCTCCGCTGCTGCTGCATTCGGTGGATTTTGCCGGCATAGCCGAACTGCAGAAGTCCGGTGACTGGCAAGCCGCTGGTGAACTGCTGGCCGCGGCCGCGCGCGGCTTGCAACAGGCCGGTGCTGGTGCTGTGCTGCTGGCGACCAATACCATGCACAAGGTCGCGCCGGTGATCGAGGCAGCACTGGATATACCGTTGCTGCATATCGCCGATGCGGTAGGTCAGGCTCTGCACAATGCAGGTATCCGGCGTGCGGCACTGCTGGGCACGCGCTTTACCATGCAGGAGGATTTTTACCGCGAGCGCCTGAGCCGGGGTTTCGCCATGCAGATTGTGCTGCCGGATCGTTCAGCGATGACGGAGCTGGACCGGATCATTTTTGCCGAGCTGTGCCGTGGCAGTTTCACCACCAGTTCGCGTGACTTCTACTTGCAGCAGCTGGAGCAGTTGCGCGCGGCAGGCGCCGAGGCGGCGATCCTCGGGTGCACCGAAATCGGCCTGTTACTGCAGGATTGTGCTGCGCCGCTGCCGTTGTTCGACAGTACCGGGTGGCATGTGGCGATGGGGCTGGAATGGTTGCTGGCTGATGCACCGCTCAGGACGAACAGCTGATTTCCAGGTGCTTGCCCCACTGCGGCGGGCGTTCGGCATAGCGCTGCTGGCCGGGTTGTTCCACGAAAGGCTGGCTGAGCACGGCATGCAGTTTGCGCACCGCCGTGTAATCACCTGCCTCGGCGGCTTCGATGGCTTGCTGGGCCAGATAATTGCGCAACAGGTACAACGGGTTAACCGCATGCATGTGTTGCTGGCGCTCGGCTTGTGAGCGCTTGTCCATAGCGCTGCGGCTGCAGTAATCGTGTGCCCAGCGGTCGAATCCGGCGAGATCGATGAACTCATCGCGCAGGCGGGCGACTGCCTGTTCGGCCGGCAGTTCGCCGAGGCGGCGGAAGAACAGCGAGTAATCGACAGCACTGCCCTGCATCAGTTGCAGCAAGCGTTCGATCAGTTGCTGATCGTTATCAGCCGCACTGTCCAGTCCGAGGCGACGGCGCATCAGGTCGAGGTAGTGGGCCTGGTACAACGGCAGGAACAGGTCGAGGCTTTCGCGGAGTTGCTCGGCTGCGACAAAGGGTGTCAGCGCCTGCGCCAGTGCCGCCAGATTCCAGTGGGCAATCGGCACCTGATTGCTGAAGCTGTAGCGGCCGCTATCGTCGGAGTGGTTGCAGATGTGCTTTTCATCGAAGTCATCGAGAAAGGCGTAGGGGCCGAAGTCGAAGGTGATACCGAGAATCGACATGTTGTCGGTGTTCATCACGCCGTGGCAGAAACCATAGGCTTGCCACCTGGCAATCATCCCGGCATTGCGCTCCACCACCGTGCGGAAGAATGCCGCATAGGGCTCGGGCTGCTGCAGGGTTTCCGGGAAATGACAGCTCAGTACATGCTCAAGGAGGATTTTCAGCTGGTCGTGCTGCCTGGTGTAGTAGAAGTACTCAAAGTGCCCGAAGCGTACGTGACTGGGCGCCAGGCGCAGCAACATCGCGGCCTTTTCCTGCTTTTCGCGCCACACCGGCGTGCTGGAAGCAGTGACGCAGAGCGCGCGGCTGGTGGGGATACCCAGCGCGTGCAGGTACTCGCTGGCGAGAAATTCGCGGATCGAGCTGCGCAGCACGGCGCGGCCATCAGCGGAGCGCGAATAGGGGGTCTGGCCGGCGCCCTTGAGGTGCAGATCCCAGTACTCGCCCGCGTCATTCACCACTTCGCCGAGCAGCAGGCCGCGGCCATCGCCCAGTTGCGGGTTGTACTGGCCGAACTGGTGGCCGGAATAGACCATCGCCCGCGACTGCGCCGTGCTCCAGAGTTTGTGGCCGGCGAACAACTCGGCGAACACCGGACTCTGTGCTTGTGCCGGATCCAGATCCAGCAGCGCCATGGCCGCCGGGCTGGCAATCACCAGCCGGGGTTCGGCTATCGGTTTGGGCATGACCGCAGTGGAAAACCCATCACCCAGACGGGCAAAACGGTTGTCAAAGGTCAGGTCGGTAAGCTGCTTCACGGTTGGTTACCCCTTCAATTCCGAGTATTTTGCTCGGAATTGAAGGGGTGAGTCCAGCGCCGCTGGTGATCAGGCGTTTTGCGCCGGCGCGGCATCCTCGGGTCCGGCAGGCGGCAGGTTGACCTGCTTGCTTTCGAGTTGCGCTTCCTTGCCCTGCATGTTCTTGACGAAGATATCCATCTGGTTGAAGGCCATCTCGACATTATGCTCGCGGAAGCTCAGGGCGATGGTCGTGAGTATTTCATCGGTGGCCGGCAGGCGATCAGCCAGGTCACGCACATGGAAGCGCACATCGTAGTTGAAAGTGCTGGCGCCGATATTGACGAAGAATATCTGCGGTTCCGGATCGCGCAGAACCCGCGGATTATCCAGCATGGCTTTCATGATCAGTTTGCGCGCCAGGGCCAGATCGGCCTCATAGGCCAGGCCGATGGTCAGCACGATGCGTGTCACGGTATCGGTCAATGACCAGTTGATCAGTTGATCGGTGATAAACGACTTGTTGGGTACGATGATTTCCTTGCGGTCAAAGTCGGTGATGGTGGTCGCGCGGATCTGGATGCGGCTGACGGTACCGGACAGTGGGCCTATGGTCACCGTGTCACCGATGCGCACCGGCCGCTCGAAGAGGATGATCAGGCCGGAAATGAAGTTGGCAAAAATCTCCTGCATGCCGAAGCCGATGCCCAGTGACAGGGCCGCTACCAGCCATTGCAGCTTGTCCCAGCTGACCCCGAGCACCGACAGGGTGGTCACCGTGCCGACCCCGATGATGGTGTAGGACAGCAGGGTGGTTGCCGCATAGGACGAGCCCTGCGCCAGCTTCAGACGGGACAGCACCAGCACTTCCAGCAGCCCGGGCAGGTTACTGGCCAGGGCGATGGTCAGGGCGACTATCAGCAGTGCGCCCAGCAGGTCGCCCAGACTCAGGGGCACCATGGTGGCAGTTGCACCGGTGCCGCTGCTGTACTGGTAAAGGGTGAAATTGTCGAGGTAGCTGAAGACGGTAAGCAGGTCGGCCCAGACCCAGTACAGCGCAACCGCAAGTACACCATAAAGCGCCAGGCGGATCAGGCGCATCGACTGTTCGTTGACCTGCTCGATATCCAGCGTCGGCTCTTCGACGAACTCGCCGCCCTCGGCACCTTCCTTGGCAATTTGCTCGCGCTTGCTGACTGCCCGGTTGTAGGCCAGGCGCCTGGCGGCAACACCCAGCCCGCGCATCAGCATCGCCTCGATAATGACCCAGATCATCACTACGTAGAGCGTATCAATCAGGCGGTCCGTCAGCTTGAGCGCGGTGTAGTAGTAGCCCATGCCGATGGCGACAACCAGCCCCAGCGGCAACAGGGTCAGGGCGCCACCCAGGGCAAGGCGCACCAGGGAGGCATGCTCGCGGACCGGGCCGGTCAGCAACAGGCGGCGCAACAGCACTGACAGCATCAGGAAGCCGATCATTACCAGCAACATGCCCATGTTGTCTTTGGTCAGGGCCTGCGGCTGGTGCTCGGCGATGGTGGCCACTACCAGCAGGGGAATGATCACCAGGCCGATTGCGCGAATCAGCTTGTAGAGCGTCAGGGTGGTTTCACGGGGCCAGTGGAAGTGCCGTTCGGCCACGCCGCCGGGCTTGAGCAGGCAGTAACAGGTGTATAGCACCAGCCAGGCCTTGGCCACGCCAAACATGGCATTAACCAGGTAGAGCATGTGCCCACTGCCGTCTAGCTGCAGGGCAAAGCCGGTAAGCAGAAATATCAGGGTGACAGGTAGTGCCAGTAACAGGTTGAGCAGCACCGCCACCGGGGTATGCAGCTGGCTGTCCCGCTTGAAGTGACCGATATCCTTGTTCAGGCTGGACAATTTTTCCTTGAGTGCCTTGCGCTGCCAGAGCAGGGTGATTATCAGCAGAAGTACCGGAATGAATATCCAGGGTTTTTCGGTCATGGCGCTGGCGAAGTCTTTGAAGCCCTGGCCATAGGGAAAGTTGCTGATCTGCTGAAATGCCCGGGAAGGAACTTTCAGCAAGCCGGATAACGTCAGGTGCTTGTTGCTGGGCACCCAGAACATCTGTTCTTCCAGGGTGTCGCGCAGCTCCTCGCTTTTGCTCATCAGGTAGGTTTGCGAAAGTTGCAGGGCGATCGAGGCATTGAGCAGCGAGTTGAGTTCGCGGTTGTAATTTTCCAGCAACGAGACGCGGGTTTTGATCTGCGCGCGCAGGCGGTCAATCATGCCGGGAGTGACGCTTTCGTCACCGGTTTGCGCGAGCAGTTTTTGCAGGTACTGCTGGGGGTTGATGAGTTGTTCGCGCTGCTGGCCGATTTCGAACTGGCGCAGGCGAATATCGGCGACCTGATCAGCCAGGCCGGGGTCAACCTTGATGTCTTCCAGCGACTGTTTCTGCTGGTAGAGAATTTTCGCCAGCAGCAGGCTGCCCTTGAGTACATTGATGTTCTCATCCAGAGACTTCTTGGTCTGGTTGATACTGTCGAGCTGCTGGTTTACCTCCAGGTTGCGCCGGTTTATCAGACTCAACTGGTCGGTGGTCGCGAGGATGTCGGTACTGAGCTCCAGGTTGGCCTGAGCCTCCTTGGCAAACAGGCTGTCCGGCGTTGCATGCTTGGCTGCCAGTGAAAATTGCTCGATGGCCTTTTCCGATTCCTCGCGGCGCTTGTTGCTGCTCAGCGTTTGCAGTTCGAGCATTTCATTGTCGAGCCGCTTGGAACGCAGGACTTCCAGGTCGCGCAGGGAGGTGCCGAGGTCGAGCAGTATGTCGTTAGAAGCCATCTGCTCTTTCAGCAGGTCGGTCTGCAGACTGATCAGTTCGCGTTCGCTGAGCAGCTGCACGCGGACTTCTTTGCTCAGGGGCTTGCCGTTGATTTTGCCGCTAGACAGGGCCGTATTGATTTGCTGGCTACGCTCCAGCATCTGGTTGACATCAGACTGGGCGCGTTCGGGCCGCGACTGTGCGTTGATGACAATGCTGTTGGCCTGGGTAAGTATTTTCTGGCTTTTGTTGAGCTGTTCATTGCGCTCGGCCAACAGCTGTTGCAACTGCTCAAGACTGCTGTTGGCGTACCGCTTCAGGTCGGGAGACTCAGGCTGACCGTCCAGCTTGATCAGTTCCGCTTTCGACTGCTTGATTACCTCGGGCGCTGTTTTCAGGCGCTGCTCGAGTTCCGCCATTTCCTTCTGGGTTTGATCAATGTCTTCGAGGTTCTGCAGTGTGCTGGTGAGCACGATCAGCATGTTTTTCTGTTCGGTTTCCGGCAGCTTGCGGTCGGCCAGACCCTCGATGCTTTGCTGCACATCCGCGATGGATGGCAAGCCGCTGTCGGGTCTGGCGGTGGCAGGCAGACAGAGTCCAAGCAGGCTGATGAAAACAAGGGAGCGCAGGAATGGCGTAAGGGTCATCGGTGGCTCACTGATTGTGGGTTTGATTCGGAAGGATGGTTAAAAGTATCCCGTATAGCAGTCTAGAGGAACAGCGAAGGTCCCGGGCTTCTGCCTTCAGGAAACTTGACCCCGACCTTGCGGACCTTGTTGTTTTCCATCACGGCAACGGTCCAGATCAGGCCGTTCCACTCCACCTGGTCGCCAACAATGGGCTGGCCACCGATTTCATGGGCCATAAATCTGCCCAGCGGCAGGCTTCCATCGACTTCGCCCAGTTGCAGGCCATAGAGTGCGGCCACGGCTGAAAGTTCAGCATCGCCTTCGAGCACGAAATCACCGAAGAAGCGCAGGTCCAGACCGCGTTGGGGAGCCTGGCTGAACAGCTTGCCCAGTGTCGGCAGGTCATGCTCATGCCCGACTACGCAAAGAATGTCGCTGGCGTGGAGTGTAGTGCTACCGGACGGATGCAGCAGTTCAGTGCCGCGGAACAGTGCCGCCACGTGGGTACCCTCTGGCATTTTCAGCGCCCGCAACGGGGCGCCGATGCACCACTTTTCTGCACCGAGGCGATAGATGAACAGCTCCCATTCACTGGTCGGGTGAATTTCCAGACCGGCCCGCGAGATCGGCGCCGGGTCCGGCGGTACTACCACTTTCAGCAGTTTCGCGGCCCATGGCAGGCTGGCGCCTTGCAGCAGTAAAGACACCAGCACGATGAAGAACGCCAGATTGAAGAACAGTTGCGCGTTCTGCAGGCCGGCCATCAGCGGAAATACCGCAAGAATGATCGGTACCGCACCGCGCAGGCCGACCCAGGCGATAAAGGCTTTTTCGCGGTCATGGAAGGCCGGGAACGGCAACAGGCCGAGGAATACCGACAGCGGCCGGGCAAACAGGATCATCCACATCGCCAGTCCGAGCGCCGGCAGGGCGATCGGCAGCAGTTCATGGGGCGTGACCAGCAGCCCGAGCACCAGGAACATGCCGATCTGTGCCAGCCAGGTCAGCCCGTCAAGCATGTGCAGGATGCCATGCCACGAGCGAATGGGCCGGTTGCCCAGCACCAGCCCGCACAGGTAAATGGCCAGAATGCCGCTGCCGTTCAGGCTGTTGGTAATCGCGAACAGCAGCAGGCCGCCACTGACCACCAGTAGCGGGTAGAGGCCGTTGGCCAGTTGCAGGCGGTTGATGATCTGCAGCAGCAGCCAGCCGCCACCGAGGCCGATTGCCGCGCCGATGCTGAAATCACTCAGCAATTCCAGCGGTAGTGCCCAGCTCAGGGCTTGCTGGTTGCTGATGATGCTGATCAGGGTGACCGTGAGGAACACCGCCATCGGGTCGTTGCTGCCCGACTCGATCTCCAGGGTGGCACTGACCCGCTGGTTCAGGCCGCGCCCGCCGAGCAGGCTGAACACGGCTGCGGCATCGGTGGAGCCAACGATCGCGCCGATCAGCAGGCCCTCCAGCAGCGTCAGCTTGAACAGCCAGGCAGCTGCCAGTCCGGTCAGTCCGGCAGTCAGCAGCACGCCCAGGGTGGCCAGCGACAGGGACGGCCACAGGGCTACGCGGAAGCTCTCGACGCGCGTGCGCAGGCCGCCATCGAGCAGGATGATCGCCAGCGCCAGATTGCCGATCAGGTAGGCGGTCGAGTAATCATCAAAAACAATCCCGCCGAAACCGTCTTCGCCGGCAAGCATGCCGACGGCCAGAAACACCACCAGGATCGGGATGCCGAAACGCGAGCCAAAATTGCTCACCAGGATGCTCAGGCCTACCAGCAGCGCACCGATCATGAACAGGTTGTTGATGCTGCTGGCGTCCAAGTGTGCGGCTCCGGTGATGTGTGGCGAGGGGACTTTTCAACATGCAGGGTGCATGCCGGGATTCTAACCTGTGGCTTTGGCCGGTTGCTAAAGAAGCTGCAGGCTTGTTTGCCGGTTCAGCCTGCCGCACGGGAGACCGGCTTTCGGCGAAACCCGCTGAGCGCTGCCGCGGGTTCAGGCGCGAAGGCGTCGGCAGCCCTTGAATGCAGGCACAAGCCAGCCGAAGAGCCGGCAGGCTTGGCTCATACCAGGGTTCTGCCACCAGTGCGACCGCCGAGAAGGCGCACTTGATCAGACAGCAAGGCGTTGCGTCAGAACCACTCGCCCTGCATGGTCAGGCAGGTATCGTCGCGCGCCTCCAGCAGGTTCAGCTCATGCTGGCAGCCCGGCACCTCCCAGGTCAGGAAGTAGCGTGCCGCCTGCAGCTTGCCTTGGTAGAACTCGGCATCCGCCGGGTTGCCGCTGGCCAAGCCTTGCTCAGCCCGTATTGCCTGCTCCAGCCAGCGCCAGCCGATCACCATGTGACCAAACACTTTCAGGTACAGCGCCGAGTTGGCCAGCCCCTGATTGACCTTGCCGCTCATCAGATCGCCGAGCAGGGCCAGGGTGGTGGAAGACAGGCGCGCCAGCAGTTGTTCCAGCGGCTGGCGCAGGGCATTCAGTGACTCGAAAGCGGTCGCCCTTGCGCAGCATTGATGAATCAGCTTGAGCAACTGCTTGAGTGCCGCGCCATTGTTCATCGCTACCTTGCGCCCGAGCAGGTCGAGCGACTGGATGCCGTGGGTGCCTTCGTGGATCTGGTTCAGGCGGTTCTCGCGGTAGTACTGCTCAACCGGGTACTCGCGGGTATAGCCGTGGCCGCCAAGAATCTGGATGGCCATCTCGTTGGCCTTCAGGCAGAACTCCGAGGGCCAGGATTTGACGATCGGTGTCAGCAGGTCAAGCAGTTCCAGCGCGTTCTGGCGCTCTTCGGCAGTGTCCAGGGTTTCGGTGTCATCAAACAGGCGCGCGGCATACAGGCCGAGATCGAAAGCGCCTTCAACGTAGGCCTTTTGCATCAGCAGCATGCGCTTCACATCGGTGTGTTCGATGATCGCCACCTGCGGGCTGGTCGGGTCCTTGCCGTCCGGCTGGCGGCCCTGCGGGCGCTGGTGGGCGTATTCCAGGGAATAGAGGTAGCCGGCATAGCCAAGCATGGTCGCGCCCATGCCGACGCCGATGCGCGCCTCGTTCATCATCTGGAACATGTAGTTGAGGCCGTGGTGTGGCTTGCCCACCAGATAGCCAACGCAATTGCCGTTGTCGCCAAAGTTCAGCGCGGTGGAGGTGGTGCCGCGCCAGCCCATCTTGTGGAACAACCCGGCGAGCAACGCATCGTTGCGCGCGCCCACTGAGCCATCGTCGTTGACCAGAAACTTGGGCACGATAAACAGTGAAATACCCTTCACGCCGGGCGGCGCGTCCGGCAGTTTGGCCAGCACCATGTGCACGATGTTTTCCGAGATCGGCTGGTCACCGCCGGAAATGAAGATCTTGTTGCCCTTGATCCGGTAGCTGCCATCGGCGGCCGGCTCGGCTTTGCTGCGGATATCCGACAGCGAGGAGCCGGCATGCGGTTCGGTCAGGGCCATGGTGCCGAAGAAGCGCCCGTCGATGATCGGCTGCAGGAACAGGCGCTTCTGCTCGTCGTTACCGAAATTCTCGATCAGGTTGGCCACGCCCATGGTCAGCATCGAATAGGACGAGGTGGCGATATTGGCCGACTGGAAGTGGGCGAAGCAGGCCTGCGACAGCAGATTCGGCAGTTGCATGCCGCCGTGCTCGAAATCGCGTGTGGCGTTGAGGAAACCGGCCTGATGGAAGGCTTCCAGCGCCGGTTTGATTTCCGGGATGATCTGCGCGGCGCCGTCCACGTACTGCGGCTCCTGTTCATCGCCCTTGCGGTTGTGCGGGGCGAACAGTTCCTCGGCAATGCTGCGTGCGGTATCCACGGCGGCGTCGAAGGTCTCGCGGTTGTGCTCGGCAAAGCGTTCGCGCTGGATCAGGCTCTGCGCATCCAGTACTTCGTAGAGTTCAAAAGCCAGATTGCGGGCGCTGAGCAGGGTATCGGTCATGGGTCGTATCCCGGTGGATTGAGTCAATCCTGCCAGCTTATGTGGCAATGCTGCGCACGCCCAGCTTCATCGATGCCCGTGATAAAGCGGCCAAAGCAGGCCCCTGCACGCATCGACCTGGCGCAGGCTGCTAGAATTCGCCGCCTTGCCAGGAGTTTTCGATGAATTACCGCCACGCCTTCCATGCCGGCAACCATGCCGATGTGCTCAAGCACCTGATCCTGTCGCGCATCTTTGCCCTGCTGGCGAAAAAGGACGCACCCTACGCCTACCTCGATAGCCATGCCGGTGTCGGGCTCTACGACCTGCGTGGTGATCAGGCCAGTCGCACCGGCGAATACCTGCAGGGCATTGCCCGCCTGTGGCGGGCGTCTGACCTGCCTGCCAGCTGTGCCGATTACCTGCAGGTGCTGCGCAACCTGAACCCGGATGGCCAGCTGCGCTATTACCCCGGCTCGCCGGAGCTGGCACGCCAGCTGACCCGTGAGCAGGATCGTCTGCACTGCAACGAGAAGCATCCCGAGGATGGCCGCCTGCTCAAGGAGAACCTGCATTTCGACCGCCGCGTGGCGGTGCATCTGGGTGAGGGCTGGCATGTGCCGCGGGCCTTGCTGCCGCCACGGGAGAAACGTGCGGTACTGCTGATCGATCCGCCGTTCGAACAGGCCGACGAGTTGCAGCGTTGTGTGCAGGCGCTGAGCGAGGCGATCGGGCGCATGCGCCAGGCCATTGTGCTGATCTGGTACCCGATCAAGGAGCCCGGCCAGCTCAGGCGCTTCTACCAGCAACTGGCGAAAAGTCCGGCGCCGAAACTGTTGCGTGCCGAGTTGCTGGTGCAGCCGGCCGACAGCGCCGAACGGCTGAACGGTTCCGGGCTGGTGATCGCCAATCCGCCATGGGGGTTGGAAGAGGAATTGCGCGAGTTGTTGCCCTGGCTGGCAAACCTGCTGGCGCAGGGTCAGCCCGGCTGGACGCTGGACTGGCTGATCGAGGAGAAGACTGCCGGCTGAGGGCTACAGGGCTTCGAGCAGTTGCCTGGCCGTCAGCAGATCGCGCTGCACCCACTGCGCATCCGCCGCGAAGCGTTCCTCACTCATGCCTGGCTGGCGAAACAGGCTGAGGATCAGCTCGCAGCCCTCGCCATTGGCGACCAGCCGTAGCGGCACATAGATGCTGACTTGCGGCGTGATGTGCACCCAGTGATCGAGCACGCCATAGCTATTGGGCGGGCTGAAGGTCAGGCGTACTTGCCCCTGCGGCGTTGTTGCCAGCCACTGGCCATCTATCCGTTGCATGCCGCTGGCGAGCCCCGAGGCCCACTGGCAGAAGTGTTCGGGTACACACAGGTAGTCATAGGCCAGCTGCCAGGGGCAGGCGATGCTCTGGCTCAGGTGGCGTACGCGGTTAAGCGCGGGCATGGCGAGGGTTCCCGGATCAGCTCAGGCGGGCAGGCAGACGCCGGTGCCACCCAGGCCGCAATAACCGCCGGGGTTCTTCGCCAGATACTGCTGATGGTAGGCCTCGGCATAGTAGAAGGGGCCTGCCATGGCAATCTCTGTGGTTATCGGGCCATGGCCGGCAGCTTGCAGGGCTTGCGCAAATACTGCCTTGCTGGCTTCGGCGGCCTGCAGTTGTTCATCGTTCAGGCAGTAGATTGCCGAGCGGTACTGGGTGCCGGTGTCGTTGCCCTGACGCATGCCCTGGGTCGGATTGTGTGCCTCCCAGAAGGTTTTCAGCAGCGCCTGATAGCTGGTCAGTTGCGGGTCGAACACCACCAGCACCACTTCGGTGTGGCCGGTCAGCCCGGAGCAGGTTTCCTCGTAGGTCGGGTTCGGCGTGAAGCCGCCGGCGTAGCCGACTGCCGTGCTCCACACGCCGGGCTGCTGCCAGAAGCGCCGTTCGGCACCCCAGAAACAACCCATGGCAAATATCGCCTGCTGCAATCCGGCAGGGAACGGCGGTTGCAGGGCGTGGCCGTTGACATGGTGAGCCGCCGGTACGGCCAGCGCTGTTGCACGACCGGGTAATGCCTGTTCGGCGCTGGGCAGTTGTGCCTTGTGGGCCAGAATCCGGGAACGCAGGACCATGGGGGATGCCTCGTCGGTTGAATGGATTGGCGGCTGGCGGTTCAGCCGAATTGCGGGCCGGAGCGGGTGTTCAGGCCTTTGCTCAGACGGTCGTAGAGCACCACATTGACCGTCGCCGCGAGGTTCATGCAGCCGTTGGTGGGAATATAAATGACCTCTTCGCACCAGGACAGCACCCGCTTGTCCAGCGAGCCGTCTTCCGGGCCAAAGATGTAGATGGCCCGATCCGGATGGGTGAAGGTGGTCAGGTCGCGGGCACCTTCGACCATTTCCACCGCGACCGGCGTACAGCCGAGGGGGATGATCTGCTGCAGGTCGTCGATGCCGATCAGCGGAATGTCCTGATGCACCTTCTTGGTATCGGTGACGAAATCCTGGGCGCGGGCATAGCGCTTGCCGGTATAGAACACCGAGTTGACCCCGTAACAGCCGGCCGCACGCATTACCGCGCCGACGTTCTCCGGCGACTTGGGGTTGAACAGGCCGATACAGCTGTAACGGCGGTTGGCCATGGCGGGGTGCTCTTGGATTGCGGGGCGCGCAGGTTAACGTATTACGGCGCGTGGGTGGATAACACCATGAGCTTGCGACTTAACGGTTCTTGTAGAAGCGGGTTTGCCCGCGAATAACCCGGCCAAGTTATTCGCGGGCAAGCCCGCTCCTACAGTGTCCTGCGACGACAGTTACAGCAGCAGCGTACGGATATCGCCGAGCAGTTCGCCCAGACGCCTGGTGAAGCGTGCCGCGGCGGCGCCGTTGATTACCCGGTGGTCGTAGGACAGCGACAGCGGCAGCAGCAGTTTCGGCTGGAACGCCTGGCCATCCCAGACCGGTTGCATGCTGGCCTTGCTGACGCCAAGGATCGCCACTTCCGGCGCATTGACGATCGGCGTGAAGCCGGTGCCGCCGATATGCCCGAGGCTGGAAATGGTGAAGCAGGCACCCTGCATGGCGTCCGGCAGGAGTTTCTTGGTGCGCGCCTTTTCCGCCAGTTCGGCGGCTTCGGCGGCCAGTTGCAGCAGGCTTTTCTTGTCGACGTCCTTGAGCACGGGGACCAGCAGGCCGTCCGGGGTGTCCACGGCGAAACCGATATGTACATAACCCTTGCGCAGCAGTGCCTTGCCACTCGGCGCCAGCGAGCTGTTGAAGTCCGGTAGTTCCAGCAGCAGGTGCGCACAGGCCTTGAGCAGGAACGGCAGCACGGTCAGTTTGACCCCGGCTTTTTCCGCAGTGGCTTTCTGGGCAATGCGGAAGGCTTCCAGTTCGCTGATATCGGCGTTGTCGAACTGGGTCACGTGGGGCACATTCAGCCAGCTGCGGTGCAGGTTGGCGGCGCCGACCTGCATCAGCCGGGTCATCGGTATTTCTTCCACCGGGCCGAACTTGCTGAAATCGACCTCGGGTACCGGCGGGATGCCGCTGCCACCCATGGCGCCGGGTGCTTGCTTGGCCTTCTGCAGCTGTTGTTTGACGAACTGCTGCACGTCCTCCTTGAGAATACGACCGTGTGGTCCGCTGGCGGTCACCGCCGCCAGGTCCGCGCCCAGTTCGCGCGCCAGCTGGCGTACGGCAGGACCGGCATGCACCCTGCTGTTGCCGGGTTGCGTTGCGGGCTGTTCTGCTGGCGGCTCGCTACGGGTTGGTGCAGCTGCGTTGGCTGCAGGTGCTGGCGCAGGCGTGGCTGGTGCTGGTGCGGCGGCGGCAGGGCTGGCTGCTGCAGAGGGGGTTGTCGCGCTGACCTGCAATTGCAGGATCGGATCGCCGGTGCCGACTTCGTCTTCCAGCTTGACGTGCAGGGCAGTGACCACGCCGGCGGCCGGCGAGGGAATTTCCATGCTGGCCTTGTCCGACTCCAGCACCAGCAGCGACTGTTCGGTTGCTACCGTGTCGCCGACCTTGACCAGCAGTTCGATGATCCTCGCCTTGCCGGACGAGCCGATATCCGGCACCTGGATATCCTGCAGTGCGCTGGTGCTGGCGGCGGCAGGCGCGGTCTGCTCCGGCGCTGGAGTTGCGCTGGCGCTTGTCTCTGCGGCAGCAGGTGCTGCTGGCTCTGCGGGCGGGGTAACCGCGGCTTCGCCGCTGTCCAGCTCGAGCAGGTCATCGCCGGTTTTCAGTTTGTCGCCCAGCTTGACCAGCAGGCGGGTGATCACGCCGGCGCGTGGCGCCGGAATTTCCATGCTGGCCTTGTCCGACTCCAGGGTCAGCAGGCTCTGTTCGGCCTCGATGCGATCACCGACCTTGACCAGCAGCTCGATCACTTCACCCTCACCGTTGCCGATATCGGGTACGCGAATCAACTCACTCACAATCCTTCTCCTTGGCAAAGCGCGGACGCAGGGTGGGCTTCAGCCCGCCGAGACGCTCTGCGTGGGCATTGGTGGGCTGAAGCCCACCCTTCAGACAAAGACCGGCAATAGTTAACCCGTGCAGCAGTCCAGGAAAAAATCAGCGATGCAGTTTTCATGACTCAGCACTCCAGCGGGTTGGCCTTGTCCGGATCGATACCGAAACGCTTGATCGCATCGGCCACCACCTTGGGTTTGATTTCGCCACGGGCAACCAGCGCTTCCAGTGCGGTAATCACGACGAAGTGGCGATCCACCTCGAAGAAGTGCCGCAGTTTGGCCCGGCTGTCGCTGCGGCCGAAGCCGTCGGTGCCGAGTACCTTGTACTCCTTGCCGGGTAGCCACTGGCGAATCTGGTCAGCGAACAGTTTCATGTAGTCGGTGCTGGCAATCACCGGTACGTCGCTCTTGCACAGGCATTGCTCGACGTAGGTGGTGCGCGCCTTCTTGGTCGGATTCAGACGATTCCAGCGCTCCACGGCGAGACCTTCGCGGCGCAGCTCATTGAAGCTGGTCACGCTCCAGACATCGGCGCCGACATTGAAGTCTTCGCGAAGAATTTTCGCCGCCTCGCGCACTTCGCGCAGGATGGTGCCGCAGCCGAGCAGTTGTACCTGATGCGCGGCTTTGCTCTTGTCCGCTTCCAGCAGGTACATGCCGCGGATGATGCCGTCCTCGACACCCTTGGGCATTGGCGGTTGCACATAGGCCTCGTTCATCACCGTCAGGTAGAAGAACACGCTTTGCTGTTCCTCGATCATCTGGCGGATGCCTTCACGGATGATCACCGCCAGCTCGTAGCCGTAAGTCGGGTCGTAGCTGCGGCAGTTGGGGATGGTCGAGGCGAGGATGTGGCTGTGGCCGTCCTCGTGTTGCAGACCTTCGCCATTCAGGGTGGTGCGCCCGGCAGTGCCGCCGATCAGGAAGCCGCGCACCTGCATGTCGCCGGCGGCCCAGGCCAGATCGCCGATACGCTGGAAACCGAACATCGAATAGAACGCGTAGAACGGCAGCATCGGCTGGTTGTGGCTGCTGTAGGAACTGCCGGCAGCCATCCAGCTGGACATGGCGCCGGCCTCGTTGATGCCTTCCTCGAGAATCTGGCCCTTCTTGTCCTCGCGGTAGAACATCACCTGGTCTTTATCCACCGGCTCATACAGCTGGCCGACCGAGGAGTAGATGCCCAGCTGGCGGAACATGCCTTCCATGCCGAAGGTGCGCGCCTCGTCGGGGATGATCGGCACGATGCGCTGGCCGAGGTCCTTGTCCTTGACCAGTTGCGCGAGGATCCGCACGAAGGCCATGGTGGTGGAGATTTCGCGGTCGCCGGAACCGTCAAGAACGGCCTTCAGGGTGGCCAGTGGCGGCGTCGGAATGCTGATGCTGCGGCTGCGCCGTTGCGGCACGAAACCGCCCAGTGCCTCACGGCGTTGCAGCAGGTAGCGGGCCTCGGCACTGCCTTCGGCCGGGCGGTAGAACGGCAGCTTGTCCAGATCGTTGTCGTTGATCGGGATGTCAAAGCGGTCGCGGAATTTCTTCAGGCTCTCGACGTCGACTTTCTTCACGTTGTGCGCGGTGTTTTGCGCTTCGCCTGCGCCGATGCCATAACCCTTGATGGTCTTGGCCAGCACCACGGTGGGCTGGCCCTTGTGGTTCACGGCAGCGTGGTAGGCGGCATACACCTTGTAGGGGTCATGGCCGCCGCGGTTGAGATTCCATATCTCCTTGTCGGAGAGGTCACTGACCATGGCCTTGAGTTCAGGGGTGTTGAAGAAGTGCTCGCGGACGAAGCCGCCGTCCTTGGATTTGTAGTTCTGGTAGTCACCGTCAACCACCTCGTCCATACGCCGCTGCAAGGCACCGTTCTTGTCCTTGGCGAACAGCGGATCCCAGAAGCGGCCCCAGATGACTTTCTTGACGTTCCAGCCAGCACCGCGGAACACCCCTTCGAGTTCCTGGATGATCTTGCCGTTACCGCGCACCGGGCCGTCGAGGCGCTGCAGGTTGCAGTTGACCACGAAGATCAGGTTGTCCAGTTGCTCGCGACCGGCCATGGCAATCGCTCCGAGGGATTCCGGCTCGTCGGACTCGCCATCGCCCATGAAGCACCAGACCTTCTGCTTGCCGGCGGGAATGAAGCCGCGATGCTCCAGGTACTTCATGAAGCGTGCCTGGTAGATCGCCTGCAACGGGCCGAGGCCCATGGACACCGTGGGAAATTGCCAGAACTCCGGCATCAGCCAGGGGTGCGGATAGGAAGACAGGCCGCCACCGTCGGTTTCCCGGCGGAATTTGTTCAGCTGGTCTTCAGTGATGCGCCCTTCAAGGAAGGCGCGGGCATACACGCCCGGCGAGGCATGGCCCTGGAAGTAGATCAGGTCGCCGCCATGTTCTTCGGTCGGGGCCTGGAAGAAATAGTTGAAGCCGACGTCATACAGGGTGGCACTGGAAGCAAAGGTGCCGATGTGGCCGCCGAGGTCGGGGTCCTGCTGGTTGGTGCGCATGACCATGGCCAGCGCGTTCCAGCGCACCAGTGAACGGATCCGCCGTTCCATGAACAGGTCGCCGGGCATGCGTGCCTCATGGCCGACCGGTATGCTGTTGCGATAAGGCGTGGTGATCGCGTAGGGCAACTGGGTGCCGGTACGGGCTGCCAGTTCACCCATGCGGGTCAGCAGATAGTGCGCGCGGTCTTCGCCCTCCTTGTCGAGAACCGACTCGAGGGCGTCCAGCCATTCCTGGGTTTCGACGGGATCGAGGTCTTGCATGGCTTGCTCCAAGGCTCAAAGGCTTCCAGAATCGGTCACCAGTTGCTGCACGGCGTTACGCAGTAGCAGCGAATTCGGGAACTACTGACGGCTTTCCGTTTTGTAGTTTTACTACATATTAACCTGCCGGGCTGGTTTGGAATAGTCTACTTATGTAGTACTACTACATGGGATTTGCTGTAATCAGGCTGCAGTTGCAGCCGTAGAATCTGCCTTCCAGTCAGCCCGCTTTCATCAAGGATAGACCATGAGTTTGCCTTTGCTGCCTCCTTTGCCAGACCTATTGCAGGCATGTGCCGGGCGTGCTGAAAGGGAGTTTGCCAGTGCGCTGGCCGAGCAGGGAGCTGCAGATTCCTGGCCTGTCGGGTTTCGCGAAGACTTCCGCCGGGTTACCGCCGCCAGTGATTTTGTAACCGAGCAGTTGCTGCGCGATCCGCAGCTGTTACTTGACGAGCAGTTCACCGGCCTGTTGCAGCGCGAACTGGCGCACGCCGAGATGCGCAGCCTGCTCCAGGCGTGTCTGGCCGACTGCCCGGACGAGGACGATCTCGGACGGCGTCTGCGGCGTTTCCGCAATCGTCAGCAGTTGCGCATCATCTGGCGTGATGTCACCCGGCAGGCCACGCTGGTGGAAACCTGTCGCGACCTGTCGGACATGGCCGATGCCTGCATCGACCTGGCCTATCAGTGGATCTACCAGCGCCACATTGTCCAGTTCGGCACGCCAATCGGTCGCCATACGGGCACGCCGCAACATATGGTGATCCTCGGTATGGGCAAGCTGGGCGCCCATGAGCTCAACCTGTCTTCGGATATCGATCTGATCTTCGGCTACCCGGAGGGCGGTGAAACCGAGGGGGTCAAGCGCACGCTGGATAACCAGGAATTCTTCATTCGTTTGGGCCAGCGGCTGATCAAGGCGCTGGATGCGATCACCGTGGATGGTTTCGTGTTCCGCACCGACATGCGTTTGCGTCCGTACGGTTCGGCCGGCGCGCTGGCGCTGAGCTTCAATGCGCTGGAACAGTACTACCAGGATCAGGGTCGTGACTGGGAACGTTACGCCATGATCAAGGCTCGGGTGGTTGCCGGTGACCAGCAGGCGGGTGCGCAGTTGCTGGAAATGCTGCGGCCGTTTGTTTACCGCCGCTATCTGGATTTTTCCGCCATCGAGGCACTGCGCGCCATGAAACTGCTGATTCAGCAGGAGGTACGGCGCAAGGGCATGGCAGATAACATCAAGCTCGGCGCCGGCGGCATTCGTGAAGTGGAATTCATCGCCCAGGTCTTCCAGCTGATTCATGGTGGCCGTGACCTGAGCCTGCAGCAGCGCTCATTACTGAAAGTTCTGGGGACCTTGCAAGCCCAGGGTTATATGCCGGCGACAGCAGTAGATGACATGCGGCAGGGCTACGAATTCCTGCGCTATACCGAGCATGCCTTGCAGGCCATCGGTGACCGCCAGACGCAGATGTTGCCGGATAACGAGCTGGATCAGGCGCGCGTCGCCTGCATGCTGGGCTTTGCCAGCTGGGGTGAGTTTCATCTGGAGCTGATGCAATGGCGCGCACGCATTGACCGGCATTTCCGCCATGTAATTGCCGATCCTGACGAGGATGAAGACGAGCAGGCCGCTGGGGCCGCCGGGCTGGAGTGGTTGCCGCTGTGGGAAGAAGCGGTGGAGCCGGAAAGTGCCATTCAGCAACTGGCCGAGGCCGGTTTTGATAATGCCGAGGCGGCTTTCAAACGTATTCTTGACCTCAAGCGCGGGCCGCAGGTACGTGCCATGCAACGCATGGGGCGTGGGCGGCTGGATGCGTTCATACCGCGCCTGCTGGTGCAGGCGGCAGAGCACGATGATCCGGACCGGGTGCTGGAACGGGTGATGCCGCTGGTGGAGCGGGTTGTGCGGCGTTCGGCCTATCTGGTACTGCTTAGCGAAAATCCCGGCGCCCTGCAGCGGCTGATCCGCTTGTGTGCGGCCAGCCCGTGGATTTCCGAGCAGATTGCGCGCTACCCGTTACTGCTCGATGAGTTGCTCAACGAGGGGCGTCTGTTCAAGCCGCCACTGGCGCCCGAACTGGCGGCCGAATTGCGTGAGCGGCTGGCGCGTATTCCCGAGGATGACCTGGAGCAGGAAATGGAGGCGCTGCGGCATTTCAAGCTGGCGCACCGCTTGCGTGTTGCCGCTTCGGAAATTGCCGGAAGTTTGCCGCTGATGAAGGTCAGTGACTATCTGACCTGGCTTGCCGAAGCCATTCTCGAGCAGGTGCTGGCGCTGGCCTGGCGGCAGATGGTGGCCAGGCACGGCACGCCGCGGCGCGTCGATGGCAGCCTGTGCAACCCGGATTTCATCGTCGTCGGGTATGGCAAGGTTGGTGGTATCGAGCTCGGCCATGGTTCTGATCTGGATCTGGTGTTCATTCACGATGCCGATTCGCTGGCGGAAACCGATGGTGCCAAACCGGTCGATGGTGCTCAGTTTTTCGCCAGGCTCGGGCAGCGCATCATTCACCTGCTGACCACCCAGACCACTTCGGGGCCGCTGTATGAAGTGGACATGCGCCTGCGTCCTTCCGGTGCTTCCGGTCTGCTGGTCAGTTCGCTGGCGGCGTTCGAGCGCTATCAGGAAAGCGAAGCCTGGACCTGGGAGCATCAGGCCCTGGTGCGTGCGCGGGTGCTGGTCGGGTGTCCGCGGGTGACGGCGGGGTTCGAGGCGATTCGTGCCCGGGTGCTGGGTGGTGAGCGCGATCTGCCCAAGCTGCGCGAAGAGGTTTCCGAAATGCGCGCGAAGATGCGCGACAACCTGGGCACCCGCGAAACGGCAGCCGGCACAGCCGTCAACGCCTTCGACGCCGGGCAGAGCTTCGATCTCAAGCAGGACGCCGGCGGTATCGTCGATATTGAATTTATGGTGCAATACGCGGTCTTGGCCTGGTCGCACAGGCACCCGCAATTGCTACGCTATACCGACAATATCCGCATTCTGGATGGCTTGGGCGAGCTGGATCTGTTGCCGCTGGAGGATGTCAGCCTGTTGCAGGACGCTTACCGGGCGCTGCGCGCCGTAGCCCACCGGCAGGCCTTGCAGAAACAGCCCGGCAAAGTCGCCGCTGACCAGTTGTCCGCCGAGCGGGGTACCGTGCTGAGGGTCTGGCGGGAGCTGGGGTTGTTGTAGGCTGGACGCGGGCGGCAGGTTTGACCGGGGCGCGCGGCAGTAAACGAATTGTTGAATTGAGCGAACAGATAAGGAGCAGATTGATATGTCGATGGCCGATCGTGATGGCGTGATCTGGTATGACGGCAAAATGGTGCCATGGCGCGATGCCACCACCCATGTCCTGACCCATACCCTGCATTACGGGATGGGTGTGTTCGAGGGCGTGCGTGCCTACAACACGGCGGAAGGTACGGCGATTTTCCGTTTGCAGGCGCATACCGACCGCCTGTTCGACTCGGCGCACATCATGAATATGCCGATGCCGTTCAGCAAGGAAGAGATCAACGAGGCCCACCGTGCAGTGGTGCGCGAGAACAATCTGGAAACCGCCTACCTGCGGCCGATGGTGTTCTACGGATCCGAGGCCATGGGCCTGCGCGCTGCCGGCCTCAAGGTGCATGTCATAGTGGCGGCCTGGTACTGGGGCGCGTACATGGGCGACGAAGCGTTCGAGCAGGGCATCAAGGTGCGTACCAGCTCCTTCACCCGCCACCATGTGAATATCTCCATGACCCGGGCCAAGGCCAACGGCAACTACATCAACTCGATGCTGGCATTGCAGGAAGCCATCTCCGGCGGTGCCGACGAGGCCATGCTGCTGGATACCGAAGGTTACGTAGCGGAAGGCTCGGGGGAGAACATCTTCCTGGTACGCAATGGCGTGGTCTACACCCCGGAGGTCACCTCCTGCCTGAATGGCATTACCCGCAACACCATCCTCACGCTGGCCGACGAGCTGGGCATCAAGGTGGTCGAGAAGCGCATCACCCGTGACGAGGTGTACATCGCCGATGAAGCCTTCTTTACCGGCACCGCTGCCGAAGTCACGCCGATTCGTGAAGTCGACGGTCGCCAGATCGGCGCCGGCCGCCGTGGTCCGCTGACCGAGAAACTGCAGAAGGCCTATTTCGACCTGGTCAACGGCAAGAGTGCCGGCCATGCGGAATGGCGCACTCTGGTCAAGTAAGCGTAGGGTGGGTTAGACCGCAGGTCGTAACCCGCCATCCGGCCCGAAGGGGCGGCCAAAGGGATGTCTGCCGACATCCATGGTGGGTTACGCCGCTGATGCGACTAACCCACCCTACGGGTAAAGCATGAACATATTGATCGTAGGACCCAGCTGGGTAGGCGACATGGTCATGGCGCAGACACTCTTCCAGTGTCTGCAACAGCGCCATCCGGGCTGCGCCATCGATGTGCTGGCGCCCGACTGGAGCCGGCCGATTCTCGAGCGCATGCCCGAAGTGCGGGCAGCCCTGAGCTTTCCGCTGGGGCATGGCGTGCTGGATCTGGCGGCGCGGCGCAAGATCGGCAAAAGCCTGGCTGGTCAGTACGATCAGGCAATCCTGCTGCCCAATTCACTGAAATCCGCCCTGGTACCGTTCTTTGCCGGCATTGCCAAACGCACCGGCTGGAAAGGCGAGATGCGTTACGGTCTGCTGAATGACATCCGCAGCCTGGATAAAGACCGCTACCCGCTGATGATCGAGCGCTTCATGGCACTGGCCTTCGAGCCGGGAGCCGCACTGGCGCAGCCTTATCCACGGCCGCTGCTGCAGATCGATCCGGCCAGCCGGGAGGCGGCGCTGGCCAGATTCGGCCTGAGTCTGCAGCACCCTGTGCTGGCCCTCTGCCCGGGTGCCGAGTTCGGCGAGGCGAAACGCTGGCCGGCCGAGCATTACGCCAAGGTTGCCGAGCTGAAGATTCGTCAGGGCTGGCAGGTCTGGTTGTTCGGCTCGAAGAGCGACCAGCCCGGCGGTGAGGATATCCGCAGCCGGCTGATTCCCGGTCTGCGTGAGGAGTGTGTGAATCTGGCCGGGCAGACCTCGATGGCCGAAGCCATTGACCTGTTGTCCAGCGCCAGCGCCGTGGTGTCCAACGACTCCGGTCTGATGCATGTCGCCGCGGCGCTGAATCGCCCGCTGGTGGCGGTGTACGGTTCCACTTCGCCGCAGTTCACCCCGCCGCTGGCCGATCAGGTGGAAATAGTTCGCCTGGGCCTGGAGTGCAGCCCGTGCTTCGAGCGCACCTGCCGCTTCGGTCATTACAACTGTTTGCGTGATCTGAAACCGCGGCCGGTGATTGACGCACTGGAGCGTTTGCTCGGCAGTCCGGTCGAGGTGCGTTAGGTTGCGCGTCCTGCTGATCAAGACCTCGTCGCTCGGCGATGTCATTCATACCTTGCCGGCGCTTACCGATGCCGCACTGGCGATTCCGGGCATCCAGTTCGACTGGGTGGTGGAAGAGGGCTTTGCCGAGATTCCGGCCTGGCATCCGGCGGTGGCGCAGGTGCTGCCGGTGGCCATCCGCCGTTGGCGCAAGCATCCCCTGCAAACCTTCAGAGACGGTGAGTGGCGGCGCTTCAAGGCGCGTCTGCGCGAGACCAGATACGATCTGGTGATTGATGCCCAGGGCCTGCTCAAGAGCGCCTGGTTGACCCGTTACGTACAGGCGCCGGTGGCCGGGCTGGACCGCGATTCGGCCCGTGAACCCATCGCCTGCCACTTCTATGACCGGACCTATGCGGTACCCAAGGACCAGCATGCGCTGCAGCGGGTCCGCCAGCTGTTCGCCCGCGCGCTGGGTTATGCCTTGCCCGCAGGTCTGGGTGACTATGGGCTGGATCGGGCCGGCATGGCGGACGCGCCGGAATTGCCTTACCTGCTGTTCCTGCACGGTACCACCTGGCCGAGCAAGCACTGGCCGGAGAACGAGTGGCGTGCGCTGGCCGAGCGCTGCAACGAACTGGGCTGGGCAGTCCGCCTGCCCTGGGGCAACGCGGAAGAGCAGGCCCGCGCCGAACGTATTGCGGCAGGACTGGAGCATGTTGCCGTGCTGCCGAAACTGAATCTCGCCGGCGTGGCCAAGGTAATAGCCGGTGCCCGCGCCTGCGTGGCGGTGGACACCGGCCTCGGTCACATGGCTGCCGCGCTGGATGTGCCCACCATCTCCCTGTATGGACCGACCCTGCCGGGCAAGGTCGGTGCCTACGGCAAGGGCCAGATCCATCTGTGTGCCAGTGGCCCGGGTGCCGGTAGCGGCGACCGCAACAAGTCGTGCTTTGATGGGCTTGATGCACAGCATGTTGGTACGCAGCTGGAAGCACTGCTGCTGGCTGGAGAGGATGCATGACAGCTTTCGTAGGGTGGGCTTCAGCCCACCGGTATGCTTACGCCGCAGTTGGTGGGCCAAGGCCCACCCTACGCTTGACTGGAAAGCCGTGATGCAACTTGCCTTCGTGCTCTACAAGTACTTTCCCTACGGCGGCTTGCAGCGCGACTTCATGCGGATCGCCCTGGAATGCCAGCAACGCGGGCATGCCATTCGCGTTTACACGCCCATCTGGGAAGGTGAAGTGCCGGCCGGTTTCGATGTGCGGGTGGCGCCGGTCAAGGCGCTGTTCAACCACCGCCGCAACGAAAAATTCACTGCCTGGCTGGCAGCTGATCTGGCCCGTGATCCGGTGGACCGGCTGGTCGGTTTCAACAAGATGCCCGGGCTGGATGTCTACTATGCCGCCGACGGTTGCTACGAGGACAAGGCGCAAACCCTGCGCAATCCGATCTACAAACGCTGGGGTCGCTACAAGCACTTTGCCGACTACGAGCGGGCGGTGTTTGGCGTCGATGCGAACACCGAGATCCTGATGATTTCGGCAGTGCAGCAACCGCTGTTCGTGCAGCATTACCACACCCCGCTGCAGCGCTTTCACCTGCTGCCGCCGGGTATCGCCCAGGACCGCCGGGCACCGGCCAATGCCGCCGAAATTCGGGCTGAATTCCGTCGCGAGTTCAAGCTGGCGGATGACGACCTGCTGCTGGTGCAGATCGGTTCCGGCTTCAAGACCAAGGGCCTGGACCGCAGCCTCAAGGCGCTGGCGGCGCTGCCGCGCGAGCTGAAAAAACGCACACGGCTGATCGCCATCGGTCAGGACGACCCGCGGCCGTTCCAGCTGCAGGCCAAGACGCTCGGGGTCTCCGCGCAGGTCGATATTCTCAAGGGGCGCAGCGATATTCCGCGCTTCCTGCTCGGTGCCGATCTGCTGATCCATCCGGCCTACAACGAGAACACCGGTACCGTGCTGCTCGAGGCGCTGGTCTCCGGTTTGCCGGTACTGGTCACCGATGTCTGCGGTTACGCCCACTATATTGCCGAGGCCGATTGCGGACGGGTGCTGGCCAGTCCGTTCGAGCAGGCGGCCCTCGACCACCAGCTGGCCGACATGCTGGCCGACGATCAGCGGCGGGCTTTCTGGGGGCGTAACGGGCTGGCGTTTGCCGAGTCTGCCGACCTCTATTCGATGCCGCAAAAGGCAGCGGATGTGATTGTCGGGGGTGGTGCATGAAGCTATTCCTCGCCGAACCCTTCAAAACCCTGTGGGCCAAGCAGGACCCCTTCGTTGCCGTCGAACAGTTGCAGGGCGAGGTCTACCGTGAACTGGAAGGCCGCCGCACTCTGCGCACCGAGCTCGTCGGGCACGGCTATTTCGTCAAGATCCATCGCGGTATCGGCTGGGGCGAGATCGTCAAGAACCTGCTGACTGCCAAATTGCCGGTACTCGGCGCCCGGCAGGAATGGCTGGCGATCAAGCGCCTGACCGCTGCCGGCGTGCCGACCATGACCGCAGTGGCCTATGGCGAGCGTGGAGGCAATCCGGCGCGGCAGCACTCGTTTATCGTCACCGAGGAGCTGGCACCTACCACCGACCTCGAGCAACTCAGTCTGCACTGGGCGCAGCAGCCGCCCGAGCCCCGCCTCAAGCGCGCGCTGATTGCAGAAGTGGCACGCATGACCGGCATGATGCATCGTGCCGGGGTCAATCACCGTGACTGCTATATCTGCCACTTTCTGCTGCACACCGACCAGCCGCTGACGGCAGATACTCTGCGCCTGTCGCTGATCGACCTGCACCGCGCGCAGACACGCAACGCTACGCCACGCCGCTGGCGTGACAAGGATCTGGCCGCGCTGTATTTCTCGGTGCTGGATATTGGTCTGACCGAGCGCGACAAGCTGCGCTTCCTGCGCGGGTATTTCCGGCAACCGCTGCGCCAGATACTCCGTGAAGAAGCCCGGTTGCTCGGCTGGTTGCAGGGCAAGGCGGACAAGCTTTATGCACGCAAGCAGCGTTACGGGGACGCACTCTGATGGCGGGCTGGAAACTGGAAGATGACTTTGTTGCGCTTGTGGCCGATTTCGGCAGCCTGGATGCAGTGTTTGCCCTGCAGGGTCAGCGTATTACCAAGGATGAAATTTCCGAGGTGATCCGCCTAGAGCGCGCCGGAGTTGGTTATTACGTCAAACGCTACCGCAGCAATGGCAAGGGTCTGCGCCGTTTCAGCGGACGCACCCGGGTGATGACCGAGTGTCGCAATCTGAAGCGCTTTGCCCAATGGGGCATACCCACGCCGAGGGTGGTCGCGGCCGGTATGCAGCGGCAGAAAGGCTCTTTTGTGCGTGGCGCGCTGATTACCCGGGAACTGGTCGGCACCTGCGACCTGTCCCAGCTGGCGCTGACCCGTGACCCGCGCCTGGCTAACCCGGACTGGGTGCGCAACATCAGCCAGCAGGTGGCAAGCATCACCCGTGCGCTGCATGACCAGCACTTCACCCACAATGACCTGAAGTGGCGCAACCTACTGGTCAATACGAGCGATCAGGTGTTCCTCATCGACTGTCCGTCCGGCGGGTTCTGGTGGGGGCCGACTCTGCGCTATCGCATCGTCAAGGATCTGGCCTGCCTGGACAAGGTGGCCAAGACCTGCCTGAGTCGCACCCAGCGCCTGCGCTTTTACCTGCAGTACCGCGGGCGCCAGCGGCTGAATGCCAGTGACAAGAAGCGTATTGCGCAGGTCGTCGGCTTCTTCGAGGGCCGCGAATGAACGACTACCTTGCTGCTGAGGATCGCGCGCTGCTGGAACAGCATGGCCTGGCCAGCTTCGATGCCTTGTGGGCGCTGCAACTGGAGCCGGTGGACGAGCCGAATACCGAGCGCGGTGGTTACAGCACGGTCTGCCGGCTGGAGCTGGACGGGCATGCCTATTATCTCAAACGCCAGACCAACCATCTGACCCGCAGCCTGGCGCATCCGCTGGGCGAGCCGACCTTTGCCCGCGAATTGCGCAATATCCGGCGTTACCGGGAGCTGGGCATCCCGGCGCTGGAGGCGGCGTTTTTTGCCGCACGCAAGCGCCCGGGCGAGTCCTGTGCAATATTGCTGACGCGCGCACTGGATGGCTGGAGCGACCTGTTCAAATTGCTCGAAGGCTGGGATGCGCTGACCGCGCTACAGCGCCGCAACATCATCCTTGCCTGTGGCCAGCTCGCCGCCCGCCTGCACGCCGCAGGGCAGCTGCATGGTTGCTTCTATCCCAAACATATTTTTCTGCGGCCGCAGGCAGAAGGCTATCAGGCCTGTCTGATCGATCTGGAGAAAACCCGGCCACTGTGGTTTGGCCGGCGTGACCGGATCAAGGACCTGGAGCCTTTGCTGCGTCGCGCCAATGCCTGGACGGAGGACGAAGTGCACTTGTTCCTCGTGACCTATCTGGGCGGCGAAACCGGGTTAGACAGCTGGATGGATCGGCTGGGTGCCCGTCAGCGTGACAAGGACGGGCGGCGGTGAAACTTTCCCGGTTAGCCGGCCGTAATCCGCAATTGCCGTTGGCGCTAGAGCTGGACGCGTGCAATACGTTGCAGATCGAGCGTTGGATGCGTGTCCTGCCAGGGCAGCGCTATGTCGGCGTGGCGCAGTGGCAAGGGCGCAAGGTGCTGGCCAAACTGCTGATCGGCGGCAATAGCGAGCGGCATTATTCCCGTGAGCTTGCCGGTGCGCAGTTGCTCGCAGGGCAGGGGCTCAAGACCCCGGCACTGCTGGCGCATGGCCAGATGGCGGGCGAGGGCGGCTGGCTGTTGTTCGATTACCTGGAGGGCGCTGAAAGCCTTTGGGATGCCTGGCGTGCCGTGGAGCGGCAACCCTGTTTATCCGATGCTCAGCAAGCCGTTCTGGGCGAAGCGCTGAGCCTGATCGGCCAGATGCATGCGCGGGGTTTGTGGCAGGCCGACCTGCATCTGGACAATCTGCTGCGTCAGCAGGGACAGCTGTTCGTCATCGATGGCGGCGGTGTGCAGGTCGAAACGGCCGGGCAGCCGCTATCCAGGGCCAGGGTGCTGGAGAATCTCGGGGTGTTTTTTGCCCAGCTGCCAGCCGAGATCGAGGCCTCGCTGGAAGAACTGCTGGTGCATTACCTGCTGGCCAACGCTGAACACGCCTTGCCGCTGGAGCGGTTGCAGAAAGAAATTGCCAAGGTGCGGCGCTGGCGGTTGCGTGACTACCTGAAAAAGATCGCCCGCGATTGCAGCCTGTTCAGCGCCCGCATAGGTGCCTTCGGTTTGCGCGTGGTGCGCCGCGAAGCTGAAACGCAGCTGGCACCCTTGCTGGCGGAGCTGGATGGGCGCATCGAGCAGGGGCATATCCACAAGACCGGCGGTGCTGCCACGGTGGCGCGGGTGGAGGTTGGCGGCACTAGGCTGCTGGCCAAACGCTACAACATCAAGAGCCTGCTGCACTGGTGCAAACGCTTCTGGCGACCCAGTCGCGCCTGGCACAGCTGGCGTGAGGGCAATCGCCTGGAGTTGCTCGGCATTGCCACGCCACAGCCGCTGGCAGTAATCGAGCGGCGCTGGTGCTGGTTGCGCGGTCCGGCCTATCTGATTACCGAATACCTGGCGGGGCAAGATATAATCACGCGCTTCCAGCCGTATCTCGACAGCACACCGCCCGAGAGTGATTTGCTGGCACTGGACCGGCTGTTCCAGGCACTGCTGCGCGAGCGCATCAGCCATGGCGACCTGAAAGGCTACAATCTGTTCTGGGATGAGGTGCAGGGAGTTGGCTGCTGGTCCTTGATTGATCTGGATGCCATGCAGCAACACCGCAGCCTGCGCCGCTTCAAGCCAGCTTATGCGCGGGATCGCGCGCGCTTTTTGCGCAACTGGCCGGCTGATTCAGCGCTGTACCGGTTGCTCGACAAACGTTTACCGCAGGTGCCCGGCACCTGCCCTGAATAGAGGTTTCTCCTGTGGCATTGACGATTCTCGGACTGTCCGGCGCCCTTAGCCATGACCCTTCTGCCGCCCTGTACATTGACGGCAAGCTGATTGCCGCCGCAGAAGAAGAGCGCTTTGTGCGCGACAAGCACGCCAAGCACCGCATGCCCTATGAGTCGGCCAAGTTCTGTCTGGAACAGGCCGGGATCAAACCGTCCGACGTCGATGTGGTGGCTATTCCGTTCGCCCCGATCAGCATCTTCGACAAGGCACGCTGGCATTACGCCAGACGCTACTGGTACGCCCCGGACCGTGCGCTGGATGCGATCCTGATGGGCAACCGGCGCTACAAGCGTTATCGCAACAAGGTCAAATGGTGCCTGGAGCAGCTCGGTTTTGATCTGAAGAAGGTCAAGATCGAAGCGGTCGAGCATCACCTGGCGCACGCTTCCAGTGCCTACCACTGTTCGGGCTTCAAGGAAAAAACCGCAATCCTCGGCATCGATGGCAAGGGCGAGTACGCCACCACCTTCTTCGGCTATGGCGAGAATGGCAAGATCCACAAGATCAAGGAATTCTACGACCCGGACTCCCTCGGCGGGCTGTACGGTGCCGTCACCGAATTCCTCGGTTTCGAGATGCTCGACGGCGAGTTCAAGGTCATGGGCATGGCGCCCTATGGTGATGCCAGCAAGTACGACTTCTCGCGGCTGGCCAGCTTTGATAATGGCGAGCTGGTGATCAATACCGACTATGCCAACGTCATCGGCCTGCGCCGCTACAAGGAAAAGGGCAAGGGTTTCTACTTCTCGCCCAAGCTGATCGAGTGGCTGGGGCCCAAGCGTGAAGGCGATATCGCCGACGATCCGTACATCCATTACGCCGCCAGCATGCAGGCGCTGTTCGAAAAGCTCTCGCTGCAGATGATGGATTACTACCTGGGCGACATTCTCAAGGAAACCGGCAAGATCGTGTTTGCCGGCGGCTGCGCACTGAACGTCAAACTCAACCAGCGGATCATTGCCCGTCCGGAAGTCAAGGAGCTGTTCGTGCAGCCGGCTTCCGGTGATGCCGGTACTGCGGTGGGTGCCGCCGCTTACGTCTCGCAAGCGCGCGGCGTGCCGGTGGAGAAGATGGAACACGTCTACCTCGGCCCGGAATACAGTAACGAAGACGTGATCGCCGCCTGTGCGCGGCATCCGGGTAAGCCGAACTGGCAACAGATCGACAACACCGTGCAGCGCATCGCGCGCATCATGGTCGATGGCAATCCGGTGGCCTGGTTCCAGGGGCGCATGGAGTTCGGTCCGCGGGCCCTTGGTGGCCGTTCGATCATCGGTTGTCCGAGCGTGCCGGGCGTGGCTGACCGCATCAATGCGCAGATCAAGTTCCGCGAGCGCTGGAGACCCTTCTGCCCGTCGATGCTGGATAGCGTTGCGCCGCAGATGCTCAAGGTCGATCACCCGAGTCCGTACATGACCTTCACCTTCGAAGTGAACGAGGAGTGGAAAACCCGTGTCAGCGAAGTGGTGCACGAAGACGGCACTTCGCGCGCCCAGGTACTGCAGCGCGAATTCAACCCGCGCTGGTACGACCTGATGAAGGAACTGGAAAACCTCACCGGCAATGGCGTGTCGCTGAACACCTCGCTGAATCGCCGTGGCGAGCCGATGATCTGCTCGCCGACCGATGCCCTGAACATGTTCTTCGGCTCGGATCTGGAGTACCTGATCATGCAGGACATTCTGGTGGTCAAGGATGGCGTCAAGCCATATGACGACGCTCTCTGAGCATGCAGCGATGAACGCTGAGCAGCCACCGCTGATCAGCGTGATCATTCCGGCCTACAACTATGCACATCTGCTGCCGCGCGCGCTGGACTCGGTGCTCGCGCAGTGGGCCGATGACATTGAGTTGCTGGTGATCAACGATGGCTCCACGGACAACACGGCCGATGTGCTGGCGGACTATGCGCAGCGTTATCCGCAGGTGCAGGTAATCAGTCAGGCCAATGCCGGTGCCGCTGCGGCGCGCAACCATGGCATCAGGCTGGCCCATGGACGCTATGCGTTGCTGCTGGATGCCGATGACGAATTGCTGCCCGAGGCTCTGGCCAGTCTGCGCCAGACCCTGCAGGCAAACCCGGATGCCGGTCTGGTACTCGGCGCCCAGCTGTCGGTGACGGCGGATGGTCGCGAGCGACTGCGGCTGCCCACGCCTGCCAGCGGTTCGCCGCGGCAGTTGATCCGGCGCTACCTGCTGGAAAAGAAAATCTCCATCTCGCACTGCTGCACGCTGTTTCGCCGCGACCTGTTGCTGCAGCGGCCCTACCCGGAGCAGTTGCGCACTGGCGAAGACATTCCGGTGTTTGCCTACCTGCTGGTGAGTGCTCCGGTAGCCCTGACCAAGCAACCACTGGCACGCATCCACAAACACGCCGGTAGCCTGCGGCATAACCGTGATGACGAAGAGGCGGTGGCGCAAGGCATGCTGCGCGAAGTCTTTGCCAGCCTGCCGGCCGAGTGCCAGCCACTGCGTAAACGTTATGAAGCACAGCGCTACCTGTCATTGTTTCGTGCAGCGTTGTTGGCGGATGACAAACCTGCGGCAAAACGTTTCTATCGCCACGCGCTGGGTCTGAGTCCACTGCAGGCATTGCGCTGGAGCTATCTGAAAAAGGCTGTGCGCCTGGCTTCGGGATTGGCCTGATGCGCGTGCTTTTAGTCACTGCGGCAAAACGACTGCCGGATTTGAGCACGTTGTACGCCGAGCTGGCCAAGCAGGTTGACCTGCAGGTAATGCGGCTGGACAAACAGCAGCAGCGCAATCTGCGCAAATCGTTGCATGCTGTCGACCTGCACAGCTTCACGCGGGTAATGCTGGATCTGCCGATCAAGAATGTCTACCAGCAGACCCGCTACCTGTCGGGCATTGAAGGCTTGCTGGTGTATGACGAGGATGCCTGCCAGAACTATCTGCACAACTCGCGCTGGCAGGGGCAGTTCAGCCGTTTCTACAAGCGCCTGCCGCGTGCGCGGATACTGGTAACCGGTGCCAGTGTGGCGGCGCGTTTGCAAGGCGAAGGGTTCAACGTGAGTTTTGCACCCAAGGGTTATGACCCGGCTCACCAGTATGTGCAACCCGACGCCCGCGACTTGACGCAGCGTGACATCGAGCTGGGCTTTATCGGCCGTACCGCCAGCGCTGCCTATTCCGGGCGCAAGGAGTTGCTGGAAGCACTGGCCAGTGTCGAGCCACTGCAAATGCTGCGTACCGAACCGGGTGACGCCTACCGGGAAATGCTCAACCGGATTCGCCTGTTCATCAGCGCCGATGTGGGGCTGGATGAGTACATGGCGAAGAACTTCGAGGCCATGGCCTGTGGTTGTGTGTTGCTGGCCTGGCGTCAGGGCAGGGATGAGGCAGCCATCGGCTTGCGCGAGGGCGAGCATCTGCTGTTGTATAACAGTCTCGGCGAGTTGCGCGAACATATCGCTGCGCTGCGCCTGGATCCACAGCGGGCACAGCGGATTGCCGATGCCGGCCGAGCCTTTGTCGAAAGCCATCTGAGTTACGCGCACCTGGCGGAGCGTATGGCTGCGATGCTGGCAGAACCCTGGCCAATGGTGCCGCCAGCTACGGGCTGGCGTGGGCTGTGGCAGCGGCTGAATTTCCTTTGAGAGTCAGTGCATGACATCGTTGAATACCGAACAGCCGCTGGTCAGCGTGATTATCGCGTCGTACAACCACGGGCCCTATATCGAGGCCAGTATCGGCAGTGTGCTGGCCCAGACCTATGGCAACGTCGAGTTGCTGGTGGTGGACGATGGCTCCACTGATGACAGTGTCGAGCGCATTCGCAGGCTGCAGCAGCAACACGGCTTCGATTTTCTGGTGCAGAAGAATCAGGGCTTGTCGCGCACCCTGAACGATTCCATTGCGCGCGCGCGCGGTGACCTGATCGTGTCGTTTGGCTCGGATGACGTTATGTTGCCCGAGCGTCTGGCCTTGCAGGTCGCCTACATGCAAGGCAAACCGGAAGTGGGCATTTGCGCGGGGAATATCGAAGAGATCGATGCCCGGGGTGTTTCGCGTGGAGCGCCGCGTAAGCTTGCGCTGCGGCGCCTGGATTTCGAGGATGTATTTCTCAATCGCAAACCCGGCGCGCCGGCGCCAACGCTGATGTTTCGTCGCGAGGCGCTGGAAAAGGTTGGTGGTTTCGATCCACAGATCCGTCTTGAGGATCTGTATATCCAGCTGAAGATCACCCGGGCCGGTTATTTCGTCGATATTCTTGCAGAAGTGCTTGCCCTGTACCGGGTGCACGGCACTAATACCTATAAGAATTATCGCTTCATGGTCGATAATGTGCTGAAAACATATGCAGCATTCAGCGACCACCCGGCGTATGCAGAGGTCTGTGCAAGGTTTCGTAATTCAATGCTGCTCAAGTGCGCACGTACCGACAGGCAGTTGGCCGTCGAGTTATTACGGCAGATACCGGCAAAATACTGGGGCAGCAAGACTCTAAAAGGCCTGTGGCGAATACTGGAAGGTAGCGTTAAGGCACGTTGATGGTTTTGAGCGGAAGCTTGTATGAAAATGAGTATGCTGCGGCCTTACCTTCTCAAGTCCATGAATACTCTGGTTTGTGTTCTGAGAGGTAAAGGGTCACTAATCGAACTGGGCAAGCGGGTGCGAATCGGTCGCGGTTGCGAGGTGAAAATCGATAAAAATGCATCAGTGAAATTTGCTGATGACGTCAAACTCCGATCAGGCTGTATCTTGCAGATAACCAAAGGCGCGCAACTCGAATTATCCGAGCGGGTCGAGCTCAGAAACTATGCAATTATCGAGTGTGGCGGCAAAGTACGGATTGGCAAGCGTTCGGTCATCGGGGCCTATAACTGGTTGCAAGGCTCCGGGGAAATAGAAATTGGCGACGACGTTATCATTGGCCCTGGTGTCCGCATTATTTCGACGACCCATGATGTTCGTGACCCAGACTTGGTTTTCGGCGCCCAGCCTTTGATCAATAAAAGCGTGCACATAGGCAGCAATGTATGGATAGGCGCCAATGTAATAATTCTCGCTGGAGTAACTATCGGAAGTGATGTTGTGATTGGCGCAGGTGCTCTGGTTACCAGGGATCTTGAAGGCGGCGGCGTTTACGTTGGTCAGCCGGCCCGCTACCTCAAGGCTGTTAGATAAAGTACATGTGCAACTGCATAGCTCCTGTGGACCGGCCGGATCAGGTCGAGTGCCGGGTAGTGTGCCGGCTTTCTTTCGGAAATTAATGCACCTCCTTTGCTCGTGAGTGTTTTCTCAGAGGTGGCTAAGTCAATTGGAGGTCTGGGTTGAACAGGGCGGATTTTGTTTCGATTATTGTGCCTTGTTACAACTATGGTGCCTTTGTTGCGGATACCGTCGCGAGTCTTCAGGCGCAAACGCATGAGTATTGGGAGGCGATTATTGTTGATGATGGCTCTGTCGATGACACGGCGAGTCGAGTGCTTGCGTTAGCGCAGAAAGATGCGCGAATTCAATATGTTCACCAGCAGAATCAAGGCGTGTCCGTCGCGCGCAATACCGGTATGGAGTTGGCGCGCGGTGAGTTCGTGGCATTTCTTGATGCAGATGATCTGCTCTCGCCTACCAAGTTGCAGGCCCATATTGAGCACTTCCGGCGTTGCCCGGCCGTGGACATATCCTATTCAAAACTTCGATTTTTCTCAGACAGCAAACGCTCCGAACTCTTCACCAATTATGGTTTGGATTCGGTGCGTGAACAGCGGCATCTGATTTCGGGTTACGGAAAAGAAACCTTCCCCGTACTTATCCGGAACAATCGCTTACCGCTGCAAACAGCCCTGTTCCGGCGCTCTCTGTTGCAGCGGGTAGGTCTCTTCGGAGTGGGCATGAGGGCTTTGGAAGATTGGGATTATGTACTGCGCTGCATCCTGCGAGGGGCTTGTGTGGCCCTAGTGGATGATCAAACAGCAATGGCCATGGTGCGGGTGCACTCCGGGAGCGCCACGCAAAATATAGCCTTTGCAGATTATCAGGAGCGTGTGTACGAAAATGTCCGGCTTGAGATCGCGCGTTTGCGAGCGAGTGGTGATGTAGATGAGGCGAATTTTTATGATGGAGCATTAAAGAAAACGTTGCTTGATCAGAGTCGCAGGCGAGCACGGCGCGTTAGCAAAGCCAGACGAAAAGAAATTATGCAGAGCATCCGGGAAGCAGGTATTTCTGATTTTGGTAGATTATATCCGGTGCTGAAAAAATATGGATTTGAATTTTTATATGCATATTCAAGAGTTTTTCTTGAGGAAGTCGCCAAGCTGTTCCGATAAGGATAATATCCGGGGGTAATTTTTGTTCGATTACAAGTTGAAGTGAATTTCAGTTTTTTGAGGTAAGGGTTTTGATTGGTTCGAATAAAGAGCAGTATCTTGTCAGGGCGATATATTTTGGATTTTTTATTTTATTTTGTGCGCACTGGCTGTTGACGAGTAATACGCCATATCATAAATTGATAATAGTATTTATATGGGTTCCTGCGTTTTTGCATGTGTGCTTCTATTCGTCCCGCTATAAGTCATTGAGCCGTACAGGTGCGGGTCTGTATTTGTTTGCGGCAGCGTGGTTCTCGTTTGTAGTTATTTACCACGCACAAAGCACACATGATTTGCGCGAACTGAAAATTCCTCTATATGCCGGCCTGACATTGCTTGGCTTTTTCGCGATTGCGCAAGCAGACCAGGAAAAATGTACAAGATTCCTGTTAATTTTCGCTGTACTTGGCGGTATTGGGGCGTGGGCTTCCTGGTTGTTCTTTTATCTGGTTGAGGGTAAGTCGTTGTTGTCCAGACACCCCGCCATTGGGCTGTGGAGTGTAATTATTCCTGCGGCACAGGCAACCGGTGCCCTTATGTTGCTGGTAGTCAGTCTCGGGTTAAGAAAGACCACGCGACCCCTTCTGAATGCAGTATTTGTTGTGACCCTGGCGGGCTATAGTATTTTCCTGATTGCAAATCAAAGTCGTGGCGTTTGGCTTGCTTTGCTTTTTGCGCTTGTTATCGTTGCATTGTTGTCGCGCAACCGTAAGATTTATCTGTTATTTGGTTTCTTTGTATTGGCACTGGGTTTGGTCTTTATTCTTGATAATAGTGTTTTTCTTAAGAGAGGCGTTTCGTTCAGGTCGGAATTATGGGAGCAAGGAATAAAGCATGCGCTGGATAACTGGTTGGTTGGTCTGGGATTCGAAAAATTCCAGGTAGCCATTGCATCGTCCAAGAAAGTTTGGTCGCACCCGCACAATATGTTTATTGATATAGCTATCCGCTTTGGCGCCGTGGGCTTGATTTCCTGGCTGTTGCTCTGGGGTTGGGCGATTGTCAGGGCATATCAGTATCGATTTACTGACCTGGGAATGGCGACACTGGTTTTGCTGATTTATTCAGGTGTCGTTGTGCAGACTGATGGTATTGCCCAGTGGATGAAGCCGAATCCCGGGTGGTTTGTGACCTGGTTACCCCTTGCCATGGCATTTGCGCTGGGTGGTAGCAAGCAGAAAGTTATTCCTGAAGATATTTCTGAGCCACTGTAGGGCTATCGTCAGGTTGGGCGGCGAAAAGGTTAACTCTTTTTGTCGAGCTTCCTGACGAAGTCCGCAAGTTCCATGGTTGAATGGCTCAGTGAGAGATACTGGCCAAAAAAATCTTCAGGGTTCAACGGGTCTGAAAATAACCATTGTTTGTCGATGTCATAGCGCAGCATGTGCTGGAAGTTGCGTATGCGTTGCATTCTACTTAGGGGGTGGCTCTGGCATTTCAAGTCTGCGATGTCTATGAGGCCGAATTCATTGTCGGGAGTGAGGACAACATTGCCCAGATGCAGTGAGCGAAAGTAAACGCCCTGCGCATGTAATCTGGCGACAAACTCAGCCAGACGCCTGCGCAAGTTTTTGGTTGCTTGATCATGCTTAATCAGCTCTCGCAAGGTCTGGCCCGGGAGTGGCGCGTAATGCACGGCATCCCGGTTAATGGCCGGGATGCGAAAAACAGCAATGATCTTCGGGCAGGGTATGCCTCTGGCATGCAGTGCCCGGGTGTTGTCAGCAAAGCGCTGGGCATAAGGCCAGAGTGCTGCTGAGGAAAGCAGGCGCTTTCGACGGAACAGCTTCAGGTAGTTTCCGTCAGGCAGTAGTAGAACTTTATCGCCATGACTATCTGCTTCAAGCACCCGGGCGCCCTGGCGCAGGCTCAGGTAATCGTGTTTTACAATAATTTGCATGCTTACCCCTTATGAGTGCCGCACATTTTACTCGACAATTGAGTTCCAGATGCCCGGGCGCTATCTGACGGTATTGTCCGGGGTCTGGATTTGGTTCGTTGTGCTAGCATCGGGCTAAGTCTGCAGTTCAGATCGGCAGGTGATTTCTAGAAGCATCCCCCGTTCAAACCTGTGATTGAAAGCGTTCCTGACGCAATTTCTTCTGGTGCTTGCAAGGAGCGAAGATGGCAGAGAAAAAACTATTTGTAACCCAGCCAAATTTGCCCCCTCTGGATGAGTTCATCCCCTACCTTGAGGACATCTGGCAAAGCCGCGTTCTTACCAATGGCGGGCCGATGCATCAGCGACTGGAGCAGTCGCTTTGCGAGTACCTTGGGGTTGATCATCTGGCTTTGTTCAATAACGGCACAATTGCATTGCTGGTTGCGCTGCAGGCATTACGGATTACCGGCGAAGTAATCACCACACCCTATTCATTTGTGGCTACTGCCCATTCGTTGCTATGGCGTGGCATCAAGCCGGTCTTTGTAGATATTGATCCTCTAAGCATGAATCTGGATCCTGCGCTTATTGAGGCTGCAATCACGCCGCACACTACGGCCATAATGCCGGTACATTGCTACGGAAATCCTTGCGATGTGGAGCAAATCCAGCGGATTGCCGATACCTATAATTTGCGTGTTATCTACGATGCAGCACATGCTTTTGGTGTGCGCGATGCTGGCGGCAGCGTGCTGCGCCATGGTGATCTGAGTGTGCTTAGCTTCCACGCTACCAAGGTGTTCAATACCTTCGAGGGCGGAGCCATCATTTGTCCCGATGCACAGACCAAGCAACGTATTGATCAGCTGAAGAATTTCGGAATTACCGACGAGGTGTCCGTAGTAGCACCCGGCATCAACGGCAAGATGAATGAAATAAGCGCAGCATTCGGACTATTGCAACTGGAGTATATTGAGCAGTCCATGGCCGCCCGGCGCCAGATTGATACATGGTACAGAGTTGGGTTGGCGGGTATTCCAGGCATTCGTTGCGCACAGGTGTTCGCCGGGGGCAAGGCCAACTATTCCTACTTTCCTGTGCTGGTTGATCCGCAGTACTCGCTCAAGCGCGATGAGTTGTATGCGTTGCTCAAGAGCAATGAGATCTATGCGCGGCGTTATTTCTTTCCACTGATCAGTGAGTTTTCGATGTATCAGGGCATGCCCTCGGCGCATCGGGGTAACTTGCCTCATGCTACTCAGGTTTCAGCAAGAGTTCTCTGCTTGCCTATCTATCCTGACCTGACCGAGGCGGACGTGGAACGGGTCGTCGAGGTCATTCGGAGGGCTGCCTAGGAGCGCGGCTGACTCAGTCAGTCACTAGCGCCTGATTTCTTTCCTTGTAGTGGAACAGCAGCGGCTCGGGAAAGCGGTCATGACTGACGCCGAGGTACTTGAACTTGCGGAAACGGTTCCAGTCGCCTGGCTCCTTCAGGCGGTAAGCGTTGATGTCCCATTCGATGCGCTTCAACCAGTTGTGATAAAGCACCGATGAAGTCGTAACTTGACCGGCTGCAAACTTGGTGGCCGAGTTGGTTTCCCATTGGTCATTGGCGACTTCGTATTGAAACGGGTGCCAGACGAATTCCAGTTTCCGCTGTTGAGCGAATGCCACAAGCTTCTCCAGGCGATCGAGAGGGAAGCGGTCATCGTCATCAAGGTGGGTAATGAAGTCACCTTTGGCTAGTGACAGGGCGTGATTCATCGGTTTGCTACCGGCGACCATCCAGCGCAAAGTGCTGTCATCTGGATAGCGCCCACGCTCTTCCAGATTGACAAAGTGCAGACGAGGATCGTTGATTGCAGCTACCCGCTCTTCGGTGTCATCCTCACAACAGTCGCCAACCACAATCAGCTCAAGATTTCTGTAGGTTTGCTGCAATATCGAGGGAATAGTGCGTTCGGTGAGCAGGCGGCCTCGATTGTAAGTAGCAATGCATACGCTGATCAGTGGCATATCCTTGCTGAATACCTTTTGGAAATCAGGGCTTTTACGATCTCGCAGATAGTCATCAAGAATATTGTCAGGCATGTCGATTCTGCATCGAATGGCATCCAGCTCGTTTTCGAACCTTGTCTGCAAGCGCCCCTTGAGTCGCTCGACGCGGTGTTTGTTGGAAAGGAAAAACACTGGCTATATCCTGCTTGAATCAGTCAGGGGATTTTATATCTCTCTGCAAGTCAGAACATAGGAAAGTTCAGTTGTGGATTGTGACTATGGATTGCGGAAATGCTGCGTTATCTGTCGTGAAGGTCGTTCAGGCTGTTAGCTGTCGGGAGAGGTGAATGCGACAAGAGTCCGTGCTTATGGTTGGATCCGGAGGTCATGCCCGGGTACTGGCGGATATTCTCCATCTAAGCAACGGGTTGCGTCTGGTGGGAGTAATTGATGATTTCGAGATGGCTGGCACGCCAGCCCTGGGCGTAGAAATACTTGGTACCTGTGAAGATCTGCCGCGCATCATGCGCCAGCTGGAGTGTTGCAGGGTGGTGCTGGCGGTCGGTCACAACGCACGCAGACTGGATCTGGCAGCACGTATCGAGTCGCTGTGTAACGATGTCGTTTGGCAGAGTCTGTTACATCCTGCAGCCGTTCTGGCTGGTGATGCAGTCGTGGGCGAAGGCGCAGTCATTATGGCGGGTGCGATTGTCAATGCAGGGGCGCAGATCGGACGGCACTGCCTCATCAATACTTCGGCGATAGTCGAGCATGACTGCAAATTGGGCGATGGAAGTAGTGTCGGGCCGGGAGGTGTGCTTGGCGGCAATGTAAGGCTGGGAGTTGGTGCCATTGTTGCGCTGGGTGCAGGCGTCATCAATGCGCTGGAGTTGGGGGAGCATGCTCTACTGGGCGCTGGCGCAACAGCTGTCCGGGATTTGCCAGCCTATGCGGTGGCATTAGGTGTCCCGGCACGAACAACAAGATTTCGCGATGCTGGCGAAGAATACCTATGACCGCTACCGGCTAAGGTCACTATTACAGGAAGGACTAATGTTCGGGTTTGGCAAGAGCGACGAGAAGGTGTTCTGTATCGGCTTCAACAAGACTGGAACGACCTCCCTGGAGCAGGTATTTCAGGAGCTGGGCTGGAAGGTTGGCAAGCAGAAGCATGCAGAGTTGCAGCTGGAAAACTGGTCCCGCAGAGAGTATCGGCCACTGTTCAAATACTGTCGCACCGCGCGGTTTTTTCAGGATATTCCGTTCAGCCTGCCTTTCACCTATCAGGCGCTGGATGTGCAGTTCCCGGGCAGCAAGTTCATTCTGACTGTGCGGGATAATGGCGATCAATGGTTCGATAGTCTTGAGCGCTTTCATCGCAAGATGTTCGGCTTTTCCGCGCACCCAGACGAAGCAGAACTGGCCGAGATCAAATACCATTACAAAGGCTGGTTATTGCAGTACCTGACCTTCGTGTTCGGACCGGTTACGCAGGGTGCTTATGATCGACAGCGCTACATAAGAATTTATCAGGAGCACATTAGTGCAGTGCAGGAGTATTTTCGGTTTCGCCAGGATGATCTGCTGGTGCTGAACCTCACGCAGCCGGGAGCCTATGGCAAATTGATGGACTTCCTTGGCTTGCCCGGTCGGCAGGGCGATTTCCCATGGCTGAACAGGAGCGATTGAATTGAAACGTTTCGTTCGCTCGCTGAGGAAAAGGAAAGCACGTCTGGTACGCCACGTTGAAAAAGCCTTCTATCCGCCAATGCGGCCTGCTGGTGTTGTGCTGGGGACACAGAAAGGTGGTACTACCGCGCTGTTCCATTATCTATCACAGCACCCAGATGTAGTGCCGAGCCTGCAGAAGGAAATCCACTTTTTCAATTGTGATGCGCATTACGAGAAAGGTACTGATTACTATCACTCGTTCTTTGAGGCGGCAACACCCTCCAGGGCGTCACGAATCACCCTGGACATCACGCCTGGTTATCTGATGGCTGGCGATCTAGTGGCTGAACGCCTTGCTCGCTACAATCCGGACCTGAAATTGTTGGCATTGTTGCGCGAGCCTGTTTCCAGAGCATTTTCTGCTTGGCAGATGTTTCGCAAAATGCGCAGCATAAATCCGCAATGGTTTGATCAGTGGGTACATGGCTATCGGCTGGTCGGCTTTGAAAATATGCAGATCCGTCCGGTATTTGGCGAGTCATTTTTAGACGATGTGCGCTTTGAAATTGATGTGATGGATCGTGGTGGGGTTGTCGACCTTCCACTGATAAAGCATGGTTTGTACTTTTCCTGTTTACTAAGTTATCTGCAGAAGTTCCCCTTCAGTCAGGTTCAGGTAATTTCCAGTGAAGAGTTCAGGCGAGATACGCGTAACAGCCTGCACGCGATCGAGGCACACTTTGGCATCAGCCGGCATGCCTGGCAGAGCGAGCAGATCAGACCGCATTTCGAGGGAGGCTACAGTGAGCCGATCCCGGCGGATGCAAAGCAGCTGCTTGCAGATTATTACCGACCATTCAACCAGCAGCTGTTTTCACTGCTTGGCCGTGAATTTGACTGGAGTTGAGTGTTGAATCTGGGTAGCGCGCGCGCGGCCAAGCCGCTGCAAATCACCGGTTACATCCTTCTGGCGACAGCCTTTCTGGTGCGCGGCTGGATACCGGTCTTGCTGCTGGTGATCATCGCATTGCTGGTTGAAAGGCGTAAGACTGCTGCCGGAGAAGAGCGCTGATGGCTGTATTGGGCAACTTTGCCGGTGTTCGCGAGAATAACTTCAATCTGTTGCGCTGCATTGCCGCGCTGATGGTTATCTACGCGCACAGTTGGGGGCTGTCGACCCAGGGCGAAGCGGATGATCCACTGAAGATCTTTCTCGGGGGAAGCGTTGGCATGCTGGCGGTCAATGCCTTTTTCATCATCAGTGGCTTTCTGGTGATGCAGAGCTGGGGGCGCCAGCGTTCACTGCTGAACTTTTGCCGGGCAAGGGTCTTTCGCGTGATTCCGGGGCTTTTCGGGGTATTGCTATTCACTGTGTTAATGGCTGGTTTTTTCTGGAGCACGCTGGATGCGGAAGCGTTCTTTCGCAGCGGTGAAACCTGGAAATATTTTTACAAGAACCTGCTGATGATAAAGACCGAATATGACCTGCCGGGTGTGTTTGCCAGCAACCCGTATCCGGATGCGGTCAATGGCTCTCTGTGGACGTTGCGTTATGAGATGAAAATGTACCTGGCGCTTGCCGTGCTCGGATTGCTTGGCTATCTGGGCGGGAAACGGTTGCGTTTGTTTGTCGGTGTATTTGTGCTCTGGTATCTCGGCAACACCCTGGCCGGTCTCTGGATGCTGGAGGCTCCGGTATCCGACGAGATGCTCAGATTGTCGTTGTGTTTTTTCCTTGGAGGTCTGGCGACCTGTTACGGGGCGAGATTGCCACTGCATGGTGGCCTGCTGCTGTTGTTGGGCGCGCTGATGCTGCTGTCTCGCGGCGGCCTGATGTATGACTTGTTCGCGGCGCTGTTTCTCAGCTATGCGGTTTTTTATATTGCGTACATTCCGCGCGGCTGGATCTTGAAGTACAACCGGGTTGGTGATTACTCCTATGGTCTTTACCTCTATGCCTTCCCCATCCAGCAGGTGATATTTCTGAAATGGCCGCAACTCGGGCCGCTATGGGTATTCGGCCTGGCATCGTTGCTGACGCTTGTATGCGCCATCATCTCCTGGCATCTGCTCGAGAAGCCATTGCTGGATTATTGCAAGCGGCTCAACAGTGCGGTCACCATGCGTCCAGTTACTGCGATGGCAAAGGGTTGAGCTAGTGAAACCGGGCTGCGCCGAGATGGAATCTTTGCAATATGACCATTTCAGCACCAGATCAGGTTGCCGGGTTTGCTTTTGCTGACCCACAGTAGTGAAGGGTTCGCTGGTACAATTTGCTTCCGCATCCAGTGAATAGTAATGAGGGTCGAGCAATGCCCAAGGATAACCAGCAATCCGACCTGAAGGTTTATCTGCGGTTGCTGCGCTACGTATGGCCTTATGCTGGCCTGTTTCTGATCAGTATCCTCGGGTTTCTGTTTTTCTCCTCTACCCAGCCGATGCTGGGATACATCCTCAAGTATTTTGTCGATGGATTGAGCAATCCCCAGGCCAGTCTGTTCCCGCATGTACCCTATCTGCGAGACCTGCAGCTGCTGCAGGCCGTGCCGCTGATGATCGTGCTGATTGCCGCCTTTCAGGGCATCGGCTCTTATCTTGGCAACTTTTTCCTGGCCAGGGTTTCCTTGGGTATGGTGCGCGATTTGCGCATTGCGCTTTTCGATAACCTGCTGACCCTGCCCAATCGCTATTTTGACCAGCACAACTCGGGGCATCTGATTTCGCGCGTTACCTTCAATGTGACCATGGTTACCGGCGCTGCTACCGATGCCATCAAGGTGGTTATCCGCGAAGGCATGACCGTAATTTTCCTGTTTGGCACATTGCTCTGGATGAACTGGAAGCTGACTTTGGTCATGCTGGGCATCCTGCCGGTGATCGGCTTGATGGTGGTCAGTGCCAGTCGCAAGTTCCGCAAGCAAAGCAAGAAGATCCAGCTGGCCATGGGCGATGTTACCCATGTGGCTTCGGAGACCATTCAGGGCTACAGGGTTGTGCGTAGCTTCGGCGGTGAACCTTATGAGCAGGCCCGCTTTCGTCAGGTTACCGAAGACAATGCAAACCGCCAGTTGCGCATGATCAAGACGGGTGCGGTGTATACCCCCATGCTGCAACTGGTGATTTATGTCGCCATGGCCGTGCTGATGTTTCTGGTGCTGTTGATGCGCGGAGATGCAACGGCTGGAGAGCTGGTTGCGTATATCACCATGGCGGGCCTGCTGCCCAAGCCGATTCGCCAGTTGTCCGAGGTAAGTTCGACCGTACAGAAAGGCCTTGCGGCTGCCGAGAGTATTTTCGAGCAACTGGATGAGCATCCGGAGGTTGATAGCGGGACGGTGGAGTTACCCAGAATCACCGGCCGTCTTGAGGTACGCAACCTGAGTTTCAGTTACCCGGATACGGACAAGCCGGTGCTGGACGATATTTCCTTTATCGCCGAGCCGGGGCAGATGGTGGCGCTGGTTGGTCGCTCGGGCAGTGGCAAGTCGACCCTGGCCAATCTGGTGCCGCGTTTCTATCACCATGAGCAGGGGCAGATTCTGCTCGATGGGGTTGATGTCGAGGAGTACACCTTGCGCAACCTGCGCCGGCATATAGCGCTGGTGACGCAGCACGTGACGCTGTTCAACGACACGGTGGCCAACAATATTGCCTACGGTGATCTGGCAGGCGCGCCGCTGGAAGACATCCAGCAGGCATCTGCCGCAGCCTATGCCGATGAGTTCATCGAGAAAATGCCGCAGTCCTACAAGACCCTGGTTGGCGAGAATGGCGTACTGCTTTCCGGTGGCCAGCGCCAGCGTCTGGCGATTGCCCGCGCGCTGCTGAAAAATGCACCGCTGCTGATTCTCGACGAGGCTACATCGGCCCTGGATACCGAATCAGAGCGGCACATCCAGGCCGCTCTGGACAAGGTGATGCAGGGCCGCACCACGCTGGTGATTGCGCACCGCCTGAGTACCATCGAGAAGGCCGATCTGATTCTGGTAATGGATCAGGGCAAGATCGTCGAGCGTGGCACTCACGCGCAATTGCTCGCACTTAATGGCTATTACTCACGCCTGCACGCACGTCAGTTTGAAGAAGACGAGGCACCGGCTGTCGAGACCCATGACTGATGCTTGATCGTCTGCGCTGGTTTCGTGAAAAGGGCTGGGTGGCGATAGACGCGCCCGCCTACAGCGAAGTCTGGCAAAAGTTTGGCGGCAGTGTGGCGACCCATCCGCAGGTAGTCGAGCGCCTGGCGGCGCTGGCCGGTATTCCGGTGCGTTATCTGGGCTGGCCGGAGAACGGCGAGTTGCAGGCGGCTATTCCGGTGTGGGGGCGGTATCTGGCGTTGTCCAAGGATGTACTCAAGCAACAGCTGAAACGTGGCCTGTTTGATCTGGGGAATGCCGAAATCATTCTGCCGATTGCCGAGGCGGCGCAGATTCCTTTGCGCCACAAGGCGCGTTATATATCGGCGTTGCATGTGCAGCAGATCAGCACCTTGCGCGAGCAGCCGGAAGGCTTGGCACTGGCCCGTGAGCCCGAGCAATACAGCAAGAAATTCCGTTACAACCAGCGCCGTGAACAGCGTTTGCTGGAAGAAGCGGGAGGGTTGATTCGCCCGATGCTTGAGCTGACTGCTGCCGAACAGGCCGCGATTTATGCTGACCTGTTCCAGCGCCGCTGGGGTTTTCCGGCAACAGGTGAGGCGCATCTGGCAGAAGTGTTCGGCTTGATGCGCGAGTTCATGACCGGCTCGGTGGTCTATCTGGCTGATCAGCCGGTGGCAATCCAGATCCTGTATCGCGTTGAATCACCCCGCTGGGTCAGCGTCGAGTACATCAACGGCGGGGTCGATCCGCAACAGCGCGATTTCAGTCCGGGCAGTGTGCTGAGCTTTGTGAATACGCAGAATGCCTGGGCTGAGGCGCGCGCGCTGGGCAAAGTGCTGCGTTATTCGTTTGGCCGTGCCGACCGCGAATACAAGGATCGCTGGTGCAATCGCGCGGCGGCCTATCAGGTCTGAACCGGGGGCAAGCATGGAAGGACGCAAGCAGCAGCTGTTGAAGCGGCATCGCCGGCACAAGCGCCTCGCGCTGGCGGCTGGTCTGCTGGTGCTGCTGGCGCTGGCAATCTGGGTGGCGTGGTGGTGGCTGCCTGTGCTGCTGGTGCTGGGCTGGGTAGCGCATGAGGCCTGGTTTGCCGATCACCTGTTTTACGCGCCGGATCAGGATTATCAATATGCATTCCCCGATGGCACGCCCACCCATGCCGTGCAATTGCAGTCAGGCGTTGTGCGGGTTGATGGTGACGTGGGCACTGCAGACACGCTGATTCTGCAGGTAGAAATCTGCTGTAGCTGGTTAGGCCGCTGGCTGGACCCCCATGTATTGATTGGCGATGACCGGCAGGATTTCGAGCGTGGCGTGAAGGGCCGGCGATATCTGAATCTGTCGGGGCAGCTTGAGGCGCTCAGAAGCGGCAGGCTGACCCTGAACGGTCGCCGCTGCCAAATCCGCTCCGCTGACGTGCTCTACGCCATCGGGAACGCGGATTACCGTCAGCAGCGGGTGATGGTGATCGCACCGCATGCTGATGATGCCGAGCTGGCGGCATTTGGCCTCTACAGCCAGGCCGCAGAGGCAAGCATCGTTACCCTGACTCAGGGCGAAATCGAAGCAGAAAGTTATCAGGCATTGGGTCTTGAGCAGGCGGCGGCGGCCCGACTCAAGGGGCGTCTGCGCAGCTGGGACAGTCTGGCTATCCCGCTCTGGGGCGGCGTGCCGCAACAGCGTTGCGTGCAGCTGGGTTATTACTGCCTGCAATTGGCGGACATGGCGTCCTCTGCCGAACGGGTCTGTCCATCGCGTGAGTCCGGCGAAGCGGATATCCGGCTGGTGCGTGGCCAGAATCCACTGCGCCTGCCTGGCGATGCCGATGGCCTGCCGACCTGGAACAATCTGCGCGCGGATCTGGCGGCGCTGCTCGAACATTTCCGCCCGGATGTAGTGGTCACGCCACATCCGCAGCTTGATCCGCACAGCGACCATATAGCGGCCACCCGGGCGCTGCTGGAGGCCATCGAGATCTGCAGTTGGCAGCCGCAGACGTTGTTGCTGTACGCCAACCACCTGCACGATAACGACCGCTGGCCGATGGGCCCTGCTGGTGGCGGTGTCGCTCTGCCACCAGTCTTGCAGGCATTGCCGGCAGACGCCATGTGGAGCCTGTGCCTGAGCGCACAGCAGCAGCTGGACAAGGCTATGGCGCTGTCCATGCAGCATGATCTGCAGGGCCGGCAACCCTGGAAAAAACGCCTGAGGCGGATTGTGCAGTACCTGTTGGCCGGACGTCGCTGGCCGGCAACCGGCGAGAATGAGTTTTTCCGCAAGGCAGTGCGTCGCCATGAGCTGTTCTGGGTGCGGCGTCTGGTCGAATAAGCTGTCGCAGACCTCAGGCTGTGCCAGCACCCCCTGTGTTATGATTCGCGGCGCTTTTACCGCCTCCGGAGTGCCCATGAAGCTGTCCATGCCCCGTTTTGATCAGGCTACCGTGCTGGTGGTTGGCGATGTCATGCTCGACCGCTACTGGCATGGCAGTTCTTCGCGCATTTCTCCGGAAGCGCCGGTTCCGGTGGTCAAGGTCGAGCAGATCGAAGATCGCCCCGGTGGTGCTGCCAACGTTGCACTGAACATTGCCGCACTTGGTGCGCCGGCGCTGCTGGTTGGCGTGACCGGCGTCGACGAGGCCGCCGAGAGCCTGCGCGATAGCCTGGCGGCAGTTGGTGTGGCGGCACATTTCCAGCAAATTCCCAGTCAGCCGACCATCGTCAAGCTGCGTGTTCTGAGTCGTCACCAGCAATTGTTGCGGATGGATTTCGAAGAGCAGTTCAAGACCGACGCCCCGGCTTTGGCTCTGCAAGTTGAAAGTCTGCTGGCAGGAATCAAGGTGCTGGTGCTTTCCGATTACGGCAAAGGCGCGCTGCAGAATCATCAGGTCCTGGTGCAGGCCGCCCGGGCACGCGGTATACCGGTACTGGCTGATCCGAAAGGCCGGGATTTCTCGATCTATCGTGGTGCCAGCCTGATCACGCCCAATCTGCATGAGTTCGAGGTGGTCGTCGGTCATTGCGCCGATGAGGCCGACCTAGTGGCCAAGGGTGCGCATTTGATGCAGGAACTGGAGTTGGGTGCATTGCTGGTGACCCGTGGCGAACACGGCATGACCCTGCTGCGCCCCGGCCATCCGGCCTTGCACCTGCCGGCGCGGGCGCGCGAAGTGTTCGATGTAACCGGTGCCGGCGATACGGTGATTTCCACCCTGGCGGCGAGCATTGCTGCCGGTGAAGAGCTGCCACAGGCGGTGGCGCTGGCCAATCTGGCGGCCGGTATCGTGGTCGGCAAACTTGGTACCGCTGCCATCAGCGCGCCGGAATTGCGCCGCGCGGTACAGCGCGAGGAAGGCTCCGAGCGCGGGGTGGTCAGCTTTGATCAGTTATTGCTGGCGGTCGAGGATGCCCGCGCCCATGGCGAAAAAATCGTGTTTACCAATGGTTGTTTCGACATCCTGCATGCCGGCCATGTGACCTATCTGGAACAGGCGCGCGCCCAGGGCGATCGACTGGTACTGGCGGTCAATGACGATGCTTCGGTCAGTCGACTGAAAGGCCCCGGTCGACCGATCAATTCGGTCGACCGGCGCATGGCAGTACTCGCCGGACTGGGTGCTGTGGACTGGGTAGTGAGCTTCCCGGAGGATACTCCGGAGAACCTGCTGCGTGCGGTCAGGCCGGATGTGCTGGTGAAAGGTGGTGATTATGCCATCGACCAGGTGGTGGGTGCCGGGATTGTCACGGCATATGGTGGTGAGGTGCGGGTGCTCGGTCTGGTGGAGAACAGCTCGACGACCGCCATCGTGGAAAAAATCCGGGAACGCTCCTGACCCCGGGCGCTCTTAACCAACTCTTATTTATTACCGGATCGGCCCGCGCCATCCTTTTGTCAAGGTAGTCAAACGCTATGTACATATTGGGCATTCACACCGGCCATGATGCAGGCGCTTGCCTGTTCAAGAATGATCAGTTGCTGGCTTTCTGCAAGGAAGAGCGGCTGAACCGGATCAAGAATGACGGCGGCTTCTTCGACTTGCAGTCAATTGACGAGGTGCTGCGCATTGCCGGTATCAATCGCCAGCAGGTGGATGCAGTTGCCTTTACGCGGATGAAATTCCCGGTGTCCTGCTTCAAGACCTCGGCCTTGCCGTTGCGTGATGTGCGGCGCAAGGTGCTTGGGCAGAAGCGTGAGCGCTCACTGGCGAGCCTGATGATCAAGCAGAAAAACCTGGATGCAGCGACTTTCCTCGACTTCGACAAGTTGCGCCGCTATATGGGCTTGCGTGCCGATGTGGCCTTGCACTTCAGCAACCATCACAAAGCCCACGTACTGTCATCCCTGCGTTTTTGCGACTGGACGGATGATGTGTTGCTGGTCAGCTGTGACGGCGGTGGTGATGCCGCCGAGTATTCGGCCTACCTGTTTGCCAACCAGCAGCTGGAGCTGCTCTGGGGTGGTGAGGAAACGCTGCTCGATCAGCCGCAGAACTCCGGTGCCTCGATTGGCCTGGCCTATGCCTTCGCCACTGCCGCATGCGGCTTCCGCCCCAACCGGCATGAAGGCAAACTCACCGGTCTGGCTGCTTTCGGCAAGCCCGTGGTGGCGCCGCAGATCGTCGAATTATTTCCGGTCGACGAGAGCGGGCATATCCATAACCATCTGGCCGATCACAAGGCACTGCATGCCGAGCTGGAAAAGCTGTTCAACGGTTTGTCCAACGAGGACATCGCCGCTTCGATCCAGATTGCCACCGAGCAGGTCATCGTCAACTGGTTGCAGGCCTTGCTGAACAAGCATCCGGCCAAGTACATCGCCATGAGTGGCGGGGTGTTTTCCAACGTGCGGCTCAATCAGCTGGTGGCAGCACTGCCAGGGGTCGAGGAAGTGTTCATTTTCCCGGCGATGGGCGATGAAGGTCTGCCGGTCGGTGCCTGCGTCGACTACTGGATTGCCAGTCAGGGGCTGGACAGGCTGACCCGAGACCGTCTGACCCACCTGTATTACGGCTGGCCCTATACCGGCGAAGACCTGCTCAGTGCCGGCGAACGGCTGGGCTTTCGTGTCGAGCGCAGTCCTGAGCATGTGCAGAAGACCGCGCAGCTACTGGCGGAAAACTGGGTCGGGGCAATCTTCTATGGCGCCATGGAGATGGGCCCGCGCGCACTCGGTGCCAGGACCATTCTGGCCAGCCCGGCCAAGCGCGAAGTGAATGACAGCATCAACAAGCGCCTGCAGCGTACCGAGTTCATGCCTTTTGCACCCTTCGTACTAGATGTGGATGCCGAGCGGGTCTATGACGTGGATGAGCGCAACCGTTACGCCTGCCGCTTCATGACCATTACCACCAAGGTCAAACCCGAGTGGGCCGACAAGATCGCTGCCGTTGTGCATGTCGACGGTACCGCGCGGCCGCAGATCATCGAGCGCGAGACGAATCCGCTGTACTACGACATTCTGCGGGCTTTCAAGGACATCACCGGCTTGCCGACGCTGGTCAATACCAGCTTCAACGCCCATGAAGAGCCGATCATCAATACTCCGGAAGAGGCGCTGCAGGCGCTGGCGGATAACCGCATCGACTTCCTTGTGTGTGATGGTGGCATGGTGTTCCCGTCGAACCGCGCCGGGGCAACTGCAGCCTGAGTGCTCAGGCGCCCAGAGAGCCCTGCAACCGCTCAAGCAGGGTCTGGATCTTTGCCAGGCGCTGCTGCGGATTGTTCAGCTCGAGCAACCGGGCTTTTTCCGCGATGGAGAATGGCAGCAGATAAGCCAGCTGGTTGGCCAGCATCTGTTGGCCAGTGGGGCTGCTGTTCAGGTTCAGGCGGTCTACCAGTGGATGTTCGGCCAGCGCCTGCAACAGAGCTACCAGGTCGGCGTGCTGCTCGAGCAGGGGTTGCTCGGCCTCCTCCTGCAGCCATTCGATTTCGGCACTGATTAACTGATCCGCTTCCACCCAACTGTTTTTGACCCTGAAGCGCCGGCCACCTTCGACACGGATGCCCAGCAGACCGTTAGGCAGCTGCTGCCAGTCGCGGATCAGGGCTTCACAGCCGATCATCGAGAAGTCGCGGGCGGCTATGCCGGCTTCCCGCCCTTCGATTATCCCGACAATACCGAAGCTGCTGTCCTGTTTCAGGCAGCGCCCGAGCATGTCCAGATAGCGCGGCTCGAACAGTTGCAGATCCAGCTGGCAGCCGGGAAACAGCAGGGTTGCAAGCGGAAACAGGGCGAGGCTCATGGGACGGACCTCAGGCGATGAGACTGACGGCGACAGGCAGCAGTACCGCCGTAGCGACGCCGATCAGGCTCATGCCCAGCGCGGCAAAGCCGCCACATTGCTCGCCTTCCTGCAGTGCTCTGGCAGTGCCCACGGCGTGGGAAGTAAGGCCCATGGCCATACCAATCGCCGCCGGGTGGCGGACGTTGATCCGTTGCAGCAGGCTGGGGCCGACAATCGCTCCGATGACGCCGGTCAGGATAGAAAAAATCGCCGCAAGGGCCGGTATGCCATGGACTTTGTCGGCCAGCAGGATGGAAAACGGTGAGGTTACCGACTTGGTCAGCAGCGTCCGTTGCATTTCCTCGCTGGCACCGAACAACCACGCAAGGCCGGAGCCCATCAGGGTGGCGATCAGTCCGGCGATCAGCAGCGTCTGCAGCACCGGCTTCAACAGCTGGCGGATGTGCCGCAGGTTGATATACAGCGGCACTGCCAGCGCAACGATAACCGGCCCCAGCAGCAGGACGAAGATGCCGGTGAAATTCAGGTATTCGCGAACATCAATGGCAAACAGATGCAGGATGCCGATCACCATCAACATGGCCAGCAGTACCGGCTGGAAGATCGGCCAGCGGGTGCGTTCATAGACGGCCAGGGCCAGCTGGTAAGTGGCCAGGGTAAGGCCGATGCCGAATAACGGGTGATGGATCACTGCCTGCCAGGCGGCCTGTATATCAGGGCTCATGCCTGGTCCTCCTGGCGTGTCTGGCGGGCGATAAGCCGTTCCATCAACCAGCCGGTGAACATCAGCGACACTGCCACTGACAGCAGCAGGGCGGCGCCGATGGCGAGCAGCTGGCCACTGAGGGTATCGATGAACAGCACCGAACTCACGGCAGTTGGAATCAGCAGCAGCGGCAGATACCGCAGCAGGCTACTGGCTGCCTCCTGCAAGGGCGGACTGACTTCGCCGCGCAACAGCAGCAGGGCAAACAGCAGCAGCATGCCAAGTACCTGGCCGGGAATCATCGGCAGAAACAGGACGTTTATCGCCGTACCGAGCAATTGCATCAGTATCAGCAGGGTCAGGCCGCGCAACAGCATGGGGATCTCCGGATTGGTTTCAGCGCATTATAGGTTGCTATACCCCCGGCTATACACCGTCATTCGCCGCGCAGTATCTTGCTTGACCGGCGCTACACTGCATGCTGATCTACCAGACGGACAGCCGTCATACCTGGTGGCTGCGCTATTACTCAAGGAGTTGTCATGCCATTTGTACCTGTTGCCGAACTCAAGGGTTACATAGGAAAGTCGCTGGGTTGTTCCGACTGGGTGGAGATCGATCAGCAACGTATCGATCAGTTCGCCGACTGTACCGGTGACCATCAGTTCATTCATGTCGACCCTGAAAAGGCCCGCCAGACTCCCTTTGGCTCGACCATCGCGCACGGCTTCCTCTCGCTGTCGCTGCTGCCGATGCTGATGGAGAGCATCATGATCATGCCGGAGAACCTGAAGATGGCGGTCAATTACGGGCTGGACAGCCTGCGCTTCATTCAGCCGGTAAAAGTCGGCTCGCGCGTGCGCTTGCAGCTGGATGTGGTTGATGTGCAGGAAAAGAACCCCGGGCAATGGCTGATCAAGGCCAGGGCCGTGATGGAGATCGAGGGTCAGGAGAAACCGGCCTATATTGCCGAGCCGCTGACGCTGTGCTTCGTCTGATTACACTTGGTCTTGGCAGGAGTGATGCCCTGATCGATTCTGGTGCAAGGAAACAAGACATATCCAGCCGGATTCATTAGTCTGTGCGCACTTGATGCGGAGAATCACGAATGCCCCAAACGCCTAAGCATGTTCTGCTCGCTGGTGCTACCGGACTGACCGGCGAGCATTTGCTGGATCGTATTCTCAGTGTGCCGGCAGTGTCCAAAGTGGTTGCCCCGACGCGACGGCCACTTGCCGAACACGCTCACCTGGTGAATCCGGTTGGCGAGCTGGAAGAATTGCTGCCCGCCCTGAAAGGCAAACCGGATGTAGCATTCTGCTGTCTGGGCACCACGATCCGTGTGGCCGGTTCGCCAGAAGCTTTTCGTGCAGTGGACCATGATCTGGTCGTGGCATTTGCCCAGCGTGCCCGTGACATGGGGGCGCGGCACTTTCTGGTGATCAGTGCGCTCGGGGCCGATGCCGGCTCGCGGGTGTTTTACAACCGGGTCAAGGGTGAGATGGAGCAGGCGTTGCGCGCGCAGGGCTGGCCACAGCTGACCATTGCCCGGCCGTCGTTGCTGGACGGCGTGCGCCAGGAGTTTCGAATTGGTGAGCGTCTGGCAGCACCACTGATGCGTCTGATTCCCGGCAAGTTGCGCAGTATCGAGGCCGGTGTGCTGGCCCGGGCCCTCTGGCGTCTGGCGCTGGAAGAGGGCAAGGGTGTGCGCGTTGTCGAGTCTGACGAGTTACGCCAGCTCGGCCGTTAGGCACTCAGTTTTGTAGGGTTTTCAGCAGGTACAGCGTAGGAAAGCCATCTGCCGGCCAGCCCTGGCTCTGCTGGTAGGCACGTACTGCCTTGCGCGTATTGGCGCCGATGATCCCGTCTGCCGGTCCCGGATTGAAACCTCTTGCGCCCAGAGCATCCTGCAGTTCGATACGCTGGGTGCGGCTCAGGGGTTTTTCATCCATGGGCCAGGTTGCGCGTATCTCGCCTTTGCCCTGCAGGCGGTCGCCCAACAGGCCAACGGCCAGTGCATAGGACGTCGAGTTGTTGTACTTGAGGATGGCGCGGAAGTTGTTCAGCACCAGAAACGCCGGGCCGCGATGGCCTGCCGGCAGGATCAGCGCAGCGGGTTGATCCGCCAGCTGTGCGCCGTGGAATCCGCTCTGCACACCCATTGCCTGCCATTCGCCTACGCTGTGGCGTGCGTCAGGGTCAGCCTGGGCGTAGTCAAAATCCTTGCTCAGCTGTACTTCAAAACCCCAGGGTTGCCCGCTCTGCCAGCCGGACGCCTGCAGGTAATGTGCGGCCGAGGCCAGGGCATCGCCAGAAGAGTTCCAGATGTCGCGCCGGCCGTCACCGTCGAAGTCCACGGCATGGCTGTCATAGGTAGTAGGGATGAACTGGGTCTGGCCCATGGCGCCGGCCCAGGAGCCGCGCATGCTCTGCGCGGCAATGTCGCCGTGTTGCAGAATCCCCAGCGCTGCCAGCAGCTGGGTGCGGGCAAACTGTTGCCGGCGGCCGGCATACGCCAGGGTGGCCAGCGAGCGGATCACCGACTGGTTGCCCATGAACTGGCCGTAGCTGCTTTCCATGCCCCATACCGCGACCAGATAGGCGGCCTCGACGCCATACTGCTGCTGGATGCTGGCCAGATCGTCCTGTTCCTGCTGCAGCTTGGCTTGCCCGTTGCGCACACGACTGGCGGAAGTGGCGCTTTCCAGATATTCCCAGACTGGCCGGGTAAATTCGGGCTGGCTGCTGTCTGCGCTCAGGACCGTTGGGTCCGGGGTGATCCCGGCAAAAGCCTGGTCAAATGTTTGTGTGCTGATGCCTTGCGCAAGTGCTTCGTGGCGGAACTGGTCACGCCACTCGGCAAAGCTGATGGCCGGCTGCAGCGGAGCCGGTGTTACCGGCGGGAGCACGCTGACGGCAGGCGCCGCCGACGGCTGGCTGGAAGTCGTGGCGGACGGCGCATCCTCGGCAGTTGACTGCTCGGCACAGGCAGAAAGCAGAAAGCACAGGCACAGCAGCAAGGGGCGTGTGACGGTAGTGAGGCGGTGTGACTGATTCATTGAAGCTCGACTCATGGTTGGCGGTGAGAAGGGGCCGAAAGTGACTGTGCTCGTTAAGTCAGGGCGCCCGGACCGCAGGTGAATGTTCACTGGTTGATGCTGTCACGCTTCCAGCAGCAGGCGCTGACCTGCCAGCTGCAGGCACAGGCGAGCCAGACTGCTCCAGGGGTCGCCGGCAGCTTGTCCCTTGACCTGCGCATCGACCTGTTGAAGTTCCAGCAGAAAGTGGTTGAAGCGTCCGGCGGAATGCCGCTGCAACGCCTTGTGCAAGGGTGGCTTGCGTTTGTCCCAGACCGGTGGGCGGGCGGCGGCAAATGCACGGTCCGGGGTTGTGCCCTGACTGATTTGCAGAGCCAGGCCACTCAGCAGGCGCAGTTCGCGGGCCAGCATGGCACATAGAAACAGGGGCTCCACACCTTCACCACGCAAGCCGTCGAGCATGCGCAGTGCATGTACGGCATCCCCGTTGAGACAGGCTTCGATCAGGCCGAAGACATCAAAGCGCGCGCTGTCAGCAACGCAGGCAAGCACGTAGTCCGCATCAATCGGCGTGCCATCGGCCAGCAGTTTGATTTTTTCGATTTCCTGCGCCGCCGCCAGCAGGTTGCCCTCCACACGGTCAGCAATCAGTTCAACGGCGTCCTGGCTGGCACTCAGTCCGGTCTGGGCCAGGCGCTGGCTGATCCAGTGCGGTAGTTGGGCGGTTTCCACCGGCCATATTTGTACAAACACCGCATCGGCGTTGTCGATCAGCGCCTTGGCCCACTTGGTCTTTTGCGCACTGCCATCCAGCTTGGGCAGGCTGATCAGCAGCAAGGTGTCTTCGGCTGGCCGGGCAAGATAGTCGATCAGGGCGCTGGAACCTTTATCGCCGGGCTTGCCACCGGGAATGCGCAGTTCGATCAGGCGTTGCTCGGCAAACAGTGACAGGCTGGCGCCTGCTTCGTAGAGCAGACTCCAGTCAAAGCTGGCATCGCAATGAAACACCTGACGTTCGCTGAAGCCCTGGCTGCGTGCGCTGCTGCGAATCGTATCGGCGGCTTCCTGGCACAGTAGCGGATCGTCACCGCTGACCGCATAGACTGCGGCCAGCTTGCCTTGCAGGTGTTTGCCGAGTTGCGCGCTATTGAGCTTCATTGGCTGGTCGCAGTCAGGGGCAGAACAACACCCGTTTGCGGATTATTCGCCCTGCAATGGCAGGGGAATGCCCGGTAGTTCGATTGGCGTGACCTGTTGCTGCAATGCCTCATCGGCCTTGCGTGCGGCTTCGGCAGCTTCCGCTGCAGCCTTGGCATCGGCATCGGCCTTGGCTTGCAGGGCATCCAGTTGTGCCGGCGTGATCATCTGGATGCGCCCGAGCAACTGTTGCACCATGGCACTGGTCATTTCGCCACTTAGTTGTATCTGGCTCTCACTGGCACCGGCGATGTTGTTGGAGTCGGTGATATAGCTGCGCTGCACTTCCAGCTGGTTGCTCATTAACGTCTGGTTGTTTTTGCCGAGAATGGCGTATTCCAGAGTTTTGGTTATCTCGCTTTCTGCGCCCTGGGCACTGGAGGTGTAACTGACGGTGCGCGATGTCTGCTCTTCACGAATCAGGGCCAGCGTGTAAGGTGCGGTTTCGGTAACCGTGACGCCACTGCTTTCCAGTCCCTTGCGTGTCAGTTTGACGGTTTCACCGTAGGCATTGCGTGCTGTCAGCCCCAGCTCCTGAAGAGCGAAGTGCATGTCGCCGGTACCGCGCAGCTGAAAGCCACAGGCCGATATCAGGGCGCTCAGGCCTATGAGCAGCAGGTTGCGTTTGATCATTAGCGGGTTTCTCCTGAGAAGCTGCGGTGCCATCAAGGCCTCATGTTCTATCAGCTTGCGACTATGTTGACCAGTTTGCCCGGCACCACGATGACCTTGCGGATGCTCAGGCCCTCGGTGAAGCGCTGGACATTTTCATTGGCGCGGGCTTCTGCCTCGACGGCTTCGCGGCTCGCGGTGGCGGCCACTTCGATCTGTCCGCGCAACTTGCCGTTGACCTGTACTACCAGCACCAGACTGTCCTGGGCCAGCGCCGACTCGTCCACTTGCGGCCATTGTGCATCGATGACCGCTCCGCTCATGCCCAGCTGTTGCCAGAGCACATGGCAGATATGCGGGGTGATCGGGGCCAGCAACAGGGCTACGGTTTGCAGGCCTTCCTGCAGCAGGGCGCGATCCTGTTCGCTGGCCGTGGAGGCCTTTTCCAGTACGTTCATCAGGGTCATCACCTGGGCGATGGCAGTATTGAACTTGTGGTGCTGGCCAACATCCGTGCTGGCCTGGCGGATAGCCAGATGGATGGCGCGGCGCACGGCCTTCTGGTTGTCATCCAGGCTGGCAACCTCCAGCGCTCCCGGCAGGCCGGCGCTGACATGGCTGTGGGCCAGGCGCCAGACGCGACGCAGGAAGCGGTTGGCGCCCTCGACGCCGGAGTCCGACCATTCGCAACTCATGTCCGGCGGCGAAGCGAACATCATGAACAGACGGCAGGTGTCGGCACCGTACTGATCGATCATCGACTGCGGGTCGACGCCATTGTTCTTTGACTTGGACATCTTCTCGGTGCCGCCGATTTCCACCGGCAGGCCATCGGACTTCAGCCTGGCGCTGATGACCTTGGCTTTGGCGTCACGCTCAAGCTCGACATCGGCCGGATTGAACCAGTCCTTGCCGCCATTATCGAGGGTGCGGTAGTAAGTCTCGGCAACCACCATGCCCTGGGTCAGCAGATTGCGGAATGGCTCATCGGAACTGACCAGCCCTTCATCGCGCATCAGCTTGTGGAAGAAGCGCGCATACAGCAGGTGCAGGATGGCGTGCTCGATTCCGCCTATGTACTGGTCTACCGGCAACCAGTGATTGGCCGCGGCCGGGTCGACCATGCCGCCGCTGTATTGCGGCGAGGCGTAACGGGCGTAGTACCAGGACGATTCGACAAAGGTGTCCATGGTGTCGGTTTCGCGCCTGGCCGGTGCGCCGCAGGTCGGGCACTGGCACTGGTAGAACTCGGGCATGCGTGCCAGCGGGCTGCCGGCGCCGTCCGGCACCACATCTTCCGGCAGCACTACCGGCAGCTGGTCTTCCGGCACCGGCACATCGCCACAGGTGTCGCAATGAATAATCGGGATTGGGCAGCCCCAATAGCGCTGGCGGCTGATGCCCCAGTCACGCAGGCGGAACTGGGTACGTGCCTGGCCCAGCGACTTGCGCTGCAGGGCCACTTCGATGGCGTCAAAGGCGCCGTCGAAATCCAGCCCGTCGAAATCACCGGAGTTGATCAGCTGGCCGTGCTCGGCATAGGCATCCTGCCAGGGCGCCGGGGTTGCATCACCGGCGCTGGTACGGATGACCGGCTGGATCGGCAGGCCGTACTTGCCGGCAAAGGCAAAATCGCGCTCGTCGTGGGCCGGCACGGCCATTACGGCGCCTTCGCCGTAGTTCATCAGCACGTAGTTGGCGACCCACACCGGCAGCAGTTCGCCAGTCAGCGGATGCGTGACGCGCAGGCTGGTGGCCAGACCTTTCTTTTCCTGGGTGGCGATATCGGCTTCGGCCACGCCGCCGCGCTTGCACTCGTCGATAAACGCCTGCAGTTCGGGATTGTTCTGTGCGGCCAAAGTTGCCAGCGGGTGCTCGGCGGCCACTGCCACGTAGGTGGCACCCATCAGCGTGTCGGGGCGGGTGGTAAAGACCTTCATCTGCCCTGGGCTGCCAACGCTGGCGACATCGTAGGGGAAGCTGATTTCCATGCCGCGGGACTTGCCGATCCAGTTGCGCTGCATGGTCTTGACCTGTTCCGGCCAGCCATCCAGATCATCCAGACTGCTCAGAAGCTCTTCCGCATAGGCGGTGATCTTGAAGTAGTACATGGGAATTTCGCGCTTTTCGATCAGCGCGCCGCTGCGCCAGCCGCGCCCGTCGATCACCTGCTCGTTGGCCAGCACGGTCTGGTCCACCGGATCCCAGTTGACGCTGCCGTTCTTGCGGTAAATCACGCCTTTCTGGAACAGGCGGGTGAACAGCCATTGCTCCCAGCGGTAGTAGTCCGGCTTGCAGGTGGTGACTTCGCGGGTCCAGTCCACCGCCAGGCCGAGGCTCTGCAGCTGGGTTTTCATGTAGGCAATGTTTTCGTAGGTCCACTTGGCCGGGGCCACCTGGTTCTTCATCGCCGCGTTTTCCGCTGGCATGCCGAATGCGTCCCAGCCCATCGGCTGCAACACGTTTTTGCCCTGCATGCGCTGGTAGCGGGCGATCACGTCACCGATGGTGTAATTGCGCACGTGGCCCATGTGCAGCTTGCCGCTGGGGTAGGGGAACATCGACAGGCAATAGAAGGTGTCCTTGCCCGGCTGTTCGCTGACGACAAAGGATTTTTGCGCATCCCAATGGGACTGGGCGGCGGCTTCGATTTCGCGGGGCTGATACTGTTCGTGCATGGCGGTTTGCTGAGAATTTTGGCTTGCGGAAAGCCGCGTAGCATACATGAGCGCGCCAACCCGAGGGAAACCCTGATTGCCGTGGCCAGTGCTCGGGTCCGGACGAATGGCAGGCTCCGTTGGTCGACAGGCATTGGCATGCCGGTGAAGCCAACTACGCTTCATCTGAAGGCTATTGGTCTCCGGCGAGGTGACAAATGCGGCGAACAAAACCAGATGCGGCAGACGCGGGCCCCTATGGCCACCTGTTGCAGCGCATTGCGCTGGCTCTTGAGGAAGCCGACAGCGCCGTGCACCTGCGCATGGAGGCTCCTGCCGAGCTGGAGCTCAGCGACCTGAGCCTGGCGGAGATGGCACTGATTCGGGCCTATCTTGAGGGCGACCTACCCTGGTTGCCGGGCTGGCATGCGGCGGCCGACGGACTGCTGCCGGCAGAACGTCGCGCTCCGCCCGATGATCCCCTGGTCAGATTGCCACTGCGCACTCCGGAGCGGCGGCAGTCCGTGCTGCGCCGCCACAAGCCGCTGTGCTGCGCCGTCTGCGGTACCCTGGCGGAGTGGAAAACTGCCGAAGGTGCACGGGCTTGCCTGATTTGCGGATCGCAACTGTTTCGCGCCGGCAGCCCTGGCTAGGCCGCGGTGCGGGTTTTTCTGGCTCTGGCCGCGCCCAGCAGAAGCAGCCCGCAGCAGAGCGTCAGAGGCCAGCTATGCCAGCGCAGGTAAGGGGTTAGCCCCTGCATTGGCAGCACTTCGCCGTAGAGGACGCCTTGTTCGAAGGATGCGATGCGCGTATCGATCTGCCCGAAAGGGTCGATCAGTGCGGTGACCCCGGTATTGGTCGCACGAATCATCCAGCGCCCGGCCTCGAGTGCGCGCATCTGCGCCATCTGCAGGTGCTGCAGGGGGCCGATCGAATGGCCGAACCAGGCGTCGTTGCTCACTGTCAGCAACAGATTGCTCTGCGCCGCCAGCCCGGCCGCAAACTCGGGGTAGACCACTTCGTAGCAGATGTAGGCAGCGACCTGGTAACCCTGGGCCTGCAATAACGGCTGGTCAGCCGGGCCGCGGGCAAAGTCGGACATGGGCAGGTCGAAGAAGGCAATCAGGCCGCGCAGGACATCCTGCAGCGGTACGTACTCGCCAAACGGCACCAGCTTCTGTTTCAGGTAAGTGCCCTGGCCTTTGCCGATCACGGTGATGGCGTTATAGAAACGCTTGTTGCCGTCGGCATCCACCTCGCGTACCGGAACGCCGGTGATCAGCGTGGTTTGCCTGTCGTTGGCGAAGGCGTCCATCGCCTGCAGATAGCTGCCGGCATAGTCCTTGAGAACCGGCACGGCAGTTTCCGGCCAGACCAGCAGGTCAACGCGCGGGCCTTTGATGCTCAGGTCACGGTACAGCGCCAGCTGGGCATTGAGTTGCGCCGGGTCCCACTTCATGTTCTGCGCCACATTGCCCTGTACCGCAGCTACCGATAAGGCTTTCCCGGCGGGTTCGGTCCAGCTGTATTGCTGCAGGCTCCAGCCAGTACCCCAGAACAGCAGCAGCAACAGCAGACCCAGACTGAGTGCGCGCGGTTGCTGGCGCAGGCGCGGCAGGTTGACCAGCAGGGCGGCGCTGAAAGCCAGCACGAAGCCGATCAGCCACACGCCGCCAAGCGGTGCCAGGCCGGCGAGCGGCCCGTCCAGCTGGCTGTAGCCGGCAAACAGCCAGGGGAAACCGGTGAGGAACCAGCCGCGAAACGCTTCCTGTGCCACCCACAGGGCGGCGAACGCCAACGCATCGCCGAGACCGGAACCGTTGCGCAGCCAGCGACTCCAGAGCCAGGCCGGCAGGGCGAAGAACAGGGCTACGGCGGCACTGAACAGCAGCATCAGGCCGCCAGCCAGCAGGGGCGATGCGCCACCGAAGTCATGGATGCTGACGTAGATCCAGCTGGTACCGGCGCCGAACAGGCCGAAGCCATAGCTCCAGCCGCGCAGCATTGCGGCTTTCGGTGCGAGTTCGCGCAGGCTCAGGTAGAGCAGGCCAAGCGATAACAGCGACAACGGCCAGAAATCGAAGGGCGCCATGCACAGCGGCGTCAGCGCGCCGGCAGCCATGGCCAGCAGGTTGCCCGGCCAGCCGGGGCGGGTGATCCAGTTCATGTTCAACCCAGATACTTCCTTGGGGTTTGGGCGGGAAAAACCACTGGTCGTGTCCCGCCGGGAGGGCTTAACGGCTCAGCGGCGAGACGCGCAGCAGGTGAATGCGCCGGCTGTCGGCGTTGACGATGCGGAAACGGAACTCGCCGATCTCGGTGATTTCATTGCGCTTGGGCAGATGGCCGAAAGCACTCATCACCAGGCCGCCAATGGTATCGAACTCGTCTTCGGAATAGTCGCACTCGAAGAAGTCGTTGAAGTTCTCCACCGGGGTCAGTGCCTTGACGATGAAATCGCCGCTGGGCAACGGGCGGATGTAACTGTCTTCCTCGACATCGTGCTCGTCCTCGATTTCACCGACGATCTGCTCCAGCACATCTTCGATGGTCACCAGTCCCGCAACACCACCGTATTCGTCGATAACCACGGCCATATGCTGGCGCTTGGCGCGGAATTCCTTGAGCAGCACGTTGAGGCGCTTGGACTCGGGGACGAAAGTTACCGGGCGTAACAGTTTGCGGATGTCAAAGGTGTGCTCGCTGTTCTGCAGGATCAGCGGCAACAGGTCCTTGGCCAGCAGTATGCCGAGTACCTCGTCCAGGCTTTCGCCGGTAACCGGGTAACGCGAGTGGGCAGCCTCGATCACCGCCGGCAGGAACTCGGCCGGGGTCTGCTCGACGCGGATGCTCATCATCTGCGAGCGCGGCACCATGATGTCGCGCACCTGCAGGTCGGCAACCTGGATCGCGCCTTCGACAATCGCCAGCGCGTCACTGTCGAGCAGCTTGTTCAGGTGCGCTTCGCGCAACACTTCCAGCAACTCCTTGCGGTTCTTGGGTTCATGAGCAAAAGCCTGGGTAAGTCTTTCCAGCCAGGACTTCTGCTCGGTGCTCGATCGGTCTTCACTCATGGTGTTCTACCCGGGTACCTTCTGTTGTTGCGGTTATTCATCGTCGTAGGGGTCAGGATGACCCAGTTCAGCCAGCAATTTTCGTTCCAGTGCTTCCATTTCCTCGGCCTCGGCATCCTCGATGTGATCGTAGCCAAGCAGATGCAGGCAACCATGGATGACCAGATGCGCCCAGTGGGCCGCCGGTGCCTTGCCTTGTTCAGCCGCTTCGCGGGCCACCACCGGTGCGCAGATCACCAGATCGCCGAGCAGTGGAATGTCCAGCAGACCGTCGGGGATGTCGGCCGGAAAGGACAACACATTGGTTGCGTAGTCCTTGTGCCGCCAGGTGTGGTTGAGCTCACGCGCTTCGCTTTCATCGACGATGCGGATGGTCAGTTCCGAGTCGGCGCTGCGCTGTTGCAGAGCCAGTTCGCACCAGCGGCGAAAATCCGCTTCGGCCGGCAGCTCTGCCGTGTCGCTGGCCAGTTGCAGGTCCAGTTCAAGCATCTTCGCGACCTGTGGTGCTGCGGCCGGTTTTACCCTGTGGCGTGTTTTCGTGGCGCTCGTAGGCTTCGACGATGCGCTGTACCAGCGGATGGCGCACCACGTCCTTGGGCTGGAAATGGGTGAAAGCGATGCCGGGCACGTCACGCAGCACATCGATCACCTGGGTCAGTCCGGACTTGGTGCCGCGCGGCAGGTCAATCTGGGTAATGTCACCGGTGATCACCGCAGTGGAGCCGAAGCCGATGCGGGTGAGGAACATCTTCATCTGTTCGACCGTGGTGTTCTGGCTCTCGTCGAGAATGATGAAGCTGTTGTTCAGGGTGCGGCCGCGCATGTAAGCCAGCGGCGCGACTTCGATCACCTGGCGTTCGATCAGCTTGGCCACGGCCTCGAAGCCGAGCATTTCGTAGAGCGCGTCATACAGCGGACGCAGGTAGGGGTCGATCTTCTGCGACAGGTCGCCGGGCAGGAAGCCGAGCTTCTCGCCGGCCTCGACGGCCGGGCGCACCAATAGGATGCGGCGGATCTGTTCGCGCTCCAGTGCGTCCACGGCACAGGCCACCGCGAGGTAAGTCTTGCCGGTGCCGGCCGGGCCGATGCCGAAGTTGATGTCATGCTCGAGAATCGATTTGACGTAGCGCTGCTGGTTGCTGCCGCGCGGGCGGATCATGCCCTTGCGTGTCTTCAGGCTGACACTGGCGTCATTCTTCGCGCTGCCCAGATCCTCGATGGCCGACTCCTGCAGAAACAGGTGGACCAGGTCCGGGGTAAGTTCGCTGGCAGCGGTTTCCCGGTACAGGCGGCGCAGCAACAGCTCCGCAGCCTGGGTACGCCGGGCATCGCCGATCAGTTCGAACTGGTTGCCACGGTTACGGATCTCGATGGCCAGACGCTGCTCGATCAGACGCAGGTGCTCGTCGAATTGTCCGCACAGGTTGGCGAAGCGTTGGGCCTCGAAGGGCTCGAGGATGAATCTGTGCAGTTCCAGGGTCGCGTTCAAAGTGATGGGCTGGCCGCCTGAGGGCAAAAAAGATAAGGGAAGAATAAACCTGACAGCGCTCTGCGGGAAGTCGCGCGGTGCACGCGCCGGTCACGCACTGGCAGGGTTATGTGGCCGGGTTTACTCAAGCAGGCTGCCGCGCAGGGAATGGGGCAGGGCATCGTCGATGCGGACATCGACAAACTGGCCGATCAGGCCGGCATTGCTGCTGGGGAAGTTGACGATGCGGTTGTTCTCGGTGCGGCCCTGCAGCTTGCCGGGGTCGCGCCGGGAAAAGTCGGTAACCAGGATGCGCTGGGTGCTGCCAACCATGCGCCGGCTGATTTCGAAGCCCTGCTGGTTGATGCGGTTCTGCAGGATCTGCAGGCGCTGCTTCTTCAGTTCTTCCGGCGTGTCATCCGCCAGCTCGGCTGCCGGGGTACCGGGGCGGGCGCTGTAGACAAAGGAGTAGGAAAAATCGAAACCGATGTCTTCGATCAGCTTCATGGTCTGGACGAAGTCCTGTTCGGTTTCGCCGGGGAAGCCGACGATGAAATCCGAGCTGACGCAGATATCCGGTACTGCCGCACGCAGTTTGCGTATCCGCGACTTGTATTCCAGCGCCGTGTGGTTGCGCTTCATCGCCGCCAGAATACGGTCGGAGCCGGCCTGCACCGGCAGATGCACGAATTTCACCAGTTGAGGAATGCTGGCGTGGGCCTCGATCAGCGCGTCGGAAAACTCCAGCGGGTGCGAGGTGGTGTAGCGGATGCGGTCGATGCCGTCGATGGCCGCCACCGCATACAGCAGTTCGGCAAAGTCGGCGATCTGTCCGTCCTTGCGTGCGCCGCGGTAGCCGTTGACGTTCTGCCCGAGCAGGTTGACCTCGCGCACGCCGTTTTCGGCCAGATGGCTGACTTCATGCAGCACGTCGGCCAGCGGCCGGCTGACCTCTTCGCCGCGGGTGTAGGGCACTACGCAGAAGGAGCAGTACTTGCTGCAACCCTCCATCACCGAGACATAGGCGCTCGGGCCGTCGATGCGTGGTTCGGGCAGGCGGTCGAATTTTTCGATTTCGGGGAAGGAAATATCCACCTGCGGCTGGCGGGTGCTGCGCGCGGCATCGATCATTTCCGGCAGGCGGTGCAGGGTTTGCGGACCGAATACCACGTCAACATAGGGTGCGCGGTCGCGGATGGCCGCCCCTTCCTGGCTGGCTACACAGCCGCCGACACCGATGACCAGTTGCGGGTTGTCCAGCTTCAGCTCACGCCAGCGACCCAGCTGCGAGAACACCCGGTCCTGGGCTTTTTCGCGAATGGAACAGGTATTGAGCAGGATGACATCAGCTTCCGCCGGATTCTCCGTGACTTCCAGCGCCTGATGCTCGCCCAGCAGGTCGACCATGCGCGAGCTGTCGTACTCGTTCATCTGGCAGCCGTGGGTTTCGATATAGAGCTTTCTGGTCATGCGCGGTCGTCGGGAATCTTCAAGGGGCTGCGATTATAGGCGGCAAGCCGCCAGCTTCCTAGGGCTGCTTGACGGCTGGTCGCGGCCACGGCGGATTGTCTGTGGTAAGCTGCGCGCCCTTTTCACTACGCTGTCGTTCCTCATGAGCAAGCCAGAGCCACTCTATAAGGTGATATTCCTCAACCAGGGTCAGGTGTACGAGATGTACGCCAAACAGATCTTTCTTAGTTACCCTCCTACGAGGTCCCAAACTTCGCCCTAGGGACCCTTTTCCTACCACAAAAACACCATTTTCAACTCAGGAGTAGCTCTATTCCATACGTTGAATTATTGGAGTTACCCTTTTTAAGTCCAAAACTCCAAGACGCGAAATACGCGATGGTGTTGGCGTCAATGTTGGGGTGCACCACATTTTCAAGATTGCGGCATCGTCGTCTATCCGTGCAGAGTTACGATATATCTTTGCACAGTTAGGAAGCTTCAAAATTAAGCCGCGGGGTCCAGATTGAGGTTATTGAACGCATCGATCAGTGGTGGAGGGATGCTAGCCATACGCCGTAGTGACGACCGGCAGAGAAGTGCCAAAAACGGACAGTGACCCAATAAATAAATCTGTCCCCTTTTTCCGCTTTTTCCGTCCCCTTTTTCCCATAAAATTCATTCGACGGTCTCCCCTAAGATTTTATTGCATTCCATAACTATATATTCAGGAATTAAATCGAATTGCGCTGGGTCTAATTGGAAGATGAACTCATTTTCAATATGGTAAGCTTCGTTGATAAATTTCCTGATAATCGTGTTGTCAATGGTGTCTACATCTAACAGTATTCGAGTTAGTTGTAGTTTTTCATAACCATTGGTGCTTTGGCGATACATTGTCTTAACTCGTTCCTCGTCACTAAATAACGCAATCAAGGATAGATAGTCTGCCGGAAGTTCTGGGATGTAGGACTTTATTTCCGCGATTCCTAGCGATACGTCATCGGGCGATAGAGGTGCGCTCAAGCCATCAGCAGTTTTTGGAATTCGATGGTCTTCGGGGGCTGCGCGCTTCTTAAATAAATTTGACAGCACTTGGTATGCAGTTTCAAGCGCACCCAAAACCTCATAGCGGCGCCGCAGATAAATTAGTTTAATTACAGGATCGTGCGCTGATCCAAATATGGTTTCGCATATCTGTATAAAGGTTTTTATATCGCTTCCTGAGATTGGCTGTTCTGTGATTTGTCCTTTTTTTAGTCGTAAGTAAGCTGCACAAACTTTATTGCTAAATCGCATCCGAACAGACTTTAGCGTATCAATAATCGGTTCGACATCATGGGTTAGCATTAGCACTGTCTTGCCATTTAAGCAGTCTTTTGCGCTGCGGCTAAAAAGCATCTCTAAGATCGCATATTTTTTGTTTTTGTCGAATGATGATATAGGGTCGTCTAGTATTATTAGGCTTGGGTTTTTGGCAATGCACTCATACATAAATAAGACAATTGAAAAAGCATTGCGCTCACCAAAACTCAAGTGCTGACTGCCGCCGCTCAGATTGTTTGAGTGATCAATATGTCGTAGTTTTAATTGTGATTGTATGCCTTCACCAATGATTGCTACCTGATAGCGATATCCGGCGAAAGTAAGGAATTCATTAATGTTAGCCTGATGTTTTTCAATCAGTATTTGCATTTCTTTTCGCTGTTGATTGATTTTTCCCTGCAGTGGGCCGGCCTGCTGTATTAGATCGTCAATTGATTGGTTGATTATGGCTATTGTTTCGTTGGTTTTAGCAGAGTTTAATGTGTCAAAAAACTGAATGTCGATTTTGTAACTCAACAATTTTTGCCCAACAACGTCACCTTCTTTAAAATCGAATCCGGTTAGGCTTTTGAGTTTTTCAAGCTTTGTAACCAAATTATCAATCTGTGATTTAATTGTTACGATAAAGGTTTCGTGCTCGTTTTCAATTCCGTCTTTAAGGGATTTAATAACATTAAGTGTTTCTTTCGCAGGTTCTGAGAAAAACTCCCCTAAATTATTGATGACTTCGATAATGCTCACTAGGTTTTTTATAAGATTTTTGTCGTACTCTTGACTCACCTTTGCAATCTGCTCTTTTTTGTCTACAGAGTCACTTGTGCAAAACGGGCATGAATCAGATAGTTCAGAAAACTCTTTGTGTCCTTTGGCTTGCCAATCAATCCAAGTGACACTCTTGGGGCTTTGGATAAATGGCTTATAATGTTCTAGTCCCTGCGGTATGTGATCAATTTTATTTGCAATGGAAAGTGCTTTGGCCCCAGTTGATGTTTTGGCTAAGCCACCGTTAGCGGTAACTTTAAATGCGCCGCTTAACTCTTTAAAGTTAGCGAGTAGCATTTCTAAATCAGGGTTGTTTGCAAATTGCTGCTGAACTGCACTTGTAAGAGCTTGGATGTCTCGTTCTTTTTCTTTGTAAGCTTCTGTGCGTATAAATATATCAAAACTATTGCTTACCAGCTCGTCGGGTTGAAAGGTAAATTTGCTTACGTACTCTTCGTTAAAGCACATAATACTGTCGAAGTGTTCAATGCCAGTTACTTCAGGTTTTATGTTGTCTGGATTTTCACCGCGAAATTTGAAGGGCAGTAGCTCGGCTAATGCTTGTTCATTTTTAGTCGATGCGAATTGAATGGCTTTTGAAATTGTACTTTTCCCCGTGCCGTTTGGGGCAAATTTAATGTTTAATTTGCCGGCTTCGATATGTATCTTGGCGGATGTGAAGTTGTTGCAATGCCTGATGTCAATTTCCATTTCGCCATCCTTTTATTGTTGGCTTGTTTTGCTTTATTAAAAATTTCCCGTTTGTAGGTGGGGCTAAGTTCACAGTGCTTCTTGTTTCGAAATTTATTCTCGGTTGTGTTCGTTATATTTTTCTAATAAGAATAGTTGGAGAGAGGCTACGATTTCCAACCTTTCAAATATTCTGCACGGTTCGGCACTTGGGAAACCCCGAGCACCCCCAAAACTGCTGCCCCGCTTTCGCCCCTGACTTCACAGTGCGAATCAGCAGCGCGCTGCCGCATTTCGGGCATTGCCGCTCGGCTGTTGGGTCGCTACGTCGCTTGAGGTTTTGCACGTGCTCGCGGTGGGTTGCGAGGGTCGGCGCGCGGCGGCCGGTTTGCAGGGCGTGCAGCATGGCGTCGACTTGCGTCTCGCTGAATACCGGCTGCTGGAATGACTTGATATAGCGGATAAAGCCAATGCCCTGGGTCACGTTGGCTGGTACGTCGGTTTTGAAGGTGCTGCCGCCGACAAAGGTGATAACCGAATGCAGGTGCTCGGGGTTAACGCCAAGAGTGGCTTCCAGGGCCTTGAGGTGCTTGTAGTTCTGTCGCAGCGGGTTCTGGAATTTGAACGTGCGTTTGTAGAGCTTCTGCGTCCACTGCGCCTGCTTCTCGCTGCCAAAGATCCAGCCGCTCATATTCTTCGTTTCCAGCACGAAGATGCCGTAAGGCGATAGAAATACGTGGTCGATCTGCGTGGTGCCGTCTGGCGTGTTCAGCGTGACGTTGTGCAGGCGGCGGTAGGTTTGCTTGTCCAGCTGCCAATGGGCAAACAGCCGCACCAGGAGTTCGCCAATATGGCCCTTGGCCCAAGGCGACTTGACTAGGCCGATCAGCAGCATCAGCGGGATAAACCAGCCAAGCGTGCCCCAGACCTGCGCGATTATCGGAGTGAGATCCATTTCTTGTTTTCCCTAATCCCTAGCTTGTCCGGATATTACCGGATGTAAGCGTATGTGAACGAAATTGTCGTTTCGATAGCGATTGCTTGTATTGCATCGGTGAAGCATCGCAAACATGTGGCATGACCAAGATTGCGATGTGGTTCGTTGCCCCTCGTTTCGTGGCCACTTATGAGGGGCAGCTCTTGGCAGATTCTGTTGAAAAAGTCGGTTTTTCAACTCGCCTGAACTCAGGCATGACCACCAACTGAGAACCTGCTAACCACATTGAGTAGTTAATCGGTCCTTCGTTGATCGTTGTTGCTCTGTTTGTGGGTTAATTTGAGGTTTTTTGCATAGTTCAGGCGCACCTATCCCGTAAGTGCATTCTCGATATTTGGGGTGCGTCGAGAGAGCAGGCCTGCAAAATCCTGCGTATTTCGCGCAGCACCTATAACCGCGCCAAGCAGCGAGCCCCAGGCTGGACTGTCTCGCTGGATGCCGATCAGATGCAGCGTGTGAGTTTCGTGCTGAACATCCATGCAGTGCTTCGGCAAATCTTCGACAACCCAGAAAACGTCTATGGATTCCCTTCTATGGCGAACAACAACGCTTTTTTCAACGGGCGCTCCCCGCTCGAAATTATGGCGCAGGGCGATATGATTTCTCTGTATGAAGTCTATCGCCGGATCGACGCTCTGCGAGGTGTGCAATGGTGATTGCTGGTAGATATTTTGCCAGCGATCACCGCTAGGCTCCCGGCCGAACAGCCTGCAGGGGCTGATGGAGCCTGCGCTGAGTGTGCGGATTTGTAGCCCTCATCGGAATTCCAAGAGCACAAAAACCCCTCCTTAAGCAAAAAGGTCTCGAATTCTTGAGCAGCTTCTGTTTTAATTACATTAATTAAGGCTTAAAAATATCCTATCATAATACGAGATGATAGCAAGGCCATTATTGAGAAGCAATGCCTACCTTCATGAAATTCTCTCACCGTGAGTTCCGAACCATTGTGGGTGACGCAACCGGCATGCAGACAGTTCTGCCGGTTATCGTCACTGATCACGGGGTTTTGGATCAGTTCGTTCGTTATATTCATCTGAGCCGGCTCAGAAGTCGCTCATGGCAGGATTCAGCAACTTTCGCGTTGCAGTTGTTGTTGGAATACATGGAGGCCAACCAGGGCTTCTATGACACGCCGAGGGCGCTGTTCACGGCGTTCTCAGACGCGCTTTACACCGGCACGGTGTCCAAAAGCTGCGACCCCTCTGGCCTGTGGTGGCAACCAAGGCAACCGGACGATGCCGGTAAATTGATCGGCCATGTCACGCGATTCACCGATTGGCTGGCTGTCGTCAACGAAGACGCCAAGCTGCAACTCAATCCATGGCGGCAGGCGACTCGGCACGAGGAACGGCTGAATTGGGCTGCCTATTCGCACCGCAGGGATAATGCCTTTCTGTCCCACCTGTGGCGTTCCAAGCCGCAGACGAACCAGTCCAGAGCCGTGCGTTCACGGATAATGCCTGTGGAGCGGCAAACGGCTGCCAAGGCGTTTCAAGAGGAACACTTCGATCTGCTGGTTTCCGAGGGCTTCCGCAGGCGGGCGCGAGATTCACGCGGGCCGACAGATCTTCGAAATGTCCTGATTACCTACCTCATGCACTACGGTGGTTTAAGGCTGTCTGAAGCGCTATCGCTTTGGAGTGAAGACGTTAGCCTAGAGGCCGGGGAGGTCATCGTCCGTATTTATCACCCTGAATACGGGCTGGCACCTAGCGGTAAAGGCAATCGCGCTGCTTACCTTCAAAGCCAGTTCGCCCTGCAACCCCGCAACCGACTGGTCAAGGCGACTGATCCGCTGTTCCTCGGGTGGAAGAACAGCCTGATTACCGACCCGCACAGACGCTGTTTCGAGGTCTTCTTCTTCCCCCATGAAGCCGGGCAGATTTTTGCCGAGTTGTGGCGTGACTACCACCTGAAACAGCGGTTAAAGCCGAAGGCCAGCGAAGATCATCCCTATGCCTTTACCAACCGCGACGGCCAGCCCTACTCGCACCGCATGTTCCGCAAGGCTCACAGGTTGGCTATTGAGAGGATTGGGTTAGTGTACGAGAAGAGCGAGGGCACAACCCCGCATGGCCACCGTCATGCCTATGGGCAGCGACTTGCTCGCGATGGCGCCGACCCGCTGTTGATCAAGAACGCCATGCACCATGCCTCGATCACATCGAGTCAGACCTACACGCAGCCCACAACGGCGCAAATGCGTCAGAGTCTCCGAGACCTGGAAGCGCGGCTGCGCTTGCAGCATGCAGACGATTCCCACGACCTTTGACCAAGGACTGACGCCGATGCCAGCCAAGAAAAATTTTTATAACTACTCCGGGGCAAAGGCGGCAGCCCAGGCGCTCGGCATCAAGAGTCAGTTCGACTACAAAAAGCGCTACCGCGAAGCCCCGCGGCTGCCGTCCGGCCCCGATAAGGTCTATGCCAGCGCCGGCTGGATAGACTGGTACGACTTCTTCGGCAAGAAGCGGCCCGACATCTACCCGGCCTACGCCGAGGCTCAGGCGGCAGCCCAAGCGCTGGGCATCAGGAATGTGTCCGACTACACAAAGCGCTACCGCGAAGACCCGCGGCTGCCTGCCTGCCCGAATGAGGTCTATGTCGATGCCGGCTGGATAGACTGGTACGACTTCCACGGCAAGGAACGGTCCGACTTCTACCCGACCTACGCCGAGGCCCAGACGGCAGCACAGGCGCTGGGCATCAAGCGTCAGCCCGACTACATGAGTCGTTACCGCGAAGACCCGCAACTGCCTGCCCGCCCGGGTGATGTCTATGCCGACGCCGGCTGGATAGACTGGTACGACTTCCTCGGCAATAAACGGCCCGACTTCTACCCGACCTACACCGAGGCCCAGGCGGCAGTCCAGGCGCTGGGCATCAAGCGTCAGCCCGACTACATAAGGCGCTACCGCGAAGACCCGCGACTGCCGTCTAGGCCCGATAAGATCTATGCCGACGCCGGATGGATCGACTGGTACGGTTTCCTCGGCTATGAACGGCCCAACTTCTACCCGACCTACGCCGAGGCCCAGACGGCAGCCCAGGCGCTGGGCATCAAGCGTCAGCCCGACTACATAAGGCGCTACCGCGAAGACCCGCGACTTCCTGCCTGCCCGAATGAGGTCTATGCCAGCGCCGGCTGGATGGACTGGTACGGTTTCCTCGGCTATGAACGGCCCAACTTCTACCCGACCTACGCCGAGGCCCAGACGGCTGCCCAGGCGCTGGGCATCAAGCGTAAGCCCGAGTACATAAGGCGCTACCGCGAAGACCCGCGACTGCCGTACGACCCTGGTGAGCTCTATGCCGACGTCGGCTGGATGGACTGGTACGACTTCCTCGGCAATGAACGGCCCGACTTCTACCCGACCTACGCCGAGGCCCAGACGGCAGCCCAGGCGCTGGGCATCAAGCGTAAGCCCGACTACATAAGGCGTTACCGCGAAGACCCGCGGCTGCCGTCTAGTCCCGATAAGATCTATGCCGACGCCGGCTGGATCGACTGGTACGGCTTCCTCGGCAATGAACGGCCCGACTTCTACCCGACCTACGCCGAGGCCCAGACGGCAGCACAGGCGCTGGGCATCAAGCGTCAGCCCGACTACATGAGTCGTTACCGCGAAGACCCGCAACTGCCTGCCCGCCCGGGTGATGTCTATGCCGACGCCGGCTGGATCGACTGGTACGGCTTCCTCGGCAATGAACGGCCCGACTTCTACCCGACCTACGCCGAGGCACAGGCGGCAGCCCAGGCGCTGGGCATCAAGCGTCAGCTCGACTACTTAAGGCGCTACCGCGAAGACCCGCGGCTGCCGGCTACCCCCAACGAGGTCTATGCCGACGCCGGCTGGCTGGACTGGTACGACTTCTTTGGCAATGAAAACCCTAGCGCTGCTCTAGCGGACTACCCGCACATGTGGGCAAATGTTGAGCAGTGGTTGAAGAACCAAATAAACATCGCCGGAAAGAAAGCCGCGGTGAGGGCTTTTTTGAGTGGTTTCTATCAGATACAGGAATTGCCAGATGAGCCGGTACACCTGCTGCTGCGAGCCAATCCATTCCCCACTGAGGCCTATCAGCAGTTCATTGAAGCGCAGGCCGAGTCCCTGAGAAGGCCCTATCACAGTGCTATCGCGGCCTTTTTCGGCTGGCTTTTGGATGAACACTGCACCGATGCCGACATGGACGAGCGCATTGTGCTGGCTGATTTCCGGAATCCCTTTCAAACGGTGCTGGCCGGCTTTGCAGATAGCTTGCAGGCCTATCGGCCCAACCAGTCCACCAAGCCGCCGCTTGGTTATGAATACATCCTCCGGGCGCGCAATTTCCTGGTGCCGAACGGCGAACAGGTATTGCAGACAAGGCCCAGTCTGACGGATTTGCCGCACCTACAAGACTTCTTTGCGACCCGCGCCGACTGGATTTATGTGGACGAAACGCTGATCGACCGCGACGATCCGAACTGCATCTGGCGCGAGGTTAAGGCTGACCGCAAGATGAAAGACAAGCGCGAAGTGGTAAATAGCTATCAGATTTGGTCGCCTGTTCGCTTTGTGGCGCTCTACACGTTGCTGCGTTTTCCGCTGCGCGGCCAACAGATTCTCTGGCTGGACAGCGGCGAGGCGGATAACGAGATAGCCGTTCTCAATGCTGAGCATGGCGGTATTCGCTGGGAGAAGAATACCGGCCCTCTGGCTGGGAAAGGGAGTAAGAAGCGTCGCCCGCAGGCTGCGGTCCAGCGCGGCGACAAGGACGCGGCAAAGCTATATGTGACTACCAACAAGACCGGACGCCAGGAAGGCGGTTATGAAGTTCCGTGGATTCCTGATGATCTGCTCTATTGGTTCCTCTTGCTGCGCGATTGGCAAGCCAAGTACAACCCGCTGAAAGAGCCTACGCGCTGGTCTGACATCAAACTTCGCGCCGAAACCAATGAGAAGATTTTGCAGGCGCGTGGCACCCAATGCTTTTTGTTCCGCACGGACGCCTCGGGTCAGCCGGCTTTCACCACAACGGCTTTCACTCACACCTTGCCGGCATTGCTCTACGCGATTCAGCGCCCTGGCGAAAACCTTGCCAGCGAATACCCCAAATTCAAAGTGAGCAATCAGCGCTATATCAGCCCCTACACACCGCACAGCCTACGTGTCAGTCTGATTACGGCGTTCATCGCAGACGGCGAAGCGCCTATTCATCTGATCTCCAAGCTTGTTGGTCATGCCTCGCTGGTGATGACGATCTACTACATCAGGCTGAACAACGATCAGATGCGCCGCACCATGGGCGAGACTGAGAAGCGCGCCGCACAGATCTCAACTCAGCGTCATGCCGAAGAGGTAAGGACGCGGGGATTACAGCCGCTTCGACATCAACTGATCGCAACGGACGGAAATCGCTCGTTGCTCGAATCTGACGTACCAAACTCGGCCTGCGTGGTATTCGATTACGGCATCTGCCCCATGTCAGCTGCCGCATGCAATATTGGCGGCGAGGTTGTGGTTGAGAGAAAGGCTGAAACTATCTATGCGCCTGTTGAGGCAGGCTATCTAGGCCAGAAGAATTGCCCGCGCTGTCGATTCTTTGTCACTGGGGTTCCGTTCCTCGGCGGGCTGGTGGCGCTGGCCAACGAACTCGCATTGGAGGTTCACACTGAAAGCGCACCTTTTCAAAGGTACACGAAAGAGGTCGAGCTTTTGGAACAGGCATTCTACGACGCTTGTCAGGCGGATCAGCTAGATACCCAGCGTGAGCAGTCAAAGCTTAAGCAGGCGAGAGCCATTCAAGAGAAGTGCGCTGCGAAGCTAGATGGACTACTGAATGATTATGTAGCAGTCAATCACTACGTTCAGGGCTGTCTGAAACTTATCAAGGAAGGCGAGCAGACCGGCGAAGGCGAGAATGGCGTCAGACTGATCGCCGCTGGCGATCTTGCCGAGGTCGGCGTCGTCTTTGAGGAATCAAACACGAACTACCATTTGCTGGCCGAAGTCTGCCAGAACGCGACCATTTACAAATCGACTAACCCCTCGCGTGCTGTGCCATTGATCGCTCAGGCCATCGACCGTATGGCCGAAAACAACGGTTTGGCACCGGCCATGTTTAGGCTCGACGACGAAGATATGCTGGTAGTTGTAAATGAGTTGAACCGGTTCCTTCTTCATCGTCTCGGTTCATGGCAAAAGATCGACGACCTGTTCTCGGGCGACCTGATGCTGCTTGATCTTGATACCCACGAGCCGGAGATGACACGTATTTCGACCGAGATTAAACAGATTCTCTGCAATCCCAAACGCGCACGCCAGTTGGCCCGCGATCAAGAGGCTTGTGTTGATGAATGACCAACTTGTTTCTCCGCAGGAAACCTACGAGCGGTTGTTGAGCGAGGCCAGCGATAGCCGCCGCAAGCGCAGCCTGGAAGCCATCAACGAAGCGTGCCGGCTGTTACATGAGCGGCAGTCCTCCGACTTCTCCTACAAAACCATCATCACCCTTGGCAACGACCGAGGTCTGCCGGTTCCCGGTGAGAAGTCCATCGTCAATGCGACCGGCGAGCATTACCGTGAATTGATCCAGGCGTGGAAGCTGGCTTCGCTTCCAGCCAAGGGCAGTCAAACAAAAGCTGATCCCAATAATTGGATCGAACACATCGAAGACCCAGTGCTGCGCATGAGCGTTAGCCTGCTCGCAAATGAGTTGCGGTCGCTCAAGGCTAAGGAGGCACGTAAGGCCAGGCACAGTGGCGCACCGATCATCATTGGAAGCGCGATGGGGCAAGCTGTTTCGACACAGCCGCGCTTCAATGATGCGGAGTTGTCTGCGCTAAAAGCGGCCATCGATCCGACAACGCTGAGCCTTGTGGGGCTGTCGATTGGGAGCAGGGGCGAAGTGGAGGATGCCAAAGGCAGGAAGATTCACAAGCCCGGCTTCCGCGACGCTATTGAGAAAGTGCTGTCTGTGCAGGTGAAGTGAACATGGTCAGCGGACAACAAAAAGCCGAACAAAACTTGGCCACATTTATCGCTTGGTTTGTATCGAAGTCTGACGATGACTTTCGTGAGTATGCCCATCGGGGCAGGCTCAATCGCAAAGAAATTGCCGCTGAATGCGGTTTTGGCAAAAGCGCACTGGGACAGAACCCATCAATCAAAAAAGCGCTAGAAGAGCTTGAGGATCGACTAAGAGGCACTGGCGTACTGCTTCCCCCGGTTGCCGCCGCTCAACCGCTCCAAGAAGAACCACCGATGCGCGACAGGGAAGCCAAGCAGCGCCGCAATGACGGCAAGCGGCTTAACGCTCTGGAGCAGGAGAACGCAGCCCTGAGTGCTGAGTTGGCGGAAGCTAAGAGCATGCTTAAGCAGTACAACCTGCTGTCCTCGTTCATGCAAGAAACCGGGCGACTTCCACGATGAATGCGCCGATCCCGAATCTGATCAGCACGACTGTTCGCTTGACCCGAATGCGGGTCAAAAATCGACACGGATGCATCGCCTTCGGCCATCGGATTGACCTGGTGACTGGCCTCAATGATCGAGCAAGCGCCTTGGTTGTCAGCGTGTCAGCCGCGATCGTGGAGCCGGCGAACATCACTATAGGCGGCATTTACGAGATATATGGCGAAGCTTGCAACATTCAGCGAACCCACGGCTCATACACAGTGCTCGAAACCCAGATCGAGGCTCAGGACGTTAGATTGGTTCGCCCCTCTGGTAGCCAGTTAATTCAATGGCTAGCCGACCATGCAGCGGGTATTCGTGAGGTCAAGGCAACCAAACTTTGGGATACCTTGGGCGAGCGGCTTTACGACGCGCTAGACAATCAGGATCACGACGCCATTGCGCCAGTGATTGTGTCTAAGCATGTGCGTGATGGACTGTTCGAAAAGTGGGCCGAGAATGGCGATGCAAAGACCCTGCGCTTTGTGCAGGAGCGCGATATTCCCCTCGATCTCGCCCGCAAGGTCATTAGGTTCCACAAAAAGAACACCATCATCGCCCTGACCGAAGATCCCTACCGGCTGTTGTCATTCGAGGGCAGCTGGGAGCGCGTGGATGGCATCGCCCGAGACAAGTTCAGTGTTGCCCTAGACGACTCTCGACGGCTGGCTGCTGCGCTTGAAGAGGCCCTGTATCGGGTATCGGAGAAAGGCCATACCTGTGCCACTCTGGACGACCTTAAAGATACGTTTTTCCGCTTGGTCCGGCCGTTTTCTGCCCCCTTGAAGGCTATGTCTAAGGCCCTGATTCAGGGCAAAGCTTCTGGCCAGTTTATCTGCCGCGAAACCGAAACCGGCGAGATCATGCTGCACGCCCCCGGCACCTATATCATGGAGCGCCAGTGCGCAGAGTTCATCCGCACATTGCTGAACAACCCTGACACCCAACAGCAACTGTTCCCGACTGACATAGACTCCCTGATTGGCGACTTTGAGCGCGAGGAACGACTGCATCTTAATATCCCTGCCTTTGCACTGAACGAGGCACAGAAGACAGCAGTCAAGACTTCGCTAGAAAACCGCTTCAGCATCATTACGGGCGGGGCTGGTGTCGGTAAAACGACGGTGCTGAAGGCGCTCTATCGGGCGCTGGACACCCTTGGACGCCCTCGCTTTCAAATGGCCCTGTCGGGTCGCGCAACAGCACGCATGATGGAGGCTACCCAAGAGTCTGCCACCACCATCGCCGGTTTCCTGCGCAATGTCAGTAACGAGGAAATGGGGCCTGCGCCGATCATCGTCATTGACGAGGCCTCTATGCTCGATCTGGTGACCTTCCACCGGCTGGTCTGCAAGCTGCCATCGGGCACTCACCTGATCCTGGTAGGCGATCCTTACCAACTACCTCCGATTGGTGCGGGCCTTATCCTGCATGTGCTATGCGACCTACCGGGAATGCCTTCCACCCAGCTCATGGAGGTTAAGCGGCAGGCCAAGGAGTCGGCTATTCCGGCAGCCGCCAAGGCAATCCGCGAGGGCCAGTGGCCAGCATTTTCAGAGGATGCAGCGGGCGAGGTCGTATTCATCCCATGTGCCGATGACCAGATCATCACGACCGTTCTCAAACTTTACGAGCAGGATCGAGACAGCACGCAAATCCTCGGCGCTACCCGTTCCTGCCAATTTGCTGGGGTGGAGACACTGAACCGCGTCTGCCATGTGCGCTACGCGGGCCAAGGAAGGCATCTGGTGGCCACTAACCCCGAGACGGGCGAGGTTGAAGCGACGGGCTTCTGTGAGGGCGATCTGCTGCTCTTCACAGCCAACAAGTGGGAAAGGAACCTGCAAAACGGTTGTTTGGGCAAGCTCATGGAGGTCTTCGAACAACCCATAAAGGTCAATTTGGTCGATGACGAAAACCCTGACATCCGAATTGCGCTGGGAAAGGCTATTTACGAGGGCGTAGAACACTACGTTCTCGACAGCGATATTGATGTGATGCAACACGCTTACGCCATCACCGTTCACAAGAGCCAGGGCAGTCAGTTCAGGCGGGTTATCGTGCCGGTGCGAAAGTCGCGAGTGCTGGATCGCACCTTCATCTACACCGCTGTTACTCGGGCACAGGTACAGGTGATCTTGGTTGGTAATGAGGAGGCGGTGAAGAAAGCCGTTGCGCTTCCGCCGAAGGCGTTTGGTCGGCAGGTAGCGTTACGCTCAATGCTTATTGCGTGATTTATTGACCACTTATTTGCATTCGTATTGAGTAGTTGAGACATGCAGAGAGGTGTCAGAAGCCCGGACTATCCCCCAAAACGCTAGGGGCGACTCACTCAGCCAGCCTCAAATGGCAAAACCCTTACCGTGCGGGTGAATAGCGCATTGCCAAGGGCTCGTTGGCTCTGACTCCAAGGTATCGAAGGCAGCCCTCTACAAGACAGGGGGCTGCCCGTTACACTTCGGCCACTAAATACGCCAAATACAAAAACGATGACGCTCCCCGATAGGCAAGATGCCAAATGAATGCAGTTGAAATTGAGTCCGCCATATCAGATCTAGCACTTGAGCCTTTTGACGCGTCGGAATTTCCGTATGCCTTTCTGGCCGCCTTTGGCAATAAAGGCACTGCGCTCAAGCGGTTGCGCGCGGGCAATAACAACACCTCAGATGTGCCTGGTGGCGTGCTGCTCCGCAATAACATCCACATTGCCGTATGCGATGTGGACAATGTAGGCGAAACCCTTACGGGGTTACATGCAAGCCCAGCCACAGCAAAGGGCAAGGTAAAGTTCATTCTTGCCACTGACGGGCAGACAATTCAGATCAAAGAGTTGGCCACTTGTGATCTCGTAGCCTGCGAGTTTGAGGATCTACCCAACCACTTCGGCTTTCTGCTGCCGCTGGCTGGTATCTCCACCATCAAGGAGATCAAGGAAAACCCCATCGACGTGCGCGCCACCAGCCGCCTTAACAAGCTATACGTCGAGCTGCTGAGCGAGAACCCGGACTGGGCCAAGGCCGAGCGCCGTGCCGACATGAACCACTTCATGGCGCGGCTGGTGTTCTGTTTTTTTGCGGAAGACACGGACATTTTTCATGGCGATGGTCTGTTTACCAAGACGGTTGAGCAGTACAGCGAACGTGACGGCTCTAACAGCCATGAAGTGCTGTCGGAAATTTTCCGTGCCATGGACCTCAAACTGGCCGAGCGCCCGAGCGTCGAGCCGCGTTTGCCTGGCTGGGCCAATAAATTCCCCTATGTGAATGGCGGCCTGTTTGCAGGATCAACCGACACACCGCGTTTTACCCGCATGGCGCGCACTTACCTGTTGCACGCCGGCAACCTGAACTGGCAAAAAATCAACCCGGACATCTTCGGCAGCATGATCCAGGCCGTGGCTGATGATGAAGAGCGCGGTGCGCTGGGTATGCATTACACCAGTGTGCCCAACATCCTCAAGGTGCTGAACCCGCTGTTTCTGGATGACCTGCGCGGGCAACTGGAAGCGGCCGGCGACAACAAGGCCAAGCTACTCAATCTGCGTAAACGTATTGCGCGCATCCGCGTATTCGACCCCGCCTGCGGTTCCGGCAACTTTTTGGTGATTGCCTATAAGCAGATGCGCGAGATCGAAGCCGCGATCAATCAGCGTCGCAGCGAGGCTCACAACAAATCGGAAATCCCGCTGACCAACTTCCGAGGCATTGAGTTGCGCGATTTTCCAGCCGAAATTGCCCGCCTGGCGCTGATCATTGCCGAGTACCAATGCGACGTGCTGTATCGCGGCCAGCAGGATGCGTTAGAAGAGTTCTTGCCGCTGGATGCGCAGAACTGGATTATCTGTGGTAATGCGCTGCGGCTGGATTGGTTAAGCGTGTGTCCGCCTACCGGGACGGGCGTGAAAGTTCTCTCAGATGATTTATTCGGCACGCCACTAAATCAGAGCGAAATCGACTTCGAGAACGACGGCGGTGAGACTTATGTCTGTGGCAACCCGCCATATAAGGGCAGCAAGTGGCAAACCGACGATCAAAAAAGTGACATGGTTAGTGCGTGGCAAAAACACCCGAAGCTCGCCAAGACGACAGACTACGTAACAGGCTGGATCGCCAAATTCCTAGAGTACGTCGATAACGAGTCCAATGCTGTAGGCGCATTTGTGGCCACAAACAGCATTTGCCAAGGCCAGCAGGCGATTGACGTCTGGCCGGCCACGTTTCAACGTGGATGTGAAATTCGCTTTGCGCATACATCATTTAAATGGGCCAATCTTGCCAGCCACAACGCGGGAGTTACCGTGGTGATTGTTGGTTTAGGCAAGAGATCTTCTGTGCCGAAGAAGCTCTATCAAGATGAGTTGCTTAAACAATGCTCGGCCATCGGACCGTATTTGGTACCTGACAGTCTTGCTTACGTCCAGAAAGCGAATGCGCCCATCGGGGAGCAAGCCCCCATGTTATTTGGAAATATGCCTCGCGATGGTGGAAATCTGATTCTGGACAGTGGACTCGGTTCTCAAATGAAGTTTGACGAGTCTGTTCAACCCTTCATCAGAGGCCTTATCGGCTCGGATGAATTAATTAATGGGAGAAAACGTTATTGCCTATGGATCGAGGAAGGGCAACAGAATAAAGCCATGACGAGTGCTTTCATTGCGGAACGTCTGAGTTTGGTTGCAGAAAGTCGAGGTAAATCTGACGCTGAATCAACTAGAGGCTTTGCAGCACGGCCATATCGGTTTGTGCAAATTGCTGGATACTCCCAAGTAAGCTCGATCGTTGTGGCCAAGGTTTCTTCTGAGACGCGCGAATACTTACCTGTCGGTCTATTACCGAGTGACACAATTGTTAGCGACCTTGCGTTTGGCCTGTACGACGCCCCCCTATGGAACTTAGCCCTTATCGCCTCCCGCATCCATCTAGTCTGGATTGCCACAGTCTGCGGCAAACTGGAAACACGCTATCGCTACTCCAACACCCTCGGCTGGAACACATTTCCCGTACCGCTACTGACAGAGCAAAACAAAGCCGATCTAACCGACTGCGCCGAAGCCATCCTGCTGGCCCGCGAAGCCCATTTTCCCGCCACCATCGCCGACCTGTATGCCCCAGACAGCATGCCGGCCAACCTTCGTCACGCCCACGAGCGCAACGATGAGGTACTGGAACGTATTTATATTGGTCGTCGTTTCAAAAACGACACTGAACGGCTGGAAAAGCTGTTTGAGCTTTATACCAAGATGACGGCAGGCCAAGCCAAAGTCGCGCCCAGAACAAAAAAGGAAAAAAGCGCATGACGGAATCCTTGCGGAACCCGACCAATGCCTACACGGTCCCGTCGGTGTCCATCACCATCGCGCACACCGGGGCTTCCAGCAAAGCCAATGAGCTGGGCATGCGTACCATGCAAGAGCGCGCCTATGCCAAGCGTGGTGAGCAGTACCTGCTGATCAAATCACCGCCCGCATCGGGCAAGTCCCGCGCATTGATGTTTATCGCCTTGGATAAGCTGCATAACCAGGGCTTACAGCAGGCCATTGTCGTGGTGCCTGAGCGCTCCATTGGCGGCAGCTTCGCCGACGAGCCGCTGAGTTCGTTCGGCTTCTACTGGGACTGGCAAGTAGCCCCGCAGTGGAACCTGTGTAATGCACCAGGTATCGACGAGCCGCGTGTAGCCAAGTCCAAGGTGCAAGCCGTGCGAGCTTTCTTGGCAAGCACTGACAAGACGCTGGTCTGCACCCATGCCACCTTCCGTTTTGCTGTGGAAGAGTTGGGCATCGAAGCCTTCGACAATCGCCTGATCGCCATTGATGAGTTTCACCACGTTTCCGCTAATCCAGACAGCATTCTGGGTAGTCAGCTAAGCGCGTTAATCGAGCGCGATAAAGTGCACTTAGTGGCCATGACGGGCTCGTATTTTCGTGGCGACGGGGAGGCTGTGCTGGCCCCGGAGGAAGAATCCAAGTTTGAGACGGTAACTTACACCTACTACGAGCAACTCAATGGTTACCGCTGGCTAAAGTCGCTGGACATCGGTTATTTCTTCTACACCGGCCGCTACGTGGATGCGGTCGCCAAGGTGCTTGATCCGGCACTGAAAACCATCGTCCATATCCCCAATGTAAATGCTCGCGAAAGCCTCAAAGACAAGGAGCGCGAGGTCAACGAAATCATGGGGGCGCTTGGCGAATGGCAAGGTGTCGATACTGCAACCGGATTTCACCTCATCAAAGCCAAGGATGGTCGTACGCTGAAAGTGGCCGACCTGGTGGATGACAGCGACGCAGCAAGGCGCTCCAAGGTGCTCGGCGCCTTGAAAGACCCTGCGCAAAAGAACAACCGCGATAACGTCGATGTGATCATTGCGCTGGGCATGGCCAAGGAAGGTTTTGACTGGATCTGGTGCGAGCATGCGCTGACTATCGGCTACCGTTCGAGTCTGACTGAAATCGTGCAAATCATTGGCCGCGCCACGCGTGATGCCGAGGGTAAAGAGCGCTCCCGATTCACTAACCTGATCGCAGAGCCGGCAGCAGATCAGGCAGCGGTGGCTGAGGCCGTAAACGACATGCTCAAAGCCATCTCCGCGAGCTTGCTGATGGAGCAAGTACTGGCCCCGAGGTATGAGTTCACCCCCAAGAACACTGGCCCGAAGGACGGCTTTGATTACGGCGACGAAGGTTACAAAAACGACGGCCACAACATCGGCGTGAATAAAGATACAGGCCAGATTCATGTAGAGATAAACGGGCTTTCCACGCCAAGTAGCCCAGAAGCAACGCGCATCTGCAAGGAAGACCTTAACGAGGTCGTCACCAGCTTCCTGCAAGACAAAACCGTGGTGGAGCGCGGCCTGTTTGACAAAGAAAACACCTTGCCCGAAGAGCTGACCCAGCTGCGCATGGGCAAGATCGTACGCGAGCGCTACCCGGACTTGAGCGATAGCGATCAGGAAGCCATTCGCCAACACGCCATCGCCGCGATGAACATCACCCAGCAGGCCAAGTTGGCCTTGGGTCAGGCCGATACTAACGGTGCTGACGCCATACAAGGCAGCACGGCGCTGCTGGATGGCGTACGCAAGTTCATCAACGTGCGCGACCTGGATATTGATCTGATCGACCGCATCAATCCCTTCGATGCCGCCTATGCCGTGCTGGCGAAAGCGATGGATGAGAAATCCCTGCGCCAAGTGCAAGCCAGCATAGCTGCCAAGAAGGTGAGTATTCCTGAAGACGAAGCCCGAGAGCTGGCAAGGCGTGCTCTTCAGTTCAAGAATGAGCGGGGTCGCCTGCCGGACATCAACTCCGCCGACGCCTGGGAAAAGCGTATGGCTGAAGGTGTAGCCGCATTGGCACGCTACCGCGCCCAAGCTAAGGCAAAAGCGGCGTCGGGAGAGTCTGCCAATGGCTGACATGAATGATGATGACTTGCTGGATGCGCTAGGGGTCGAAGTACCTTTACTCAAGACAGCCAATCGAACCCCGCGCGAAGAACGCATCATCGCCGGTTTCGAGGACATTCTGCGATTTCACCAAGCACACGGCCGCGCCCCTCTGCATGGTGAGAGCCGCGACATCTTCGAGCGCTTGTACGCCGTGCGCCTGGATCAACTTCGCAAGTTGCCCGAGGCGCAAACCCTGCTCGCTGAGTTGGATAGCCCAGGTTTGCTGTCAGGGGCCGCGGTCGCCACAGTAAATGTGGATGACCTGGACGAAGACGCTTTGCTGGCGGAGCTAGGTATCGGCAGTGAATCCGCCGACCAGGACGACATCACCGTACTACGGCATGTGCGATCCCATGCGGCGATAAAGGCGGCGGAAGAAATTGCCGCCCGAGCCCCATGTAAAGACTTTGAGAGGTTTAAGCCACTGTTTGATGAGGTGGGCACGGGCCTCAAGCAAAAATCGTGGATAACCAAACCCTTTGGCAAGAACGCTAGCATCGAGGTTGGGGATTTTTTCGTCCTGAGCGGACTGATCGCTTATGTCGCCGAGATAGGCGACACCTACAAGACACCAAATGCGGAGATGAATGGACGTTTGCGCGTCATTTACTCCAATGAGACGGAAAGCGATCTGTTACTGCGATCTTTGCAGCGGGCGCTCTACAAAGACAGCGAGGGGCGTGCCGGGTCTCGCCTCATCAAGGTCGATGCCGGCCCGATGTTCAGCGATAGTGCCGAGCCTGACGACATAGAAAGCGGCACCATCTATGTACTGCGCAGCCAGTCCAGCCACCCCTTCGTCACCGAACACCGCGAGCTGATCCACAAGATTGGCGTGACCGGCGGCAAAGTGGAAACCCGCATCGCAGGCGCAAACAAAGATGCCACTTACTTGCTGGCCGACGTGGAAGTGGTCGCCACCTACAAGCTGCACAACCTGAATCGCACCCGGCTTGAAAACATCTTCCACCGCCTGTTCGGTGCCGCACAGTTGGACCTAACCATCGAAGACCGCTTCGGCCATCCGGTTAAGCCAAGGGAGTGGTTCCTGGTGCCGCTTAATGTCATTAACGAAGCGGTTGAGCGCATTCGAGATGGCTCTATCACTGAAAAGGCTTATGACCCAAAAACTGCTCGATTGGTCGACAAAAAAGACCAATAACTGTCAGTGCGAGATGGTGTTGTGTAATGGCATCGCAGTTGATCGCCAATTTGCAAAGCCACCGACCAGTCAATTGCATGCCTGCTTGACCAGCGGATGCTGTAATGCCGACCGGCAGAGATGTGCCAAAAGCGGACGTTGGGGGTATATCAGTTAGCACTGGTCGCAGTCCTTAATATCACTAGCAGTAGACGTAGCTAGCTGCGCAGGATATCCCACACTATCAAGAGCAGTGATCAGCGGTTCGGCCTCTACTGAACCGGTGACGCGGACTCGGCCAGCAGTCAGGTCAACCTCGACGGAGGTTACGCCGGCCAGTTGATTCAAAGAGGCGTTGACGTGTTTTACACAAGAGCTACAGGTCATGCCCTGTACGTTAAGTTCGATAGTTTGCATGGTTAGTTCCTCCAGGTTATCGGCGAAATCCGGTGCAGGATTCATTCTCAACCTTAACCTTATGTCAAGGTCAAGCGTGCAGTTTCCCTCAATCAATCGACGCCTCACATTAGCGTAATGCACTTGATAGAGACGGGTATACAAGGGTGAAAACGGCGCTACTGCCTGCCCCTTTCCTGCCGTAACAACCAGAACGCCGCAGGTAAAACCAGCATCGACAGCAGTGGCGCGGTGATCATGCCGCCGACCATTGGCACAGCGATGCGCTTCATCACTTCGGAGCCTGCACCGCCTCCCCAGAGGATCGGTAGTAGGCCGGCAATAATGACCGCCACTGTCATCATCTTGGGGCGCACACGCAGCACAGCACCTTCGCGAATAGCATCGAGCAATGCCTGATTGTCGCTGCGTTCGGCAGCAAGCCGTGCCTGCCAAGCGTTCTTCAGATACAGCAACATGATCACGCCGAACTCCGCCGAGACTCCGGCTAGGGCAATAAAACCGACCCCAGTGGCGATCGACATATTGAAGCCGAACCAGTAGAGCAACCAGATGCCACCGGACAGGGCGAACGGCAAGGTCGCCAGAATCAGCAGCGCCTCACTAAAGCTGTTGAAGGTCAGAAACAGAAGCACGAAGATAATCAGCAAAGTCGCCGGCACTACCCAGACCAGCCTTGCGTTGGCCCGTTCGAGATACTCGAATTGCCCCGAGTAGGCAATGCTCATGCCGGTCACGGGCTGTACTTCGGCGCTGATGCGCTGCTGCAACTCATGCACGGTGGACGCCAGATCGCGACCGCGCACATCGACATACACCCAGCCGGACAAGCGCCCGTTCTCGCTGCGCAACATTGGAGGCCCTTCGCTGAGACTGACATCGGCCACCGCGCCAAGGGTGATCTGCTGACCGCTGGCAGTGAGGATCGGAAGCTGCCGCAGCGCTTCGGGGTTGTCGCGCCATTCGCGTGGATAACGCAGGTTGATCGGATAACGCGCCAGCCCTTCGACGGTCTGCCCGATGTTTTTTCCGCCAATCGCACCTGACACCACTGCCTGCACATCCTTGATGTTCAGGCCATAGCGTGCGGCCACCAGACGGTTGATCTTGATGTCCACATAGCTACCTCCCGACAGGCGCTCGGCCAGCGCCGAACTGACCCCAGGCACCTGTTTTGCTACGGTTTCGATTTCGCGGGTAAGCTGTTCGATAGCCTCCAGCGAAGTACCGGCAACCTTCACCCCGATCGGGCTCTTGATTCCGGTGGCCAGCATGTCGATACGGTTGCGGATCGGCGGCACCCAGATATTCGACAGCCCGGGCACCCGCACCGCCTGATCCAGTTGCTCGATTAGTTTCTCGGGCGTCATGCCAGCACGCCATTGCTCGCGCGGTTTGAACTGGATGGTGGTCTCGAACATCTCCAACGGTGCCGGATCGGTGGCCGTTTCGGCGCGACCGGCCTTGCCGAACACCCGCTCTACTTCAGGAACAGAAAGGATCATGCGATCGGTCTGCTGTAACAATTGTGCGGCCTTGCTGGCCGAAAGGCCGGGCAACGCAGTGGGCATATAAAGCAAGTCGCCTTCATCCATCATCGGCAAAAACTCGCCACCCAGCTGGCTCAGTGGCCAGAGGCTGGAGACAAACACCAGCAGCGCTGCCAACAGGGTAGCTTTGGGCCAGGCCAGCACTGCTTCGAGGATCGGCCTATACGCCGCGATCAGACCGCGATTCAGCGGATTCTGTTGTTCATTGGGGATACGCCCACGAATCCAGAACCCCATCAATACCGGCACCAGAGTCACCGACAGTCCGGCAGCAGCGGCCATGGCGTAGGTTTTGGTGAATGCCAGCGGGCCAAACAGCCGGCCCTCTTGGGCTTCCAAAGTAAACACCGGCAGGAAAGACAGAGTGATGATCAGCAAACTGAAGAACAGTGCCGGGCCAACCTCGGCCGCTGCCTCGCCGATTACCTGCCAACGTGTTTCACCCTGCAACGTCTCCTCCGGGTGCTTGGCGTGCCAGGCTTCGAGATGCTTGTGCGCGTTCTCGATCATCACCACCGCTGCATCGACCATGGCGCCGATGGCGATGGCGATGCCGCCCAGCGACATGATGTTGGCGTTCACCCCCTGCAGATGCATGACGATGAACGCTGCCAGAATGCCCACCGGCAAGGTGATAATCGCTACCAGCGAAGAGCGCAGGTGCCAGAGAAAAATCAGACAGACCAGCGCCACCACCAGAAACTCTTCCAGCAGCTTGTAGCTGAGGTTGGCGATGGCACGGTCGATCAGCTGTGAGCGGTCGTAGGTGGTCACCAGCTCGACGCCATCGGGCAAACTCGCCTGCAATACCGCCAGCTTGTCCTTGACCGCCTGAATGGTGTCGCGCGCATTGCTGCCCGAACGCATGATCACCACGCCACCGACGACTTCGCCCTGACCATCCAGTTCGGCAATTCCGCGACGCATTTCCGGGCCCAGCTGGATGTTCGCCACCTGTCCGAGCAGCACCGGAATACCGCTCTGCGAGGCGCGTAGCGGCACATTTCGGAAGTCCTCCAGGCTCTGCAGGTAGCCGCTGGCACGTACCATGAACTCGCGCTCGGCCAGCTCCAGCACTGCACCTCCGGTTTCCTGATTGGCATCCTGCAAGGCCTGTTCGACCTCCTGCAGGGTCACCCCGTAGGCAATCAACTTCTGCGGATCAAGCACTACCTGATACTGCTTGACCATGCCGCCGAGGGTGGCCACCTCGGCCACATTCGGCACGCTTTTCAGTTCGTATTTGAGGAACCAGTCCTGTAGCGAGCGCAGTTGCGCAAGATCATGCTGACCGCTGCGATCGACCAGTGCGTATTGGTAGATCCAGCCGACGCCGCTGGCATCAGGTCCGAGGCTGGTGGTCACGCCTGGCGGCAATTGGCCCTGGGCCTGATTGAGGTACTCCAGCACCCGTGAGCGTGCCCAGTACTGATCAGTGCCGTCCTCGAACAACACGTAAACAAACGAGTCACCAAAGAACGAATAGCCGCGCACGGTCTTCGCCCCCGGCACCGAGAGCATGCTGGTCGCCAGCGGGTAGGTCACCTGGTTCTCGACAATCTGTGGTGCCTGGCCGGGGAAGCTGGTGCGCAGGATGACCTGGGTATCGGACAGGTCGGGCAACGCATCCAGTGGCGTGTTGCGTACTGACCAGATGCCCCAGGCCACAATGAACAGGGTCGCAAGCAATACCAGCAGGCGGTTGCCGATCGACCAGCGAATAAGCCTCGCGATCATGGCGTTTCCTCCTGCTGCTTCGCCTGCCTGGTCAGCTGCTCGACCACCAGTCCCGCTGGGCTCTGGCTGACGGCAATCTGCACCCGATCACCGACCTGCAAACCGGCAGCCACTTCAGGGCTAGCCAACGTAAACGGCATGGTCATTCCCATCATGTTCAGGCTGTCGAAGGAGCCGTGCTCCAGCGTAACCTGCTTCGCGTCCAGCGCACGGATGATGCCTTGTGCCCTGTGCAGTTCTAATGCCGGCGCCTCTGACTGAACATCGGAGGTCTGTGCGAGCAAGCCCTGCAGGCTGGCCTCGGAGTCGATCAGAAATTGCCCCGAGGTGACCACGGACTGACCTTCCTGCAAGCCGGTCAGTACCTGCACACGGCCATCGGCTTCACGGCCAATAGTGATCTCCTGTGGACGGAAACGCCCTTCGCCTTCGGCCAGCATGACCAGCGTGCGCTTGCCGCTGCGAATCAGCGCCTCGCTGGGCAGTAGCAACACCGTTTCCTCTCCCGCACTGTTGAGCCGAACTGCGGCAAACATGCCCGGGCGCAGCTTGCCGTCCGGGTTGGGTAGCTCGCTACGTACCGTCAGCGTGCGGGTCTGCAGGTCAGCGCTGGGTAACAGCGCGATGACCTTGCCATGCAGGGTTTGTCCTGGAAAGGCCGCCAACGTGGCACTGATCGGCGCCCCTACTTCAACCAAGCCGGCCTGCGCTTCGGGAATCGCGGTATCCAGCCATACACTGGCCAGCCCGTTGACCTGCGCCAAATCCTGGCCTGCCGAGACCGCCATGCCCACGCGCACTTCCAGCGACTGCAACTCGCCAGCCAGCGGCGTAACGATGGTCTGCAACGGCTCGGGTTGTCGATGACCCTCTACCCGCGTAATCAGAGCCTGGGACATGCCTAGCAGGCGAAGGCGCTCACGTGTAGCTGCAATCAGGCGGCTATCGCCACTCTGCAATACGGCGATGAACTCCAGCTGGGCGGCGGACCATTCGGGAATCAGCAGATCGGCCAGTGGCGTGCCGGCCGCCAGCACATCACCCGGTGCACGGCCATACACGCGCTCGACGAAACCGGCTGCGCGCGCCTGCAGGGTGGCAACTTCGCGCTGGTTGTAAGCCAGCGAGCCAACCGCCTCGATACCCGTAGGCAGCACCCCGCGCTGTACCAGCACAGTGCGCATACCCAGGTTCTGCACCGCTTGTGCCGACACGCTGAGAACATCGGCCTCCGGCAGACTGCCGGCATATTTGGGTACCAGCTGCATGTCCATAAAGGGCGATTTACCGGGCTGATCGAAATGCTGATCCGGTTTCATCGGGTCATACCAGTAAAGCACCGTGCGTTCGTCGCTTTGCGCTGAGGCATGGGGCATTTGCACATGACTGGCGCTCTGCTGGCCAAACCAATAACCCGCAGCGCCACTACCTGCTGCTAGCATCAGGCCCAACAGCGAATACAGAAAAATAGGGCGACTCATTGCAGGCTCTCCACATAGGCGTAATACAGATTGGCAGATAGCTCGCTGACCTGGCGTTTGAGCTCGATCTCGCGCAGCTGCGCCTCGATCAGCGCGGTGCGGCTGTTGATTACTGTGCTCAGCTGGCGGTTGCCCGCCTTGTAGGCCGCCAGTTCCAGTTCGGCGCGCTGGCTGGCCAGCGGTATAAGAGATTTTTCCGTGCGAGTCAGTGCCTTGTGCAGTTGTTCCAGCTCGGCCAGACCGCTTTCCAGCTCAGCCGCATGTTCGCGCAGCAAGACCTCCTGCTCGGCCTCCAGTTGCGCCACGCTCTGTTGCCGGGCCTTGATCGTCGGTCCCTGACGGCTGCCAACGAACATCGGCAGATCAAAGGTGAATTGCAATGAGACCATGTCACCAAACTGCGGGGCACGGTTGCTATAGACAAAGCCGACGCCCCAATCTGGGGTCTTCTCAGCGATCGCCTCGGCCAGCGCCGCGTTGGCTTCACCGACACGGGCATTCGCTGCGTTCAACTCAGGATGCTCGTGCAGTCGTTGATGCAGCTGCGGTACGCTTAGTTGAAATACCGGCGGATTGCCCACCAGTGGTTCAGTTGCCGCCGCACCAATCCAGCGGCGCAATGCGGCACGAGCCACAGCGACATCGCGCTGTAGCTGATCACGGCGATCCTCCAGCGTAAGCGCCAGCTCATCGGCTTGCAGCAATTCAGTGGGGGACGCAGAGCCGCCAGCGATCAGCGATTGCACCGTCGCACGCAGCAGGCTGATCTGCAAATCCAACTGATCAAACAAGGCCACGCTGTGCTCGGCATAGTAGACATTCAGCCAGTTGAGTGCGGTCTGCCGCCGGGTCTGCAATAGCATCTCCCGCTGCTCTGCCTCGGCTACGCCAACCGTGGCTACGGCCAGACTGCGGCGCGCCTTGCGCTTGTCGCTGTTTGGTACTTCCTGCATCAGACCGATTCGACGCATGGTCATGAAGTCCTGATTGAGGCTGTACCGATCCGCGCCCTCAACCGGCACGTTGTCGACTCCAAGGATCAGCTGCGGATCAGGCAAGGCATCTGCCGGCTCTACTGAGAACTGAGCGGATTCAAGCTGCGCCTGACGCGCCAGATTCTCCGGTGCGTCCTGCTGCGCCAATACCTGCGCTCGGGCAAAACTGAGGGTTTCGGCCTGTGCGCCGGTAGCAAGACTCAGCCAAAGCACGGCAGCCATTACACCCTTACCAGCCCGGCGTGCAAAAAGGAAAGCAGTCATGCTTTCGCCTCCAATGCGATTAATCGAGGTAGCCGCCGGGTTTGGCAGCAAGAAAGCGCTCCATAGACAAGAGCGTATGAGACACGTGAGTTGCCCCGTAAAATCTGGGCAACCCCGGTTTTGTTAAAGAAGTTTGTTGTAGATAGTTGCCAGTAACCATCCGCTTATTCCTGCTACCACCGACCAGCCGATCAATCCGAGCAGCATGCCGCCCAGTGACATATGCCAGCCCATTTGCGACCAGTCGGTGTGCATCATGTTGCCAGTCATATTCAACATCATGGCTGGCATCAGCCACACCATCAGGCTGCAGATGATCCATAGAATTGCGAATGCGAAAGCTGCAGCATAGCCAAGCTTTATTGCACTTAATTTCATGGCGTTAACCCTCATAGTTAAACTGTTTCTGCCTGTAGAATTTTTGGATAATTGGTCACGAACTTCCAGAGCGCTGATATCGTTTGTCTGTGCTCTGGTGCTTCGTAAGGCCCATCTGATTTGAATTAAAAACAAGTTTCGAATCTGCGGATCTAGTCGTCGACAGCCATAAAACCCTACCGAATGTCTGTGTTCGGTTAGAGCCACAGGCTGGCTGTTACGACCATCCTCAACCTTGACCTTATAGAAAGGTCAAGCAGTAAATTTACGGTTCATCAATCCGCACATTGCGCAGACGCAGCGCGTTGAATACGACTGAGGCCGAGCTGACGCTCATGGCCAGCGCAGCGATAATTGGCGACAACAAGTACCCGGTGAGTGGAAAGAACAGGCCGGCAGCCAGCGGTATGCCCATGGCGTTATAGAGAAAGGCGAAGGTCAGGTTCTGGTGCATGTTTTTCACCGTGGCCTGGGACAAGCTGCGCGCACGCAGGATGCCCATCAGGTCGCCCTTGACCAGGGTGATCTGTGCACTGTTCATCGCCACGTCGGTACCGGTGCCCATGGCGATGCCGACATCGGCACGCGCCAGCGCCGGGGCGTCATTGATACCGTCACCGGCCATGGCCACACGCTTGCCGGCCTTTTGCAGATCTGCGACCAGGCGCTCCTTGTCCTGTGGCTTGACCTCGCCGTGCACCTCTTCAATACCCAGTTGCCGCGCCACAGACTTTGCCGTTGTCAGGCCGTCACCGGTTGCCATAATTACCGTGACGCCGGCAGCTTGCAGACGTTGAACGGCCAGCTTCGAGGTTTCCTTGATCGGGTCGGCCACAGCCAGTAGGCCGGCCAGAGCACCGTCTACTGCTAGATACATAATGCTAGTGCCTTCGCTGCGCAATTCTTCGGCACGCGTCTGCACAGCTTCGGTGGCTATGCCGGCCTCTTGCAACAGTGCGGTATTGCCCAGTAGCAACTGGTGGCCGTCTACCTGACCGCGCACCCCGATACCGGAAACCGTCTCAAAGTTCTGCACAACTGACAACTGCAAACCGCCAGCATTGGCCTGATCGACAATGGCGCGCCCCAGTGGGTGCTCGCTACCCTGATCAAGGCTGGCGGCCAGCTGCAGCACCTGCTGTTTTTCGAAGCCAGTCGCCGCTTCGACACTGTGAAATGCTGGTCGCCCTTCGGTCAGGGTGCCGGTCTTGTCGACGATCAGCGTATCAATCTTGCGCAGGTTCTCAATGGCTGCCGCGTCGCGAAATAGCACGCCACTGCTGGCTGCCTTGCCGGTAGACACCATCACCGACATCGGCGTGGCCAGGCCCAGCGCGCAGGGGCAGGCAATGATCAGCACCGCCACCGCATTGATAAGGCCGAACACCCAGCTCGGCTCCGGCCCCCAAAGACCCCAGCCAAGGAATGTCAGCACGGAAATACTTATCACAACCACCACAAAGTAACCGGCAATGACATCGGCAAGGCGCTGCATCGGTGCTTTTGAGCGCTGAGCCTGAGCGACCATCTGTACGATTTGCGCCAGCATGGTTTCGCCTCCGACTTTCTGCGCCTGCATGACCAGACTGCCCTGGCTGTTGATGGTGGCACCAATCAGCGCATCACCTTGACGCTTCATCACCGGTAACGGCTCGCCAGTGAGCATTGACTCGTCGACAGCACTCTCGCCCGAGACCACCACGCCATCGACCGGCACCTTCTCACCGGGGCGCACGCGCAGTTGATCATTCAGGTGCACATGGCTCAGCGGGATATCTTCTTCGCTGCCATCAGCGTTGATCCGTCGTGCGGTTTTCGGCGCCAGACCAAGCAATGATTTGATCGCCGCAGAGGTTTGCGAGCGGGCCTTGAGTTCGAGCATCTGCCCGAGCAGGGTCAGCGAGATGATCACGGCGGCGGCTTCGAAGTACACCCCGATCCGCCCTTCATGCAGAAAGGTTGCCGGGAAAGCCTGCGGGAACAAGGTCGCCACAACGCTGTACAGATAGGCCGCCGAGGTGCCCAGCCCGATCAGCGTCCACATGTTCGGGCTGCGATGCAGGAAGGACTGCACGCAGCGCACAAAGAACGGCCAGCCAGCCCAGAGCGTGACCGGTGTAGCCAGTGCCAGCTCGACCCAGTTCTGCGTGTTGCCCTGGAATATCTGCACCGCATGGCCTCCCATGGCGAGGATGGTGACGATGATCGTCAGCGGCAGCGTCCACCAGAAGCGGCGCTTGAAGTCATTGAGCTCCGGGTTCTCTTCATCCTCCAGCACCGGCATCACCGGCTCCAGGGTCATACCGCATTTCGGACAGACACCCGGAGTCGGCTGACGGATCTCCGGATGCATCGGGCAGGTGTATTCGGCAGCACCCGCCAGTGCTGCTTGTGGCCCGGAACTGCTGGCTGTATCTACAGGTTTGTCAGCCAGATAGCGCGCAGGTTCGGCGACGAATTTTGCCTGGCACTTGGCGCTACAAAAATGGAGGGTCTGGCCCGCATGCTCCTCGACAAATTTACTGTCGAGGCTGACCTTCATGCCGCAGACGGGATCGTGCAGTTCGCCTTCAGACTGGGCTTGTGTGTGCCGCGGATGGTCATTCTCATGGCTGTGCATGGCTTAACTCCTCTGATCGTCCTTGTTTGGCGCATCTTCGGATTGCTTATGCTCTCTGTGGTCATGCCCACCGTGGTGATGCCCGAAAACATGCATCAGCGGGCATGCCAGTAAAATCAGATAAGGCAGATAACTCAATGCTTGCCCAGCGTGTGCAAGGTGCTCATTCACCACGTAGAACACGGCAATCACCAGCAACATACCCAGCACGATGCCGCCTCTGCTTCTCCAGAAGGGTGTTGGCTTTTCTACGGTTGGGGGCAAGTTCGACATGATCTTCTCCTCCTTGTTACAGCTTGGACCGAGTACCCAAGACGTGTCGTGTTCCTTGGTTCGCGGTAGTGCTAATTTTTACGCCGGTTCAGCTACTCTGTTTGATAGCTGTACTGGCTTATTTTCTTCAGCCAGATGCAACCGGAAGCGCTAGTTGCCTGGGTATTCGGCGATAACCTGTTCTGTGCCTGACGCTGTCAGGCCAATGACCTCGTAGGGCTGTACAGCGCCACCGGCTTCCATGCCGGGCGAGCCTTTCGGCATGCCCGGTACAGCGACTCCCGCCAGATCATTGCGCCTGGTCAGTTCGATAACCTCAGCGGCCGGCACATGGCCTTCGACAAACTTGCCGTTGATAACGCCGGTATGGCAGGACGCCAGACGGTAGGGCACACCGAGCTCTTGTTTGACTGCACTCATGTTGCTTTCAACATGGTCAATGACTTGAAAACCATTGGCTTCGAGGTGACGAATCCAGCTCTTGCAGCAACCGCAATTGGCGTCGCGATGCACGTCGATGGTTAGTGGTTCGGCGGCATGCGCTCCGGGCAGCAGAAATAAAGCGCATAGCGCCAACAGGCGCAGGCGTTGGCTGTTAATTGGCGTGCTCATGTGAATTACCGTCGGCGTGAATGTGGGTTTTGGCTGGTGCTGCAGGTGTAGGTGCAGGCGCCATAGCGTGCTGCGCATGCTCGTCAGTCGGTTGCTTGTCTGCCCCGTCAGGCGAGGCACTCTCCATTGAGCCATGTCCGGCCATTTCTGCCATGGCCGCATGATGGTCGCTGCCGCCTGCGGAGGGGGCGCCATGCTGGCCTTCATGGTCGTGCATCATGCTCTCGCCACCGCCGTGCTGGTGGCCACTGCTGGCGGCGACCAGCGCTTGGTATTGGCCGGCATCCAGCTGTGGCAGTTTTTGCATGAAGGCGACCAGTCCCCAGAGGTACTCATCACCCATGCTCTTGCCCCAGGCTGGCATGCCTGTGGCCTTGATGCCGTGCTTGACGATCCAGAAGCTGATGGCCGGATCGGCTGGTGCACCCTCTACTGCCAGATTTGGCGGTGCCGGATACAGGCTCTGGCTCAGTTCTGTGACTTCGACGCCCGGCGCCAGATGACAACCGATGCACATGGCATTGTAATTGCCGGCGCCGGCTTTGATCAGTGCTGGATCGTCCAGCGCAGGCACTTGAATATCCCGTGCGCGCACAGCGATCGAGCGTTCACGGACAAAGTTCAGAAAGGCGTGCACGGGTTTCCAGTGGGGATCATCCGCGCCGACATTGATCAGGCCGACATAGGCCACGCTGGCGATACCCAGGGCGGCTACTGCACCGGCAGTGGTCAGTGTAATCAGGGTTCGCTTCATCGGTATTCCTTAGGTTGAATTCGAGGTTCTGCGCTTATTGGCTGGCTTGCGAGGAGTTTGAACAAAAAAAATCAATGGCGGCATCAGAACCACATGCGCACGCCCGCGACGAAGCGTGCTTCGCTGCTGTCACCACCTTCATCGCGAACATAATCGGCGGTATTACCGTAAACCTTGCTCCAGCTAACGCCGATATAAGGCGCGAACTGGCGAACGACTTCATAGCGCAAGCGCAGGCCAAGATCGACATCGGCAAGCCCCGAGCCGTATCCTCGGGAGTCGTCGTTTTTACCGTAGAAATTCGCTTCGGCACGCGGTTGCAGAATCAGGCGGTTAGTCAACAGGATGTCGTACTCACCTTCCAACCGCGCAGCGCTCTGCCCGTTTTCGCCGATATATGCCGTGGCTTCCGTTTCAAAGTTGTACAGCGCCATGCCCTGAATACCAATGGCGCCCCATGTTTGCGGTGCGCCGGGCTTGAAGTCCTGGCGCACACCAACCACAGTTTCCCCCCACGGGCTGATGGCGTGGCCCCAGAAGGCTTGTACTTCGGCAGCTTCGGTGGTGCCGTTGGTACGTTCACCTTCGGAGCGCCACCAGAGGCGATCGATATCGCCACCGACCCAGCCCATCGCATTCCAAGCCAATACGCTGCCGGCGTCGGCATTCTGGTATTCGAGCTGATCAAACAGGACAAAGCTGTTGATGGCATTGTCGTCCATCTTATGGCCGTGGACATCAGGGAACGCCGCTTCCCGGTCAGCCTCGGTGATGGGCGGGATCGGAGTACGGCTTTCGCTGGTCGGCGCCGGCGCGGCATGCTGCATCTGGCTGTGATCAATAGTGCTGTGATCCATGGCAGGCATGGGCGTTTCACCCATATCCATCGCGTCATGATCCATCTGGCTATGGTCCATGCCCTGCATCGGGCTCTGATCAGCAGCTGGCTTCATCATGCTGTGGTCCATGGGCATTTCACCCATATCCATGTCCATCGCATCATGATTCATCTGGCTATGGTCCATACCCTCCATCGGGCTCTGAGCAGAGTCTGGCTTCATCATGCTGTGGTCCATCGGCATGGAGCCCTGACCCATTGCTGAATGATCCATTGCCTCAGCAGCAAAGGTGAGACTGCTACTCACGGCGCTCAGAGAAACGCTCAGGGCAATGACATTAAGACGGAAACGCTTATTGGCCATTGTGCGAACCTTCCCCGGCATTGTCGCCGTCCTGCATTTGCATCATGTTCGAGTGATCCATGCCGTCGTGGCTCATGGCGCCATGGTCCATCTGCTGAGCCTTAGGCGCATTTGACTGCGCTTTTGGAGCCGGCGTGTCGCTTGCACCCTGTGTTGCAGGCGCAGTAGCCGAGTGATCGTGCTCATTATGGCCATCGTCAGCCATTGCCGCTGGGGCAAACAAAGACAGCAGTAAACTCAGTGCCGCTGCACTGGCAAGTAAGGTATTTCGCTGCAGAAATGTGTTCATTGGATATCTCCTTTACGCATCCACGCGGACTTCACGGAACATGCCCATTTCCATGTGATACATCAGATGGCAGTGGTAGGCCCAGCGTCCCAGGGCGTCGGCGGTTACCCGATAGCTGCGCTTGCTGCCCGGCGGTATGTCGATGGTGTGTTTGCGCACCATGAAGTTACCGTTGTCATCTTCCAGGTCGCTCCACATGCCATGCAGGTGGATGGGGTGGGTCATCATGGTGTCGTTGACCAGGGTGATGCGCAGCCGCTCGCCGTACTTCAGGCGAACCGGTTCGGCATCGGCGAACTTGATGCCGTCCATCGACCAGGCAAAGCGCTCCATATGCCCGGTCAGGTGCAGTTCAATGGTGCGGCTCGGTATGCGGCCGTCCGGATCGGGGAAAGTGCTGTGCAGATCGGCATAGGTCAGTACCCGGCGGCCGTTGTTACGCAAACCAATGCCCGGGTCATCCAGTTTGGAGGTGGGCATCATGGTCAGCATGTCGACCAGCGGGTTGTTGTACTCGGACGCAGGGTGGGTTTGCATGGCCGGCATACTTTTACTTATGCCGGCCATTCCAGCCATCCCCGTCATACTACTGTGGTCCATACCGGCCATGGATGAATGGTCCATGCCAGCCATAGAGCCGTGATCCATGCCGGCCATCTTCGAGTGATCCATTCCCGCCATGCTGGCATCATCCATGCCGGCCATACTGCCGTGATCCATGCCCATGTCGGACATCAACAGCTCCGGGCGCGGGTCCAGTTCCGGCACGACAGCAACCAGTCCTTCGCGCACCGCCAGGGTGCCACGGGCATAGCCGCTGCGATCCATCGATTGGGCGAAAATGGTGTAGGCCTGCGCATCTTCCGGCTCGACGATAACGTCGTAGGTTTCTGCCACAGCGATACGCAGTTCGTCGACACTGACCGGCTTGACGTATTGACCATCTGCGGCGACCACGGTCATCTTCAGGCCGGGAATGCGCACGTCGAAGTAGGTCATGGCCGAACCGTTGATCAGGCGCAGGCGCAACTTCTCGCCCGGTTTGAACAAGCCGGTCCAGTTGCCGTTCGGGCTCTGACCATTAAGGAGGTAGGTGTAGGTGTAACCACTGACGTCGGCCAGATCGGTGGGGCTCATCTTCATCTCGGCCCACATCACTCGATCAGTGACGGTCGCATCCCAGCCCTTGTCGCTGACATCGTTGATAAAATCACCGACGGTGCGTTGGTGGAAGTTGTAGTAGTCAGACTGTTTCTTTAGCTTGGCCACTATCTGAGCTGGCTGCTCGTCGCTCCAGTCGGTAAGCATCAGCACATGCTCGCGGTCGTAGACGAACGGTTCGGGGTCTTTGGCCTCGATAACGATCGGGCCATACACGCCAACCTGCTCCTGCAAGCCCGAGTGGCTGTGATACCAGTAGGTGCCGTTCTGGTTGACCGTGAAGCGGTATTCGTACATGCCATCCGGGGCAATGCCGTTGAAGCTCATGCCTGGCACACCATCCATGTTGGCGGGCAGCAGGATGCCGTGCCAGTGGATCGAGGTATCTTCACGCAACTTGTTTTTCACCCGCAGGGTGACGGTATCGCCTTCACGCCAGTGCAGAGTTGGTCCTGGCATGGTGCCGTTGATGGTCATCGCGGTACGTGCCGTGCCTGTGATATTGACCGGAGTTTCACCGATCAATAAATCAAACTCGGTGCCACGCAGTTCTTGCGCCAGCAATGCAGGACTTGCGGCCCATGCCGGTACGCGCCAATATCCAAGGCCACCCAGCAGACTGGTAGCAGCCAAGCCTTTTACGAATGTTCGTCTTGAGGTTTTGCTTTGCATTGCGTCATGTCCAATCAGTCAGAAGAGCTGGCACTACGTCATCTAGATACGGCTTAGTCGGCTACTTTTAGGACACCGGTAGTCAGTCAAACCGTGCTCGCCCCGAATATTGCTTGCGAATGCCGCCAGCGAGCAGGTTTACACTGCCATACCCCAGCTCTCTGGGTGATTACAATTCTGTAAGGTTGCTGCGCTCAGCAGTTGGCGTGACCAGGCTGCTTGTCATGACTGACGGCAACGGGAGCCTCGGCTTTCTGTTGACTTGCCAACTGCGCAGCCGCTTGAGAGGCATCACGGAGTTGCTCCATACGAGCGGAAACCCGATCACTGCCTCCTTCGGCCAGCGCTATGCTGGAAACGCTTAGGGCAGCGACGACGAACAGGGCTTGGATTGCTTTCATTTTGTGAATCCTCATGGTTTTGGTAACCCCCGCCCAAAGGAGTGCAGGGGTAGAGCTTTAGGCTCGATGCCACCTTAAACGGCTCATGCTGTCAGTAACCTGAAGTGCAGATTACGCTTGTGTCATGTCGCTACAGGCTTGCTGTCGCCGTGTGTAGCCTGACAGTCACCTGTTGCCGTGATTACATTTCGGTAAGCTTCTGGTTGGTCGCAGGTTTTGCCGGCACACTCGGGGGCCTCTGCTTTATCGGAAACGGCGTACATGAAACTACTGGTGGCTGAAGACGAACCAAAAACCGGTGCCTACCTGCAGCAAGGTCTGAGTGAAGCTGGCTTCAACGTCGATCGGGTGCTGACTGGTACCGATGCGCTGCAGTACGCGCTGAGCGAGGCCTATGACCTGCTGATCCTCGACGTGATGATGCCGGGGCTGGATGGTTGGGAGGTGCTGCGCATGGTCCGCGCTGCAGGCAAAGATGTCCCTGTTTTGTTCCTGACTGCCCGTGATGGCGTGGAGGATCGCGTCAAAGGTCTGGAGCTGGGTGCGGACGACTACCTGATCAAACCATTCGCCTTCTCTGAGCTGCTGGCACGGGTGCGTACGCTACTACGCCGGGGCAACAGTTCGCCGGTGCAGACCAGCATGAAAATGGCGGATCTTGAAGTCGACTTGCTCAAGCGCCGGGCTATGCGAGATGGCCGACGCATTGACCTGACTGCCAAAGAGTTTGCCCTGCTGGAGCTGTTGCTGCGGCGGCGGGGCGAAGTACTGTCCAAGTCGCTGATTGCCTCACAGGTCTGGGATATGAACTTCGACAGTGATACCAACGTCATCGAGGTTGCGGTACGCCGGCTACGGGCAAAGATCGATGACGATTTCGAGCGCAAGCTGATCCATACCGCCCGTGGCATGGGCTACATGATGGATGAGCTGGAATGAACCTGCGCCAACTGTCGCTGACGGCACGCATGAGTCTGATGTTCATGTCTGCAGTTATCGCAGTACTTGTAATCGCAGGGCTTAGCTTCTACATGCTCAGCCAGCATCACTTCCAGGAGCTTGATCGGCAGGCGCTGGTGGAGAAGCTCGAATCAACCAGGCAAATTCTTGGCAAGGCCCGCAACAGTGAGAATCTTGAGAATGAATTACCGCAACTGCGCGCTTTGCTGGGTGCTCATCAGGACCTACTGGCAATAATTGTGAGCGGTGATGGCAGTGTGCTGTTTGCTGATTCATCAGCAACCGCGATTCCAAAGAGTTTCAGGCATGCTGCCGAACAGGACTTGTGGGCGTGGCAAGATGGCGAGCAACTGTTTCGCGGCATGACGGCGCAGGTCACGGCTCCTGGTCAGACAGCACCGCTGACAATCCTGCTGGCTCTGGATGTAACCAACCACGCGCATTTCTTCGTGACCCTGCAGCGCTGGTTCTGGATCGGTTTGATTATCTGTGCGCTTTTGAGTGCTGCACTGGGCTGGGTGGTCGCCCGAAGTGGCCTGCGCCCACTGCGGCAAGTGACGGACACTGCAGCATCGATGTCTGCGGGCTCGCTGCAGCAGCGAATCCCTCTTGAACCGGTGCCGCTGGAACTGCAACAGCTGGTGCTGTCGTTCAATGCCATGCTGGCACGACTGGAGGAAGACTTTATCCGTCTGTCGAATTTTTCCGCTGACATTGCACACGAGCTGCGTACACCGCTGAGCAACCTTATGACACACACCGAGGTGGTATTGAGCAGACAACGCGATAGCACTGCGTACGAGGAAAACCTGCACGCCAACCTGGACGACCTCAGGCGCATGTCACGGATGATTGACGACATGTTGTTTCTGGCCAAGGCGGACAACGGACTTATCATCCCGCAGCAAGCACCGATAGCGCTGGCCGACCTGGCCGCCAAACTGTTTGAGTTTTACCAGCTGCTGGCAGAAGAACAGGGTATTCAGCTGGCGGTGTCTGGCTCCGGAGAGGTTCGGGGTGATCCGCTGATGCTCGAGCGGGCGATTTCCAATCTGCTTGCCAACGCACTGCGCTATACCCCGTCGGGCGAGACTATCCACCTTTCAATCAGACAGGCCGCTAGCCTGACAGCGGTCAGCATCGAGAACCCCGGAAGCACCATCCCGCCTGAGCATCTACAGAAGCTGTTCGATCGCTTTTATCGTGCTGACCCTGCGCGCCGTGAAGGTAATGCGAGCAATGCCGGATTGGGGCTGGCCATTACCCGCTCTATCGTGGAAGCGCACAAGGGGCGGATCTGGTGTACCTCCTCAGATGGTCTCACCGGTTTTCACATGGAATTTCCTAGACAATCTTCTTAGGAATTGAAGAGGTTGGTTAGACCAAGTTTCTATAGCATGCGTAAATTCCGAAGACGTTTTATCGTTCGCTCATGGCACGGTTTTGCCTTTTCCCAACATCAGCTTCGGGTCGATGCTGTTGAAAAAGTAGCTCCTCTACCTGCCTTGCGGCAAAATATCTCCATTGGGCGGTGGGGGATATCACAGCATGATGGGACAGTTATCGAGTGGACAGAATCGACTGTTTTACTCGTTCAACCTTGAAGATCACATCCCAGCAAATCACCTTCTGCGCAGCATTGATCAGTGTCTCGATCTGAGTGATCTGCGCGACTACCTCGCCGATTTTTATAGCCCGCTTGGGCGTCCCTCGATTGATCCTGAATTGATGCTGCGCATGCTGATCGTGGGCTACTGCTATGGCATTCGCTCTGAACGTCGCTTGTGTGAAGAGGCCCATCTGAATCTGGCTTACCGCTGGTTCTGCCGGTTGAGCCTTGAAGATGAAGTCCCCAACCATTCGACCTTTTCCAAAAATAGACACGGCCGTTTCCGGGACAGTGATTTGTTTCGCTGGTTGTTCAATGAAGTGCTGCGGCGCTGTATGGATGCAGGCCTGGTCAAAGGCGAAGGATTCGCCGTGGACGCCAGCATCATCAAAGCGGATGCGAGTCGACAGCGCGGCATACCTGGTGATGAGCAGGTCAACTGGGGTGATCCGGCTCTGAGCACCCGCGCGGTGCGTGAGTACCTTGAGGGGCTTGATGCGGAAGCTCTGGGGGAAACACTTCCGAAGTACCTATCGCTGACTGATCCTCAAGCCCGCTGGACCGCTGCTCCAGGAGGACCGGCGTTCTTCGCATATTCCACGAACTACCTGATCGATACCGAGCACGGCGTCATCGTGGATGTAGAAGCAACACCTGCTCATCGAACGGCCGAGGCCGAGAGCACCAAGACAATGATTGATCGGGTCGAAGATCGGTTCGATATCAAACCGGATCGACTCATCGGCGATACCGCTTACGGGACCGCGCCGATGCTGGCCTGGATGGTGGAGGAAAAAGAGATCGAACCTCATGTGCCGGTGTGGGACAAAACCGAGCGCAAGGACGACAGTTTTTCGAGCAGCGATTTCCACTGGAACGAAGAGACTGAGGAATACCGCTGCCCTGCCGGCAACGCATTACGCAGCGAATGGCGAGCCTTCAAGAACGAGCGTTCGCACGTGACGAAAGCCAACACCATCAATTTTCGATCCAGAAAAACCGATTGCGCGACGTGTCCGATGAAAGCCAAGTGCTGCCCGAACACTTCAATTCGCAAGATTGCCCGCAGCGTTCATGAAGCTGCTCGTGATGTGGCCCGACGCATCGCAACGACGCCTGGGTACGTGCGCTCTCGTCACGAGCGTAAGAAAGTCGAAATGTTGTTTGCCCACCTCAAGCGCATCCTGAAACTGGATCGCTTGCGGCTACGCGGCATGCGTGGTGCGACCGACGAGTTCACACTGGCGGCAGCGGTACAGAACCTACGGCGACTAGCCAAACTTTCATCGCAAGGGCCACCCCTCACGGGATAGGTGCGCCTGCACCAAGCAAAAAACCTCAAATTAACCCAATAACAGAGCAGCAAAGGTCAACAAAGGGCCGAACAACCACTCAAAGTGGTTAGCAGGTTCTTTGATGGTTGATGCGCTTACGTTGAGTCGTGCAGAAAATCCGACTTTTTCAACAGAATCGGTTTTAATCGGACGTTTCTGTTGTGGTAGGGAATGTCAGCTCCGGGTCGGGGGCTGCCCCTCGCAAGGGCTGAAACGTGTCGATAGCGACGGTCCAACCATGACCGCCGCAGGGTAGGCCTATACCTCTGTCTGCTCTGACATATCCAAGGCATCCTCGACTTCAATCCCAAGGTACCTGACAGTGCTTTCAAGCTTCGAATGACCAAGCAGCAGCTGAACAGCCCTCAGATTTTTTGTCCTTCGATAGATTAAAGTCGCCTTGGTGCGCCGTAGTGTGTGAGTGCCATACATGGCTGGGTCAAGACCAATGGCTACCACCCAGGCCTTAACTATTCGAGCATATTGCCGAGTGGAGAGATGCTCTGAACAATGCAAACGGCTTGGAAACAAGAAGTCCTCATTTCTGAGGTTGGCTTGATGCATCCAAACTTCCAGAGCAGTGCGAGTTGGTTCGGTAATTTCAAACTGGACTGGACGACGGGTTTTCTGCTGCATGACGATGGCTCGTGAAGACACATGTTCCCCATGAGCTATGTCCCGCACTCGCAGTTTAGTTAAGTCACAGGCTCTCAATTTGCTATCGATTGCTAAATCAAAGAGAGCCAAATCTCGTACTCTCTCGGCGAGTTGAAGCCTAACCCGAATGGCCCAGATGTCACTGAGACGAAGCGGGGCTTTCTGCCCGACGAATTTCCCCTTGTTCCAAGGTTGATGAGTATTGGTTGCTATGGTGTTCATGGCCTGTCCTCCACTGTATGAAGAGGCAAGCGTGGATCAGTCTGGGGGAATGGACGCTATCAAAGCCACCTGCCATGAAAGGCAGAAATCGTCCAAGCTGTATCAAAAGACTGCATGGGATAACCTTGCACCATGAATCAATCATAAGGCTGTGAACTAAACGATGGGTTTTGAACAATTAGCTGAGCTACGCGACCGCCTTCGAGCCGAAAAAGTGCAAGTAAAGACAGATAGCGCGAAGCAGGCTATACGCAAGCCTTCTGAGCAGGCTAAGCCTCGCGAGCAAGATCCTGCGGTGGAAGCGATCTGGCGATTGCAGAAGCACTTTCCATTGGCCTTCCCGGTCAATCCGGCCCCAAAGGTTCCGCTTAAGGAAGGTATTTTAAAGGATGCCGAGCAACACCTAGAGCTGCTTGAAATATCCAGCGAACAGCTCAAGCAGGGCATCGCTACCTGGTGCCGAGGAAGTCGATATTGGGCAAGCATGACGGAGAATGCGCCGCGTTTGGACTTGAGCGGCCAGGCAGTAGGAATGGTAACGGCGGCTCAGGCGCTGTATGCGAAGCAGCAGGCTAAGCGCCAGCGCGGGCAAGCACGACGTAATCAGAAAGCGCCGAAAGAGCCTATTCAGGATAAGGCCATAGATACCGCTGTAAAACAGGCCGTGGATTTGAATCACTTGCCCTCAGCACCGAGTTGCCCAATCACTGACAAGGTCAGTGAGGCAATGATCACGCAGCTCAAAGAGCGGTAAGCGGCCGATTGCAGCTCTTTGCGTCAGTCTGCAGTAAGCGTCCGGCCAACTCACCTTCCGAACCTCAGCATTAAGGCCGATGGTGTCCGCGTATTTTTAAGCGGACGCGATAGCCCTTATCGCCGGGATTTCCATGCGCCAACGAAGCTCTTACCCCAAACCATTCAAAGCCCAGGTTGTTCAGGAGTGCCTGCAACCCGGTGCGAGCGTATCCAGCGTGGCCATCCGCCACGGCATCAACGCCAACGTCATTCGCAAGTGGCTACCGCTTTATCGGGATCAACTGCCAGCGGCGTTGCCGGCGTTCGTTCCTGCGAGGGTTATGCCCAAACGACCAGCTGAAGCATCGGTGATGATCGAGCTACCGCTTGGCGAGCAATCCATCACGGTGAAATGGCCAGCCTCCGATCCTGAAGGATGCGCCCGCTTTGTTCGTGGGCTCGTCCAGTGATTCGCGTCGATAGCATCTGGCTCGCCACCGAACCCATGGACATGCGTGCTGGCACTGAAACCGCGTTGGCCCGCGTGGTGGCGGTGTTCGGTGCGGCGAAGCCGCACTGCGCCTATCTCTTTGCCAATCGTCGCGCCAACCGCATGAAAGTTCTGGTGCATGACGGCGTGGGGATCTGGCTGGCTGCGCGGCGATTGAACCAGGGCAAGTTTCACTGGCCAGGCATCCGCCACGGCTCGGAAGTCGAACTCGACGCCGAGCAACTTCAGGCGTTGGTACTGGGGCTGCCCTGGCAGCGGGTCGGTGCGGGCGGCGCGATCACAGTGCTGTAGCGCCGGCCATTAGCCCATCGGTGTATCTGCGCTAAGCGTCTGCTCTGGCACAATCAGCGGCATGACTTCCTCGCCCAATCTCGACCAACTGACACCTGAGCAACTGCGCGCCCTGGCCGCGCAGTTGCTGACACAGGTCGACGTGATGGGCAAGAAGATCCACCGTGATCAAACCATCATCGAGCAGCTCACCCACGAAATCGCCTGGTACAAACGGCACAAGTTCGCCAAACGCAGCGAGCAGCTGAGTCCTGATCAGGGCAGCCTGCTGGATGACCTGATCGACACCGACATCGCCGCCATCGAGGCGGAGTTGAAAGCCGTCAATCCCCCGGCTACCCCAGCCGAGCCCCGCCAACAGCCCAAGCGCACAGCGCTGCCGCCGCAATTTCCGCGTACCGTGATTCGTCACGAGCCGGAGAGCACCCAGTGCGCCTGCGGCTGCCAGCTGCAACGCATCGGTGAGGACGTCAGCGAAAAGCTGGATTACACGCCAGGCGTGTTCACCGTCGAACAGCATGTGCGTGGCAAATGGGCCTGTCGCCAGTGCGAAACGCTGATTCAGGCTCCGGTTCCAGCCCAGGTGATCGACAAAGGCATCCCCACCGCCGGCCTTCTGGCTCACGTGATGGTGGCCAAATTCGCCGACCACCTGCCGCTGTACCGGCAGGAGAAAATCTTTGGCCGTGCCGGCCTGGTCATCGCCCGTTCGACACTGGCGCAGTGGGTCGGACAAACCGGCGTGCAGCTCCAGCCGCTGGTCGATGTCCTGCGCGAAGCCGTGCTGGCCCAACGCGTGATCCACGCTGACGAAACCCCGGTGCAAATGCTCACGCCGGGCGAGAAGAAAACTCATCGGGCTTACGTCTGGGCCTACAGCACCACGCCCTTCGCCGATCTAAAAGCGGTGGTGTACGACTTCAGCCCCAGCCGTGCCGGCGAACATGCGCGCAATTTTCTGGGCCAGTGGAATGGCAAGCTGGTCTGCGACGACTTCGCAGGCTACAAGGCCAGCTTCGAGCAGGGCATCACCGAAATTGGCTGTATGGCCCACGCCCGCCGTAAGTTCTTCGATCTTCATGCGGCGAACAAAAGCCAGTTGGCCGAACAAGCACTGCACTCAATTGGCGGCTTGTACGAAATCGAACGGCAGGCACGGAACATGAGCGATGAAGATCGCTGGCGAATACGGCAGGAAAAGGCCTCACCGATCCTCGAAGCACTGCATGACTGGATGCTGGCCCAGCGCGATCTTGTGCCCAACGGATCGGCCACGGCGAAAGCCTTGGATTACAGCCTAAAACGCTGGGTAGCGCTGACGCGCTACTTGGACGATGGCGCTGTGCCCATCGACAACAACCAGGTCGAGAACCAGATCCGGCCATGGGCACTGGGGCGCTCGAACTGGTTGTTTGCCGGATCACTGCGCAGCGGCAAACGCGCGGCAGCAATCATGAGCCTGATCCAGTCGGCGCGGATGAATGGGCATGATCCGCATGCCTATCTCAAGGACGTACTCACACGGCTGCCGACGCAGCGGGCGAGTGAGATCGGCCAACTAATGCCGCATCAGTGGAAACCTGCCTGAATCACGCAAGGTGAGTTCGGCGGACGCTTACAGTCTGCAGTCAACCCATAAGAGACATTCAGATTTTCAGGCTTAAGGCCAGAAATGCAGCTAGCGCGACCATTTAGGATGTGTATTGGGTTCCGGAGATATTCTGCGTAACCATGCCGTTCAAGCAAGTGAGATTCGACTCACTTGGATAGCTCTTCTTAGCCAAGACAAGTTAATGGACGGTAGCCGGCTTCGGCGAACGATTTGGTATTTGAAAGCGTGCGGGCTCACATCTATACGCACAACATGAGGAGGTCATTGCCTAACGTTTGAGGTTAGAGGCGGTGCCCAGCTTTCCGCATGACGTCCTCTCGATCAGACCCAACGGCGAACTCTCTGCATGTAGGCACCGAACTCCTGGCCAAACTTCGCGGAGAGAACTTTCTCTTCCGGGGCGATCTGGAAGCGATTCATGTAGGCCACGAACGCAGGCAGAACGCCGAACGACAGCTTGTTTTCAACTAGAAGTGCGAGTCCGACCAAAGTGAGGAGGAAGCCGAGGTACATCGGATTTCGGCTCAGGTTATAGATGCCTTTAACTACTAGCAATGAAACTGTCTCTGGGCTTGTTGGATTGACCGTTGTCTTGGCCTGCCTAAAAGCGAGCACTCCCAGAGCGGAAATCAAGCCTCCTGCAAGGATGAAGATTAGGGCGATGAGTCCGCTATGAATCGGTCGCCAATTGAACGAAGGTGCCACGAGCGAGATGAGCCACATGAGCATTGCTGCAAGAAAAACCAATACAACTGGCGGAACTTTTAGTTCGAGTGAGTTCATCTGGTGCTCCAGCTTTATGAGGTCTAACTATTGAATCCAGCATGAGTTCGAAGGCACTGATTCTGAAGTGATTTGTATTGCCTATGAGCTCCGCTTCGAGAACAGTAACGCGCCAACAGTACGAAGTATTTGTCCCATCGACTCGCGAAAATCTTAAATATGGCAACCGAGCAGACATGCTTGGACTGTTCTAAGGCTTGTTTAGGTGCGAGCTCCAATGGTGTTTTCTCTAACCCTCAGTTCCTATTTTTTAAGAAGACGCAGCCCGTTGAACACCACCATCAGACTGACGCCCATGTCGGCAAATACTGCCATCCACATGGTGGCTTGACCTGTGAGGGTAATGGCGAGAAACAAGGCCTTAATTCCCAGCGCTAGAACGATGTTCTGCTTGAGGATGGCTGCGGTTTGCCGGGACAAGTGTATGAAGGCCGGGATCTTGCGCAGGTCGTCATCCATCAATGCTACATCGGCAGTTTCGATGGCGGTGTCTGTGCCAGCGGCGGCCATGGCGAAGCCGATTTCAGACTTCGCCAGCGCCGGTGCATCGTTGATTCCATCACCGACCATCCCGACAACGTAGCCCCGCGCCTGCAATGCCTCAATGGCCTGCAACTTATCGACTGGCAGTAGATTGCCGAGTGCCTCGTCGATGCCTACCTGCTGTGCAATAGCTTCTGCGGTGTGTGGATTATCGCCGGTCAGCATTGTGGTCTTCACGCCAAGCGCGTGAAGCTCATCGATTGCCTGGCGACTGGATTCTTTGACGGTATCGGCGACTGCAAACATGGCAATTGCACGCTGTGAATTGCACTGCACCACCACAGTTTTGCCTTGGCGTTCAAGTCGCTCCAGGGTCGCTTCCAGTTCTGGTGAGCAGAGGCCAAGATCTTCCACCAAGCGGTGGTTGCCCAGGTGGAAATCCATGCCTTCAATGGTGCCTCGTACCCCTCGACCCGGCAGGGCTTCTAAATCTTCAACGGCAGCAAACGTCAGACCATTCTCCGTGGCGTGCTTGGCTATCGATTGAGAAACCGGGTGGTCAGATCGGCTGGCGAGACTGGCGGCGTGGGTACGGTAGCGTTCTGAGTCCTGCTCAACCAGCGGCAGATAGTCGGTCTGTACCGGCTTGCCGTGAGTAATAGTTCCGGTCTTGTCGAGCGCCAGGAAGCCAAGCTTGCTGCCGATTTCCAGATAGACACCACCTTTGACCAGGATACCTTTGCGCGCTGCCGCTGCCAGGCCACTAATAATGGTGACAGGCGTCGAGATGACCAAGGCGCAAGGGCAGGCAACGACCAAAAGCACTAGGGCGCGATAGATCCAGTCGTACCAGGGTTCTGCCATAAACAACGGTGGCACGATGGCGACAGCCAGGGCGAGGAGGAATACAACAGGTGTGTATACCTTGGCGAATTGATCGACAAAGCGTTGGGTCGGCGCACGCGAACCCTGTGCCTCTTCGACCGCGTGGATGATACGCGCAAGCGTGGTGTTAGCAGCGCCGGCCACGACTCGGTACTCCAACGAGCCGGCTTCATTGATGGTTCCAGCAAAAACAGGGTCACCTATGGTTTTCTCTACGGGCAGGCTTTCACCCGTGATCGGTGCTTGGTTGATGGTGGAGTTGCCGGAAGTTACCTCGCCATCGAGGCCGATCCGCTCGCCAGGCCGAACCCTGACCAAGGCGCCTACGATAATAGTTTCAACCTCTACTTCAAGCCACGAGCCATCGGGCTGCTGCACAGTGGCGCGCTCCGGGGTCAGATCCAGCAGGCCACGAATGGCATTACGCGCCCGGTCTAGCGACTTAGCCTCGATCAGTTCGGCGACCGAAAAGAGGAACATGACCATGGCGGCTTCCGGCCATTGCCCAATCAGCACCGCACCGGTAACCGCGATACTCATCAGCGCATTGATGTTCAGGTTACGGTTTGTCAGGGCGATCCAGCCCTTCTTATAAGTCGTCACGCCACACAGCAGAATGGCTAGTAATGCCACGCCGGCCACTATCCATTCGGGGGCAAGTTCAGCGAAGTGCAACAACTCAGCCGAAACGGCTGCCACACCTGATAGCGCCAAAGGCCACCAGGCCTTCTTGCGCGGGGTAGCTTGCGCGACTTCGTTTGCCGTTGTTGAACCCTCCACCACTGGCGTGAAGCCAAGGTCGCGGATAGCTACCAATGCCGCTGGTAGTGCATCCGCCGTGTGACGAAACGTCAGCACACGCTGGAGCAAGTTGAACTCCAGCTCACTGATGCCGGGGAGTGAAGACAGTTTGCCGCGAATCAGATTTTCTTCCGTCGGGCAGTCCATCTGTTCGATTTTGATGCGAGCTTGTCCTTCAACAGTTAGTGGTTGCGCCTGCATGCCCAAGGACAAGATCGCCGATTCGATCGGTGCGGTTGACGGCAAGTTATGCCATACCCCGAGAGTACGATTGATCAGATTGAAATCGAGTTTATCTACACCCGTGAGTTTGCTCAGCTTGTCCTGAATCAGCGTCTGTTCGGTAGGACAGTCCATGTGCTCAATGCGAAAGCTGCTGAGCTGAGAACCGGGCCGGGCATCAGTTGTGGTGGCTGTAACAGATGAGCACTTAGTCGCTTCACTACGGTCACAGCAGACATCCTTTGATAACACTCCAGGTTTGTGTTCGTCACCGCAACAACCAGTCATGGGGGTATCCTCATTTATCGTGTTGTAGAGTGAACACCCTAAAGCCACTACAGGGTCAAGCGTTTGTCGAAGAGATAATTTATGAAAATAGGAGAGCTGGCCAAGCTAGCTGATTGCAAGGTAGAAACTGTTCGCTATTACGAGCATGAGGGCCTGCTGCAGGCGCCGGCCCGCAGTACGGGTAATTACCGCCTGTATAACAGCGCGCATCTTGAGAGGCTTACGTTTATCCGTAACTGCCGAACATTGGATATGACGCTGGATGAGATCAGAAGCTTGTTGGCTTTAATTGATCGACCAGAGGAAAACTGCGAGGGCGTGAATGCCTTAGTGGATGAGCACATCAAGCATGTGCAAGCGCGTGTGACGAGCCTACTGGCACTGCAACAACAGCTGATTGAATTACGGCAGCGCTGCGCAGCCGGACGGGACGCACAAGAGTGTGGAATCCTTCAGTGCCTTAACAGCACTGGTGGAGTGCAGGCGCTTCCAGATGATGGCCACACCCATGTCGGGAAAAGCCACAGCCATTGAAATCGCTTCACAAAAAATTGAGCAAGACCAATCTAAAGTGAATAAGTCCCGACTCATAGTCAGCAAGGTCAGATGAGTCGCTCTAGGTTTTAGAGTCAAATTTGACAACTCAAATGGGTCAGACACTGCCAGTCGAGGTAGATAGAAACCAGCCGGATGAGTACCGGCCGGCCACCATTGAAACAAGGCTATTCTCAATTGGCGTTATTAGCGATGAGCGCTAGGAAAACCCAGCGTCAACATCTCCCCCGATGCTCGAACGAGAAGGAAGCAAACGATGAAAACTCCAATTTCCACAGCACTTTTTCTTACTGCTGCTCTAGCTACTACCTGGGTCGCAGCAGAGGACACAGTAGCAGCGTCAGCGACCACGGCCGTTCAGTCTGAACAGTCAAAAGGAAACATTGAACAGTTTGAAAAGCAGATGGCGCAAGTCCAAGAGAACTTGCAAAAAATGCAGGCGCAAATGAACAAAATCCAGCAGACCAAAGACCCTAAAGAACGTCAAAAGCTCTTGCAGGAACATCAGGCCTTGATGCAAAGCGGCATGGGCATGATGAACGGCATGTGGGGCAGCGGGATGATGGGTAGTGGCGGGATGATGAATCACAACATGATGAATGGCGGGATGATGGGCAACGGCAACATGATGAATGACGGTCACATGATGGGATGGAAAGACATGGGGAGCCACTACTCAGGCATGACCCCCGAGCAAATGCAACAGCACCAGTACATGATGGATCAGTACATGGGAACGCAGCAGATGATGATGGATCAAATGATGCAGCAACAGCACATGATGGGGCAGTGATTTGAGGCTCTGAGTTCGAAGTGCTTGCAACGTTTACGTAGGGCGCATTAGCCAACTCGCTGGCTAGGTGCGCTCTACAGTAAAAACCATGAGGGCAGATTTAACTTCACTTGAAGGTCCGCTTTTGGCACGTACCTGTCGGTCGCGACCGGCCGAAAAGGGCCGACTGCCGCCCCTGGCTGTAGGCTGAAACGTGCCAGTAGCGGACACGGCCCCGCTCGTTATCTATGGGAGATTTCTGACTGGTGTAGAGCTAGTGAGTGCGAACAGTCAGCCCGTAACTACCCGTGCCCTGTGGAGGAATGCTGAGATGAAATACTTCTCAGCTATTTCAGGGGACAGGTATGCAGTGCCGAACCAATCACATCGCCATGCCGAAAATTGGTCTTCATTTTCGATGACGTAGACGGGGAATGGGTATTCGAGCCGCTTGAAGTATACACGGCGGGGAACTCTAACCTCGCGACCATCTTTATCATCGCCTGCCCACATGCTGTGATAACTGCAGTGACTGGGGCGCGCCTTTTCGATAGTGAAAATATAGAACACCTTATTGCTGTCTGGCTCCACTATTGCGCATAGCCGCCTCATTAGCCTCGACGAAATAGCCCAAGCCTGTTTGGAGTTTAAATTCGGAAACTCGTGTTGCAGCTGGTAGAAGTCGCGGAATCCAAATTCGATGCTTCGAATGTCAAGGTTTTGACAATAGGTCAGATTCGTATCTTGCGTAAGGCGGGCAAAACGTTTGAATTCGTTGATGAAGTTTTCTGGAGTGAGCATGATTTTTCCCCACTAGCCATACCGAAATATGTCGGTACTTGCATGCTGCTTGCTCGGCTATCAATGGTGAAAAATTCAAGAAAGAGATTAGAAGGGTGTTTCCCACGCAGCAGGGTGCCTCCCTAGGCGATCCAATATTATGCTGCCATTTATAAAGCTGTCAACGTGTCGGCTGATGCAGCTGCAGGCTTGTGAGGGGGGCCTATTGTCTACGCAGCTAGGTTTGTTCGTCAGTCATGCAATTGGCCATTTTTATGGACTACCCCCGGAACGATTCAACATTCCCAGCCTATGATTTGGGTCGGCTGCAGTTCTTCAATCACTCCACCCACGCCATTAACTGACAGACCCATCGACTGGAAGCAATGGCTCAACGCGAATGGTCAAGTTAAACGCAAAGGACTGGTTATTAGCGATGCAATTAGGTGTTCAAGTAAGGTGCAATTACGCACTTTGGCCAAGGCGAGCATAAATTATGAGTAAGAATGAGCTAATCGCGCGGTTGCGCATTACTCCTAGTTTTGGGTGCGGCCCACAACATCGCACCCTGAAACTGGTTCAAATAAACGGAAACTTCCGTCTGGATGTTCAAGATTGGCGAAAGTTTGGGAGCAACCAAAAGCAGCGTATTCCACTTATTGCTGCTGACGTTCAACAGCAGATAGCCATGCTTAAGCAGGCCAGCATCACGGCATTCCCTGTCAGTCCAATGGTGTGTGACGGGGCATACATCGAACTCACAATTTACGGCGAGTCGTCGACGTTGAATCTTGGGTGGTGGACCATTGCTCCAGAGGGTGCAGAGGCTGTGAAGGCATTTGCAGACTGGCTTACTGCAAAGGCGAAGCCAATCGACGATGAAGAGGGCTAACAGATGAATCGACCCAGGCTTTGTAGATAGAGTCGCGCGCCCGCAGTGGGTCGGGAGCAGCTTACCGTGACCGGAATTAGTCAGAGCTTTTTCTAGTCTTGATTGGTCGGTTAAGACGCGATGATGTATTACTGAGTCAGTAGCTTGGTTTGAGTTTTTGGAATGCCTATAGATGCCTTGCCTAAAAAACACCCAAAAATAAATCGTTATAAATCAGAGAAAATCACTCACTCACTCGAGGTTTTGGATATTTTTAGGGTAACTAGCATCAAAAAGTGATCTGTGGGGCTTTCTGGAAATCGAGGAGTTTGTCTTCGGTGAGCGCACGCAGGTAGTCGTCGACCCTAGCGAAGAAAAGCTCAAGGCGCAGTTTGACGGCGTAGTACGCAGCTTCGTGCCGATGCATGCGGTTATCCGCATCGATGAGGTGGAGCGTCTGGGTACCCCGAAAATCAGCGAGGCCAAGGGCGCTGGCAATGTCATGCCGTTTCCCCTGCCAATGCCCGAGCGCTAGAAACCGCCTGCTCCAGCCGGGTTGAACGACTTCAGTTGAACGGTGGTTGGCTGCTGAGGTCCGGCTGGGTGGACTGTTGCAAGCCCTGCAGTTCCATCAGGTAGTCGCGGAATATTTCGCCCAGCACCTGACTGGCAATCTCGACCTGGCCCTGGGACATCTGTTCGTAGACCTGGTCGGCAGCATCCATCGCATCATCCGAACCATTGACACTGGCCATTTTCAGCAGGATGAAGGCCTGGATGTCGTTCTCCGGTACACCTTCGCCGCGATAGAACATCAGGCCGAGAAAGTACTGGGCCTGGGCGTGGCCCTTGAGCGAGGCCTGCTCGAACCAGTACAGCGCCTGTGACAGGTCGCGGGTGTGTTGCGCACCCTTGAATTCGCCCTGATAGTAGTAGTTGCCAAGTTCGAACTGGGCCTCGCTGTCGCCGTCGCGGGCGAGCTGCTGGCAGGCGCTGACTGCTGCGCTCTGTTGCTCGGGGGCGACATTGAGCAGGCAGCTACCGGTAACCGGAACCAGCAACGAGTTCTCTTCTGCGCTGACTGGCAGCGCAGCCAGAAACAGCAGACAACCCGTGAGCAGGGTGCAACTGGTGCGGTTCATTTGAATCCTGATGCCTCGGAAGCGGTGGCGGGCTACTGCCCGTGTTTCATTATGGATGAAGCCTGTGGCTTGTTACAGGGCTTTTGCCCGGCTGTACCGGCCAGCCAGGCGGATCAGCAGCCAGGCCAGTAGCGGGTAGGCCAGTGCCAGCAGGGCGTGAAACAGGTCGATACGCAGGAACCAGCCCATGCTGCCCTCGGTACCGATCACCAGTCCGGCCAGGCCGAACAGGGCAGTCACAGCCAGCGCCAGCAGTAGCGGAAGGCGCTGAGGCCATTGCATCAGGCCGGCATAGACAATCAGTAACAGACTGCCCAGCTGCACGCCCATGCGGTATTCATCCAGCCAGCCGAGCTGACGGAACAGCTCGAAGAAGGCACACAGCCCCAGCAGCAGGCGACCCCAGGTCGGCCCGCTCCAGTGCCATTGGCGACCCAGGCACAGCGCGGCCAGGCCCAGCAGGGGCAGGCCGAGCAGGCTGCTGGCGCGGCTCAGCCAGCCATGCATTTCACTCAAGTCCGGCATCAGACCAAAGCGCAGCGCACCAACCACAGCAGCTGCCAACGGCAGGGCAAAGCCCATTTGCATGCAGAACAGTCCTGGCCGCTGGTCTTCTGCCGTACGGCTGCGCAGCTTGCCGATTGCCAGCAAACAGGCCAGACAGGCGATGGCGAGCAGGCTGTCACTCAAGGCGGTGCTGTATTGCATGCTCAATCCTGCAGTGCAGCAAAGGCACGCTCGGCGGCGTCGAGGGTGATCTGCAATTCCTTGTCGCCATGGGCGATGGAAGTGAAGCCGGCCTCGAAGGCGCTTGGCGCCAGGTATACGCCGCCATCGAGCATCAGATGGAAGAAACGCTTGAAGCGTTCGGCATCACTGCTCATCACATCCTCGAAGGTGACGATATCGTCGGCACCGCTGAAGTACAGACCGAACATGCCACCGACCTGGGTGGTGACAAACGGAATGCTGGCGGCATCGGCGCGATCCTGCAGGCCCTGCAGCAGGCGGCTGGTGTAATCGGCGAGTTCGGCATGGAAGCCGGGCCGGCTGATCAGGCGCAGCGTGGTCAGGCCGGCGGCCATCGCCAGCGGGTTGCCGGACAGGGTGCCGGCCTGATAGACCGGACCCAGCGGGGCGATCTGGCTCATGATTTCGCGCTTGCCGCCGAAGCAGCCGACCGGCATGCCGCCGCCGATGATCTTGCCGAAGGTGGACAGGTCGGGTGTCACAGCGAAGTGTGCCTGGGCACCGCCGAGGGCAACGCGGAAACCGGTCATCACTTCGTCGAAGATCAGCACCGCGCCATGCTTGTCGCACTGTTCGCGCAGGCCCTGCAGGAAGCCGGGGGCCGGCGGCACGCAGTTCATGTTGCCGGCCACCGGCTCGACGATGATGCAGGCCACGCTATTGCCCTGTTCGGCCAGCATCGCCTCGACCGCCGCCAGATTGTTGAACGGCAGGGTCAGGGTATGTTTGGCAAAATCAGCCGGTACGCCGGCAGAGCTGGGTACGCCCTGGGTCAGCAGGCCGGAGCCGGCCTTGACCAGCAGGCTGTCGGAATGGCCGTGGTAGCAACCTTCGAACTTGATGATGTTGTCGCGACCGGTATAACCGCGGGCCAGCCGGATGGCGCTCATGGTCGCCTCGGTGCCGGAGCTGACCATGCGCACCATCTCCATCGACGGCACGATGCTGCACACCAGATCGGCCATCTCGGTTTCCATGGCCGTCGGCGCGCCATAGGACAGGCCGTGCTGCAGTTGCTGGCGCACCGCTTCGAGCACTTCGGGGTGGCCGTGTCCGAGAATCATCGGACCCCAGGAACCGACGTAATCGACGTAGCGCTTGCCGTCTTCATCGGTGACATAGGCACCCTCGGCATGCTTGAAGAACAGCGGCGTGCCGCCCACGCTGCGGAAGGCGCGCACCGGTGAGTTAACACCGCCGGGGATATGTTTCTGGGCGTTGGCAAACAGCGATTCAGAACGGGACATGACAGGCTCTCGTAAAAGTTAAACGGAAGTAAACAGTTCGCTGAAGGCACGCGCGCGGCGTTCGACTTCGGCGGCATCGGCTGCGGCAAACAGGGCGTGGATCACGGCCAGCAGATCGGCGCCATGACTGATCAGGCCGGCGGCGGTTTCCAGGCTGATGCCACCGATGGCGGCAATCGGCAGATTGATTTGCCGGCGTGCCTGCACCAGTAATTCAGGGGTGGCGAGGACATCGCCGGGTTTGGTTTGTGACTGGAAAAAGCGACCAAAGGCCACGTAACTGGCGCCTGCGGCTTGTGCCTGTTCGGCCAGTTGCAGGCGGGCGTGGCAAGTGGCGCCGATGATTGCTTTGGGGCCGAGCAGGGTTCTGGCGGCGCTTATCGAGCCGTCCTGCTGGCCGAGGTGCACGCCGGCACCCAGTCGGGCGGCCAGTTCGGCATCATCATTGATGATCAGTTGCGCGCCATATCGAACGCACAATTCTTGCAGCGCCCCGGCTTCGCGCAGGCGCTGTTCGGCAGAGCCGGACTTGTCGCGATACTGCAGCAGGCGTACGCCGCCTTGCAGCGCAGCCTGTGCATAAGGCAGCAGGCGCCCGTCAGCCAGTAACTGGCTGTCGGTAATTGCATAAAGACCGCGCAGTTTAGCCATCACCGGATTAACCGCAGAAATCGAGCGGCAGGCGGCGTGGTACGTACTGACCTTGCCCTGGTTGTTCGGCATCCCGCAGGGTGCGCCAGGTGTAATCCAGCGCCGAGCGCACAGCGCTGACCAGTTCCTCGCCCAGGGCCAGACGGCCAGCCAGGGCGCTGGCCAGGGTGCAGCCGGAACCGTGATAACTGCCGGGCAGACGCGGGCAGGTGAAGTCGTGCCGGCTGCCATCGCGCAGATACAGGCGGTTGTGAATTTCGTTCTCGTCGCCATGCCCGCCGGTGATCAGCAGATGGCGGCAGTGTGGCAACAGCCTGGCCGCACACTGGTCCGCCGAGCCTTCCGGCAGTTCCGCCAGCAGGCGGGCTTCGGGCAGGTTCGGGGTGGCGATGAGTGCCAGCGGCAGCAGGCGTTCACGCAGGGCAAAACCGACATCGTCCTGGCCCAGCGCACCGCCGCCGCCAGCGCGCAGTACCGGGTCGCAGACCAGCGGAATGCCCGGCAGCTGCAGCAGCAGTTCGATCACCGTATCGACCATCTCCACCGAGCCGAGCATGCCCAGCTTGACGGCCGAAACCGGCAGATCAGCGATCACCGCCTGCGCCTGCGCCAATACCCACTCGCGGTCGAGCACGCGAAAATCGCGGACATTCTGCGTGTCCTGCACGGTTAACGCGGTGACTGTGGGTGCTGCGTGGCAGCCCTGGGCCAGCAGGGCCTCGATGTCGGCCTGCAGTCCGGCGCCACCACTGGGGTCATGGCCGGAAAGGCAGAGTACGACGGGACGTGATGGCGGAACTTTCATGGAGATATTCATAGGCAGTGAAGCTTATCACTAAGTGCTGGCCGGATAGGATTGCCGCAACGGTTGCGTGCAGTTTGCCCGGGCAGTATTCCAGCGGTTATGGCGGGGCGGCGTAATCGGCCGCCGACTTGGCGTAAATAACGCTTTATCCAAGAAATGAATACTGATTCACTATTTGAAAGTCTGAACCGGGATTCATTTATGGTCTATCGCACCACCAGTCTGCGTCTCGATCGTGATCAGGCGTTGCGTTCGCGCATCCTGGATTGCGCCATGCAGCGAGTGGCTGAGGGCGGTTTTGCCAGTCTGGCCATGCAGGCACTGGCCGAGGATGTCGGTGTGGCGACCGGTAGCCTGTACCGGCACTTTCGCAGCAAGGGTGAACTGGCGGCTGAAGTGTTTGCCCTGGCCAGCCGGCGTGAGGTGGCGGCGTTGGCCACCGCCTTTGCTGCTCCGGGTATGCCTGGTGAGCGCCTGGCACAAGGCATTCTGCAGTTTGCCGCACGCGCCTGGCACAGCCGTCAGCTGGCCTTTGCGCTGATCGCCGAACCGGTGGAGCCGGAGGTGGATGAGCAGCGCCTGTTCTATCGCGAGGCCTATGCCGATCTGTTCAGCGGCTTGCTGGAAGAGGGCGTACGTAGTGGCGACTTCCAGGTCGAACAGTTGCGCCTGGTCGCGACTTGCCTGGTGGGCGCCATTGCCGAATCGCTGGTTGGGCCACTTTCGCCGCCGGCGCGGGTGGCCCGGGAGGCCGGAGGTGCGGTGCCCGGGTTTGCCGAAACCAGCCGCAACCTGATCACATTCTGTCTGCGCGCCGTTGGCGCCAAGGGGTACTGAGCCATGTCATTGCAGCAATTTGCCGAAACCCATGAAGTACTGAATCAGGTGCCCACGCTGGACGGCGCCAACCTGTACCGTGTGGATCTGCCACTGCAGGAATGGACGGCGCGCTTTGGCGGCGGCTGGGCCGATCAGCAGTTACAGGAGTACGGCGCGCTGGCCGGTGGTCCGCTGATGGCCGCCGGCTTTCTGGCCAACGAGAACAAACCGGTGTTCAAAAGCCATGACCGCTATGGCAACCGGGTGGATCTGGTTGAGTTCCATCCGGCCTATCATCAGCTGCTGCAGACGGCCATCGAGCATGGCATTCCGTCGCAGCCGTGGAGCGATCCGCGTCCCGGCGCTCACGTGGCTCGTGCAGCAATGAACTACCTGCACAACCAGCCCGAAGCCGGCAATGCCTGTCCGCTGACCATGACCTTTGCCAGCGTGGCGACGCTGCGTCTGCAACCGGATCTGGCCGAGAGGTGGCTGCCCAAAGTGTTGGCGCGCAGCTACGATCCGCGCAACCTGCCTCTCGGTGAGAAAAGCGGCGCCACCATCGGCATGGCCATGACCGAAAAGCAGGGCGGTACCGATGTGCGCGCCAACACCACCCGCGCCTGGCCGGTGGGTATCGGTGGGCCGGGACAGGCCTATGAGCTGGTCGGGCACAAGTGGTTCTGCTCGGCACCGATGTGCGATGCCTTCCTCACGCTGGCCTATACCGACAAGGGTCTGTCGTGCTTCCTGCTGCCGCGCCATCGCCCCGATGGAGCGCGCAATCAGTTCTATATCCAGCGCCTGAAGAACAAGCTGGGCAACTGGGCCAATGCCTCCAGCGAGGTCGAGTTCCGCGGTGCGCTGGCCTGGCTGGTGGGTGACGAGGGTCGTGGTGTGGCGACCATTATCGAGATGGTCGCGCTAACCCGCTTCGACTGCATGATCGGTTCCAGTTCGCTGATGCGTCAGGCGCTGACCCAGGCCAGCCATCATTGCGCGCATCGCCAGGTTGGCGGGCGGGTGCTGGCGGAACAACCGCTGATGCAGAATGTGCTGGCCGATTTGGCGCTGGAAAGCGAAGCGGCCCTGGCGCTGACCATGCGTATGGGGCGCGCACTGGACCATGCTCACGACGAGCAGGAGGAGAAGTTCTCCCGGCTGGTCACTGCCATCGGCAAATACTGGATCTGCAAGCGCGCGCCAAACATGATCGCCGAGGCCTCCGAATGCATGGGTGGCGCCGGCTATGTCGAGGAAACCATCCTGCCACGGCTGTACCGCGAGGCGCCGGTCAACTCGATCTGGGAAGGCTCGGGCAATGTGCAGTGTCTGGACGTGCTGCGCGCCCTGTCGAAGGAGCCGGGAGTGCTCGATGCGCTGTTTGTCGAACTGGGCGACGGCCATGGAGATGCGCGCCTGAAGGCGCAGATAGGCAAGCTCAAGGCAGCTTTTGCCGATACCGGCGAGATCCAGTATCGCGCCCGCCAGATCACCGAAGACGTGGCGCTGGCGCTGCAGGCCAAGCTGTTGCTGGAGGCGGGCAACAGCGTGGTCAGCGATGCCTTTCTCGCCAGCCGACTGGGCGGCGAAGGCGGGCGGGTCTACGGCACCTTGCCGCGTGGTGTAGATGTTGAAGCGCTGGTGGCGCGCAGTACGCCGCACCCGGTCTGAGTTTTCCCGATGGCGGCATTATGAATGGCGGCACGCGGCTGCCTTCATATGCCGCGCGCGCACTCCATTCGGTGCACGCCGGTGAAAGTGGCGAAATAAGCGCTGTCACGTTGTATCGGCCAGACCCATGGCATATTCTGGATCGCATTTGAGAAACGGCAGGCCGGTTTCGGCGGTGAAGGCTGCTCGGCGCACTGAATTGGCGCAGTAGCGGGCTTCCGTTTGACCGGTCAAGGGCGGGCACTTGATACTTCGGGCCTTGCTTCACGTTATCTTTTTTGTTGCATCAGGAGTGTTGCGCATGCGCTGGTTACCCGTTGCCCTTGTGGCTCTGGCTTTTGTTTCTGCCTGTAGCAAGGACGAGCCCAAGGAGGTTGAGCGGCCTCCGGTGGATGTAACGGTGATCAAGGTTGAGCCAAAGGACACCCAGGTAATTCCCGAGTATGACGGGCAGACGCTGAGTTCCCGGCAGGTGACCATCATGGCGCGCGTGGACGGCTTTCTCGACAAGCGCGTCTATACCGAAGGCAGCATGGTCAAGGCGGGCGAGGTGATGTTCTTGCAGGATCCGCGGCCGTTCCAGGCGCAGCTGGATGCCGCCAAAGGCGCATTGGCTGCCCAGCAGGCCCGCTGGCACACTGCGCAAAAGAATCTGGCGCGGGTCAAGCCGCTGGTGAAGCTCAATGCACTGAGCCAGAAAGATCTGGACGATGCCATCGGCTCGGAACTGTCGGCTGCGGCATCGGTGCAGACAGCGCGCGCGGATGTGGAACAGGCGCAACTGAACCTGAACTACACCACTATCACTTCGCCGCTGGCCGGGCGTTCCAGTTACGCCCGGGTGCAGGAAGGTGCTTACGTCAGTTTTTCCAATAACCTGCTGACCTATGTCGATCAGGTTGACCCGATCTATGTCCATTTCAGCCTGTCGGAGAATCAGTTGCTGGAAATCAGCGGCATGGTCGAGAGCGGCATCCTGCAGCAACCCAAGGACATGAATTACGAAGTCAGGCTGAAGTTGGCGGATGGCAAGGATTACGGGCATAGCGGGCGCATCACCTTTGCCGATGCAGACTTCAACACGAGCACAGGAACCTACCTGCTGCGCGCCACTTTGCCCAACCCCGATGCCGAGCTGAGGCCGGGGCAGTTTGTCCGGGTGTCGCTGTTGGGTTCGATAGCACTCAACGCCATCCTGGTGCCGCAGCAAGCGGTGTTGCAGGGTGACAAAGGGCATTTTGTGATAGTCGTGGACAAGGACAGCAAGGCACAGGTTCGCCCGGTTGAGGTGGGCAGCTGGTACAGGGATCAATGGTTCATTAACTCCGGCTTGGCTGCCGGTGATGTGGTGGTGGTCGATGGCATGATCAAGTTGGCTCCGGGCGCGCGGGTAAAGGCGACGGAAGCATCTGACAAACCCGCTCCCGCTGCCAAATAACCAGAGACCTCGCCCATGTTTTCGCACTTCTTTATCGACCGGCCGATTTTCTCGGTAGTGGTTGCGCTGATTATTTCCATCGCCGGTCTGGTTGCGATGGAGTCTTTACCCGTTGCCCAGTTTCCGCAGATCACCCCGGTACAGATTCAGGTCACCGCCACCTACCCTGGCGCCAACGCCACACTGGTCGGGCAAAACGTCGGTGCGCCCATCGAGCTGCAGGTCAACGGCGCCAACAACATGCTGTACATGTCGTCGACCAGCTCCTCGACCGGCAACTACACGCTGAATGTCTATTTCGATATTTCCACCGACCCCAACCTGGCCCAGGTGGATGTGCAGAACCGGGTCAGTCAGGCAATGTCGAAGTTGCCGCAAGCGGTGCAGGCGCAGGGCGTCAAGGTGCAGCAGAAAACCTCGTCCTTCCTGATGATCCTGGCGGTCTATTCGCCGGACGGCCGTTACGATGCCAATTACATCGGCAACTACACCAATACGCAGATCCTCGGCGCGGTAAACCGCATCCCGGGCGCCAACCAGGCGTCGATTTTCGGTGTGCCGGATTACGCCATGCGCATCTGGCTCAAGCCTGATCGCATGCAGCAGATGGATATATCCGTCAGCGAAATTTCCGAAGCGATCAAGGCGCAGAACCAGCAGTTTGCCGTCGGCCGGATTGGTGCGCCGCCAACCGAGGGTCCGGTGGTACAGACTTTTCCGGCCACCACAAAGTCGATCACCGAGCCGGAAGAGTTCGACAACATGATCCTGCGTGCGGACAACGGCAACGCGGCTTTGCTGCGGGTTAAAGACGTCGGTTTCGCCGAACTGGGCAAGCAGAACTATGACTTGCGCACCAGGTATCAGGGCAAACCGGCCACGCTGATTGCGGTGTACCAGCAGGTAGGCGCGGACTCCAATGCCATCGAGGTGTCGAAAAATGTGCGTGCCACTCTGGCGGAGCTATCCAAGAGCTTCCCCGAAGGCATGACCTATGAGGTGGCGCTGGACACCACGTTATTTGTGCAGGATTCGATCAAGGAGGTGATCCACACCTTCTTCGAGGCCGTGGTGCTGGTGGTGCTGGTGGTGTTTGTGTTCCTGCACAGCTTGCGCCTGACCATTATCCCGGCGATCGCCGTGCCAATTTCCATTCTCGGCGCCATGGTTGGCATGTTGCTGATGGGTTTCTCGGTCAACATGCTCACGCTGTTCGGCATGATTCTGGCCATTGGTCTGGTGGTGGACGATGCCATCGTGGTGGTGGAAAACACCGAACGCAACATGATCCAGTTTGGCCTCGACGCCAGAGCTGCCGCCAAGCGGGCGATGGATGAGGTCAGTGGGCCGGTGATTGCGGTGGTGCTGGTGCTCAACGCCGTGTTTATTCCGGTGGCTTTTCTGGGCGGCATTACCGGCGCGTTGTACAAGCAGTTCGCCATCACCATTGCCTTGTCCATGCTGTTCTCCGGCATCGTTGCGCTAACCCTGTCACCGGCCCTTGCGGTGCTCTTGATCAAGGCCAAGCATGGCGAGAAGAAAGGCTTTTACAAATGGTTCGATGACAACATGGAGCGCATCACCAACAGCTATGTCGGCGGGGTGAAGCGGGTCATGCATCACTGGAAACTGGCCATGACGGCTTTTGTTCTGGTGGTGCTGGGCACTGTCTGGTTGTTCAAGCTGTTGCCAACAGCCTTCGTTCCGGCAGAGGATCAGGGCTACGTGTTTATTCCCTATTTTCTGCCGGATTCGGCCAGTCTGGACCGTACCGAGGCGCTTGGGCTTCGGGTGGCCGAGCTGGCCAGGAAGCACCCGGCGGTAGAAAACGTTACCCAGGTCGATGGCTACAGCCTGATCGACTCGCAGAACAAGACCAACTTCGGCCTGTTGTTCGTTTCGCTCAAGGGCTATGAAGAACGTCAGGAGCCGGGCATGCAGGCCGATGATGTGCTGGCTACTTTGCGCAAGGAAACTGCCGGCTTCGAGGATGGTCTGGTTGTGCCGTTGAACCCGCCATCGATTCCCGGGCTGGGCGTCACTGCCGGCTTCCAGATATGGATCGAGCAGAAAGGCAGTGGTGATTTCAACGAGCTGGCGGCGGTAGTCGACAAGATCATTGCCAAGGCCAAAACCCGGCCGGAGCTGGCCGGGGTGAACACCACCATCCGCGCCAATGGCCAGCAGTTACTGGTGGATGTTGACCGGAGCAAGGCCGAGTTGCTTGGCGTGGCCGTGGAGGACGCTTACAACACCCTGCAAACCATGTTCGGCTCGCTCTACGTCAACCAGTTTCCGAAAGACTCGCGCCTTTATCAGGTGGTGCTGCAGGCCGAACCAAAATACCGCATGACGCCGGAGGATATCGGGCGTTTCTATGTGAAGAACCGCGACGGCGACATGGTGCCGCTGTCGGCGCTGGTTACGCCCAAGTTTGTGGTCGGGCCGGATCTGTCCACACGCTTCAACAACTACCCGGCGATTGCCATCAATGGTGCGCCGGCGCCCGGGGTCAGTTCCGGTGCAGCACTCGAGGCAATTCGTCAGGTGGTCGAAGAAGAAATGCCTTCTGGTTACGGTTATGACTGGGCCGGCGAGGCGCGCGAGCAAGTCAGTTCGGGCTCGACCTCAGCCATCGCTTTTGTCTTCGGGCTGATTTTCGTCTTCCTGATTCTGGCCGCGCAGTATGAAAGCTGGTCGTTGCCGGTGGGGGTGATGCTGGCCGTACCCTTTGCCATACTCGGTGCATTGATTGCCATTGCTTTGCGCGGTACGGCCAATGACCTGTACTTCCAGATCGGGCTGCTGACGCTGGTTGGTCTGGCGGCGAAAAACGCCATTCTGATTGTCGAATTTGCTGTCGAGTTGAATCGCAAGGAGGGCATGTCCTTTTTCGATGCGGCAGCGGAAGCCGCACGCCTGCGCCTGCGACCGATCCTGATGACCTCGTTCGCCTTTATCCTCGGCCTGGTGCCGCTGGCGATTGCCAGTGGTGCTTCGGCCAACAGCCGGCATTCGATCGGCACCGGGGTAATTGGTGGCTCGCTGGCTGCAACGGTGGTCGCAGTGTTCTTTATTCCGATGTTCTACTGGTTGTTGTCCAGCGCCAGCGAGAAGGTTTTCGGCAAGGCCAAACCGGTGCCGGCGGAACCTGAGGCCAGCACCGCGCAGGGCACCGGCAAGGAGGAGCAGCCATGAAGCTACGTTCCCTTGCACTGGCCGTCGCGGTTCTCGGGAGCTCCGGCTGCATGATCGGTCCGGATTATGCCAGGCCGCAGATTGATACGCCGGAAGCCTACCGTTTCGAGCCCGGCCAGGTTGCCGAAACGGCTGACAGCCAGTGGTGGCAGCAGTACAACGACCCGGTACTGGATCAGTTGATCAGCGACTCGCTGGCCAGCAACTGGAATGTGCAGATTGCTGCGGCCAACGTCGAGGCTGCCGCCGGTATTCTGACCACCACCCGTGCGCCGATCTTTCCGCAACTGGGTTATGGCGCTGAGTCAGGTCGTGCGCGTTATACCGAGTCCGGAGACGGTGCGGTCACGCCCGGAACGGTGAACCCGCAGAGCTTCAATCAGGCGGCGTTTACCGCCAGTTGGGAGATTGATTTGTGGGGGCGCATCCGTCGTCAGACCGAGGCCGCCCAGGCCAATCTGCTGGCCACAGAAGAGGCGCGGCGCGGCGTGATACTGACACTGGTATCCGGCGTGGCAAATGGTTATCTGCAATTGCGTGGCCTCGATGAGCAGCTGGACGTTTCGAAAAAGACCCTGGATGTCTACGACCAGTCGCTGAAGTACTTCGAATTGCAGTTCAAGTATGGTCAGACCTCGGAAATGACCGTGGCCCAGGCAAGCTCTCAATACGAAACAGCTGCTGCACAGATTCCGTTGATCGAGCAGCAGATCGTGCAGCTGGAAAATGCCCTGTCATTACTGGCCGGGCGTAATCCGGGACCGATTCCGCGTGGCAAAACCCTGGCTGAGCTGAGCGCCCCGAAAATTCCGGCCGGCTTGCCATCGCAATTGCTGGAGCGCCGCCCGGACATTCTGCAGGCCGAGCAACAGCTGATTGCCGCGAATGCCCAGATTGGAGCGGCCAAGGCGTTGTATTTCCCGTCGATTTCACTGACCGGAGCCTTCGGTGGATCCAGCTCCGAGCTGTCTGACGTGTTCAATGGTTCGGCCAAGTCCTGGAACTTTACCGGCACGGTAATCGGGCCGATCTTCACCGCCGGGCTGATCAGTGGTCAGGTTGCCCAGGCCGAGGCTAACCAGAAGGCCGCGCTGGCCAATTATCAGCAAACCATCCAGGCGGCTTTTGGTGATGTCAGCAATGCCTTGAGTGCGCGCGAAAGCTTGCTGCGGCAGGTGGCATCCCAGCAGCGCAAGGTCGACGCATTGCGTAACTACGCCAAACTGGCGCGCTTGCAGTACGACGGCGGCTACGCGCCGTATTCGACCGTGTTGCAGGCCGAGCAGGATCTGTTTCCGGCGGAGCTGACGCTGGCGCAGAGAACGGCCGACAATGCTGCGGCACTGGCCAATATCTACAAGGCGATGGGTGGTGGCTGGGTGGATAAGGCGGCTGCACAGACGCTGCCGGTGTCTGCGGCTATGCCTGCTGCAGATCAGCCACAGGCTGCAGAGGCACAATAGGCCGGCAACCATGGCCTGACAAAAAGCCCCGGCAGTTTTTGCTGCCGGGGCTTTTTGTTGTCGCGCAGGATTATCGGGTTTTGATGACCTGCAGTGCTAACCAGCTGCCATCCAGTACCGAGGGTCCGTTTCCTTCGGCCAGTACATGCGCAACATGATGGCGAAATCACCGCCGGGCGCCGGTAGCCAGTTGGCTTACTTGCCCTTGTCCGGTGACCAGAAAGCCCTGCCTATCTGCCGGCTGCGTCGCTGCTGCTGGCAGCGCAAGCGTAGCTGGCAAACAGGCCAAGCCAGGCAGCGAGTATGAAAGGCATGGAATCACCCTCTGTGGGTGGGTACGGCAGCGGTTGGTTTGGCTGATAAACACCGTATGACTGTAGATGCTTTTTCAGCTAGCCCACTGTCGCTGCCTGAAAGCGTCCGGCAAACAGCTTTGCGCTACTACCTTTGTCACATTCGGCAGGGCAAGATGGGCGAAACAGTGTTCAGGAAGGCCGTCCATGCCCGTTCCAGATGAAGATTTTGTCGTGGTGCACAGCCCTGACGAGGCGGTGGACCGCCTGGCAGCCTTGCACCGCCAGGCCACATCGGCGCTCGGCGAGGCACTTACGCGCTATCTGAAAACCCGGGAAAAGCCCACTGCCGAGCAGCAGCGCGGGTTCCGCTATCCGCAGTTGCGGCTGACCTATGAGTGTCAGGGAGAAGTGCCCAGCACCATCCGCGCCTATGCCAAGGTGCAGGTGCCGGGTACCTACAGTGTGACCGTGACGCATCCGGAGGCGTTTCGTGGCTACCTGCTGGATCAGCTCGGGCCACTGCTCAGCGACTTCACCGTGCAGCTGGAAGTCGGCCTGAGCGAGCAGAACATCCCCTATCCCTATGTGGTCGAGCAGGGCGATGAGCTGACCGGCTCCGGAGTCACGGCGGCCGAGCTGGCCCGGGTGTTTCCCAGTACCGACTTGTCGGCAGCCAGCGACGGCACCGCCGATGGCCTGTACGACTGGGAAAATATCGACCCCTTGCCGCTGGCGCTGTTCGATGCCGCGCGCGTGGACTTTTCGCTAAAACGCCTGCAGCACTACACCGGTAGCGACTGGCGGCATGTGCAGCCGTGGATATTGCTGACCAACTATCACCGTTACGTCGACCAGTTCATACGCCATGGGCTGACCCGCTTGCGTGACGACCCGCGATTTGTGCGCATGGTGCTGCCGGGCAACGTGATCATCGAACGCGGTACCTCGGAAGAAGATGCCCGGGCGGTGGCCGATGCAGTGGTCTGGCATCGCTACCAGATGCCGGCCTACCACCTGATTGCCAGCGACGGTCATGGCGTGACCCTGGTGAATATCGGTGTCGGCCCGTCCAATGCGAAGAACATCACCGATCATCTGGCCGTGCTGCGTCCGCACTGCTGGCTGATGATCGGCCACTGTGGCGGCCTGCGCCAATCGCAGACCATCGGCGATTACGTGCTGGCCCACGCCTACATGCGCCGCGACGGCATTCTCGACCGGGTGCTGCCGCCCAATATTCCGATCCCGGCGCTGGCCGAAGTACAGCAGGCCCTGCAGGAGGCGGCGGCGCTGGTCACCGGCGAGCAGGGCGACGAACTGAAAAAACGCCTGCGCACCGGCACCGTGCTGACTTACGACGACCGCAACTGGGAGCTGCGCTGGGCCCAGGAACGGCCGCTGATCAATCTCGCCCGTGCGGTGGCGGTGGATATGGAAAGCGGCACCGTTGCCGCCCAGGGTTACCGGCTGCGCGTGCCCTACGGCACCCTGCTGTGTGTCTCGGACAAACCGCTGCACAGCGAAATCAAACTGCCCGGCGCCGCCGGTGCCTTCTACGAGCGGGCAGTCAGCCAGCACCTGCTGATCGGTCTGGCAGCGGTCGATTTACTGCGCAACCGCCTCGACAGTCTGCATTCGCGCAAGTTGCGCAGTTTCGACGAGCCGCCGTTTCGCTAAGCGGCTCAAGGTTTTCTGCTGCTGCGCCAGATCGCTAGTACTAGCCACAGGCTACCCAGCCCAGCACCGCCCAGCGCTAGGTTGGCGAAGTTGGCGAAGTTAGCTGTTGCCGGCTGGTTGGCGACGATTATGGCGCAGCCGAGAATACAAGCAGAGGTTATCAAGCCCACGCTTATGCGGTTGCCCGCGCTGGAAATCTGCTTGGCCAGTTTCTCAAGTTGAGCCAGATCAAAGCCCATGCGCAGCTGCCCTCGGCGCGCCGTTTGGGTCAGTTGCTGAAGCTCATTGGGCAGCTGGAGCAGGGCTTCGAAATTCTCCCCGAGTAATGCCCAGCCCTTCCTGATCAGGGCCTGCGGCCCGAGCTGTCGCATGATCAGTCGGCGCAGCAGGGGTTCGGCTTCCTCGACAATTTGGTAGTCCGGATTCAGTTGCCGTCCCAGGCCTTCGAGGGTGCTGATCGCTTTGATCACCAACACCAGATCCGTGGGCAGGGTTAGTTGATGGTTGCGCAGAATGCGTGTGACATCGCCCAGCAGGGCAATCAGGTTCAGTTGTTTAAGCGGGACGCCGTGGTAGCGCTGGATGAATGCCTCAACCTCTTCGGTTAAGGCCGTTTCATTCACTGGAGTGTCGCCAGCCCATTCCAATAGCACGTTTGTGGTGCTGGTCGCGTTGCGTTCAACCAAGCCGAGCAGCAGTTTGATCACTTGCTGGCGGCGTGCTTCGGAAAGCCGCCCAACCATGCCCCAGTCAATCATTACAAAGGTGTTTTCCGGCATCACGAACAGGTTGCCGGCGTGGGGATCGGCATGGAAAAAGCCGTCTTCCAGAATCATTTTCAGAATGGCTTGGGTGCCGCGGCTGGCGATCACTCGCGAATCCAGACCGGCTGCCTCGATGGCGCTGATATTGCGTGCGGGAATGCCGTCGACAAACTCCTGCACGTTGAGCCGCTCGCAGGTCCACTGCCAATAAACTTCCGGAACCCGGAAGTGGGGGTCACCGCTGAAGTTCTCGGCAACCCGTTGGGCGCTGCGGCATTCAGCGGCTAGGTCGAGCTCCTGACGCAGCGAGCTGGCGAACTGTCGAACCAGCTCCACCGGTTGAAAACGGGCGATCCAGGCAATGTGGTTTTCCGCTAGTTGTGCTAGACGACTTAACAGGCGCAGGTCGGCTTCGATTTGCGGACGGATATTGGGTCGGCGAATCTTCAGAATCACCTCGCGTCCATCTTCCAGTCGCGCCCTGTGTACTTGGCCAATCGACGCTGTGGCCAGGGGCGTGCTGTCAAACCAGGCAAACTGGCTTTCCGGGCTGGCACCTAGATCGGCTTCAAGTTGCGGGCGCAACAGGGCGAAGTCAACTGGCTGAACCTGATCCTGCAGGCGCTCGAACTCGGTGATCCATGGTGGCTCGAACAGGTCAACCCGCGTGGCCAGAATCTGACCAAGCTTGATGAAGGTGGGGCCTAGCTCCTGCAGGGCCAAACGGGCGCGTTGTGGGGCCGTCAGTTGTTGGTTTTCCTCCGCCTCCTCTAGGTCCAGCGGATCGCCGGCCCGGTTCAGCAGGCTGGTGATGCCGGTACGTTGTAACAGATCGGCAAAGCCGTAGCGGATCATGACCTGGGCAATGCTGCGCAGGCGCCCGATGTCTTTCAGTAGGGAAAAGCCATCCAGTAGCGGCGAGGTGTTGTTGTCCATGCATCGCTCCATAAAATCGTCGCTATCATTCTGGCAGAAATTACATTGTGCCGAGGAGATGTGCACAGAGGTTGCTTACTGTGTCCCAGTATTGCTTTCGGTAATTGCGTTGCTGGAGGGGGCTGGTAAGCCAAGATTGCTGGCCACTCGGGCGGCATAGTCCGGGTGCTCGGTGCCCATCCAGCGATCCCACCAAGTGAAATACAAGCCGAAATTGTGACGACCGTATTGATGGTGCAGGTCGTGATGGGTGCTGGTGGTCAGCCAGTCGAACCAGCCGCTGCGCACCATCCAGCGCGGCATCAGTTCATAGCCGGCATGACCGATTACGTTGCGCACTATCATGTGCAGGCTCCACAGCCAGATCACCAGCGGGTGCATTGGCAGCAGCATGGCAAACACGACCGGGTACAGGATCTGCGTCAGCGCCTCCAGCGGGTGAAAGGCGTAGGCTGCCCACGGCGTTGGCGTATGCGACTGGTGATGCACGCGATGGGCAAAGCGCATCAGGCGCCGCTGATGCAGAAGCCGATGGCTCCAGTAGAAATAGGCATCGTGGCCGACAATCATCAGCGCCAGACAAAACGCCGTATAGCCCCAACTGCCGTCACTCAGATTCCAATACAACTGGTTCCAGCCCTGCTCGCCAAACCATGCGATACACAGCAGGCTGATGCAGCCGAACAACGTGGCGGTGAGTAACGACCAGCTGATTTCGCGTCGGTAGTCCTTGCCAGTCACCGGATGTGCTTGCAGGCGGCGGCGCTGCATTGTTTTGCGCAGCAGCCACAGCATCAGGCTGAGGAGGCCGGCGGCCAATAGGTACTTGGTGATGTCATGCAGGATCGCGCCTTGCAGATTATCCAAAGTGAGCATGGGCTGTTCTCCGGGGCGGATGCTTAGCTGCACCAGGGGCTACAGCCGACATAGGGCAGCTCCCAGCCGGGCAGGCTCCAGCTAAGTTGGCTATGGCCTTGCAGTACAAGCACCAGCAGGGCGATCAGGATGATGGCGCCAGCGAGTAAGGTGGGCAGGTTTTGCCGGTTGAGATGATGCATGGGCTGATCCTCCGTGGTTGATGGTTGCAGTTTCTAGCTGCAACCCACGCAGGTCTGGCCGATTAATCGCTAATGCTGGTTGATTTTGAAATCGGCCAGATATTTCAACTTTCGCCCAGCTTTTCCCGGCGAAACTCACTGGGGGTAAGGTCAAGTTGTGCTTTGAAGGCGCGGTTGAACGGGCCAATTGAGGCAAAACCGACATTCAGGGCAATGCTCAGAATCGGTAAGCGGCGTTTGTCTGGATCGGCCAGTTGTTCGCAGGCAGCGGCGATGCGGAATTGATTAAGGTAGCTGTTGAAGTTGCGCTGCCCCAGCGCACCATTGATCAGTCGACGCAAGCGATATTCGGCTAAGCCGATGTGTCTGGCGAGGTCGGCAACGCTAAGACTCTCACGGCGCCAGAGTCTTTCTTTGTGCATCGCCTGTTGTAGTCTAAGTAGGGCCGGTTGATCGGATTCTTCGTCAGCTTCGCTTATTGTCAGCGTGTTGCTGCTGTTAATGGCGACAGGTTCGGGGGACACCCGGTTGCGGCTGGCAGGACTGGAGGCCAGCAAATCGAGCAAGGTATCCAGACGCAGACTGAACCACAGAGTGAATAGAAAAATACCGAGCATATTCAGTGTGTCGAGCCAAGCCGGTACACCGCCCCAGGGGAAGCTCAGCTCAACGGCTAGTATGCTCAGTATGTACAGGCCGATACCAGGGCCCAGCCATAAGCGCAGGCGGCGGCGTGGCAACAGCAAGTCTGCGTCCTGATGACGCCAGATCAGCCAGAGCACATGGGCTATCAGCAGGCCACCGAACAGGTGTTGCAACACGTCAAGCCACTGCCGTGCCGCCGGGTCGAGCAGCTTGCTTTTGAACAACAGCGGCACCGCGGCCAACATCACTACCGGTAGGGCGTGCGTCCAATGCCAGCGCATGTCATCGTTAAACAGTTTCTGCCCGAACAGCCAGAACAACACCGGCACCAGGGTGGCCAGGGTAATCAGCGGCAGGCGAATCAGTATCGGCATATCTGCATCAAACACCGCCGAGGTGAGCAGGTAACCGGCAATGCACACCAATAAGCTCAGGCAGAGCAGTTGGTTGGCGTTGCGCGGCGGTTGCAGCAAGCGCAATACCAGCAGGCTCAACAAGCCAAGGCTGGCACCACGCAGTAACAAGTCGAGGGTCTGCTCGGCAGCAAGGGTCATGTGGCGCTATCCATCCGGGTGCTGAGCCAGTTTAGCCTGCGGGCCGGCGCAGTGGCGGCACCTGCCACTGCTCGCCTGGCTTGGGTGCGCGGAACAGTTCAGGTGCCACGCGATGATCATGCAGGGCTTGTTCGAGCGCCATCGGCGGGGCGAACTGGCCCTCGTCGGAGAGTTTGAAGGTGCCGAAGTGAATGGCCATGCTGCACTGCGATTGCAGTTGCACATGGGCCTGCACTGCATCGTCGGGGTCCATGTGGTTGTCACGCATAAACCAGCGCGGCGCGTAGGCGCCGATCGGCAGTGCGGCAAAGCGCATGGGCCCGAAGCGCTGGTTGATCAGCCTGAATTCCGGGCCCAGTCCGCTGTCGCCGGGGAACAGCACCGGGCCTTCGGCAGATTCCAGGACAAAACCCAGCCACAAGGTCTGGTTGGTGTCGGCGCGGGTGCGTGCCGACCAGTGCTGCACCGGCACCGCGTGCAGGCTGATTTGTGCGTTAAGTGGCATGCTCTGCCACCAGTCCAGCTCCTCGATGCGGGAAAAGCCGCTCTGGCGAATCAGCGCGGCATTACCCAAGCCGGTGACCACCTGCGCCTGCGGGAAGCGCTCGGCCAGCTGCGCCAGGCTGTCCAGATCAAGGTGATCGTAATGGTTGTGGCTGACCAGGATCAGGTCGATTGGCGGCAGTTGTTCGATGCCCAGGCCTGGCGGATGGTGGCGTCTGGGGCCGATGAACTGGAAGGGGCTGACGCGCTCCGACCACACCGGGTCGGTAAGAATGTTCAGTCCGTGCTGCTGGATCAGCAGGGTGGCGTGATTGATGTAGGTGACCTGCAGATCGGCGCCGGTCACCTCTTCGGCAACTGCTGGCGCAACTGCCGGCCCCGGCTGCTCGATCCAGTCCGGTTGTGGCGCGCGGCTGAACTGCCATTTGAGCAGGCTCCACAGATCCTTGTGCGGCTTGGGTTCGATATTGTGAAAGCGCCGACCATCGAAATGCTCGCTGGCCGGGCCCTGGTAGCCCTGCGGGCCCCGACCAAGGATGCTGTCGAGGTTGATTTTCCAGGCGGGGCGGGCGTTGCTGGGCATATCCGTGGGACTCGTGCTTGCGGAAGGGCATCGGCAGAACCTAGCATGCTGGTTCCTTTCCGTGTCCGCCCAAGTGTTTTCCAGTCATGTCACGTCCCCCGCGCCCCTCTGCACGCACCGGCTCTCCACGTCCTTCCGGCAATGCCCGGCGGCGGGTAGCCAAGGCTCCGCCTGCCGAGCCGAAGCTGCTGCTGTTCAACAAACCGTTCGATGTGCTGACCCAGTTCAGTGATGGCGAGGGGCGCGCCACGCTCAAGGATTTCATTGCGGTGGCCGGCGTGTATCCGGCCGGCCGGCTGGATCGTGACAGCGAGGGTCTGTTGCTGCTGACCAATGACGGCGGTCTGCAGGCGCGGATTGCCGACCCGAAACACAAACTGCCGAAGACCTACTGGGTGCAGGTCGAGGGTGAGCCGGACAGCGAACAATTACAGCAGTTGCGCGATGGCGTGCAACTCAACGATGGTCCGACCCTGCCCGCCGAAGCCAGACAGATCGATGCGCCGGCGTTGTGGCCGCGCAATCCGCCGGTACGTTTTCGCAAGAGCGTACCGACAGCCTGGCTGGAACTGGTGATTCGCGAGGGACGCAACCGTCAGGTGCGCCGCATGACGGCGGCGGTCGGCTTGCCGACCTTGCGTCTGGTGCGGGTCAGGATCGGTAACTGGACGCTGGAGGGTCTGCAGCCCGGCGAGTGGCGGGAGGTGCCGGCCACGCCCGCTTAATCCCCGCTGGGGATGTCTTCCACCTGTTCGATGATGTAACCGATGACCGGCTTGGCGGCAAAGGCGAACAGGCAAAGGCCCAGGCCGAGGAACAGGATCGCGGTACCCAGGCGTCCGGCCTTGGAGGTCTTCGCCAGATCCCAGATGATGAACGCCATGAAGCCCATCAGCCCACTGACCAGGACATACATCATCAGTGATTCGAACTGTTCGGTTTCCATGGGCTGCCTCGCGCGGATGCTGGTGAGCGTAACTGCGGGGCGGCGATTATACGTGCTGAAAGCGCTTTTGCGGTTGCCGCTCAGCTGCGCAGATGCTCCAGCGGCAGCTCGGTGCTGTTCAGCACCTGATTGAGCACGAAGCTCGAGCGCACGCTGGTTACGCCTTTGATGCGGGTCAGCTGGCCGAGCAGAAACTTCTGGTAGTGGTCCATGTCGGCCACCACCACCTTGAGCTGGTAGTCCGCATCGACGCCGGTAACCAGGCTGCACTCCAGCACTTCCGGGCATTTGCGGATTGCGCTTTCAAAGCCCTCGAAACGTTCCGGAGTATGCCGGTCCATGCCGATCAGCACATAGGCGGTCAGGCTCAGGCCGAGTTTGGCGCGGTCGAGCAGGGCGACCTGGCGCAGGATGTAGCCATCGTCCTCCAGTTGCTTGACCCGCCGTGAGCAGGGCGAAGGCGACAGGCCGATACGTTCGGCCAGCTCCTGGTTGGAAATCCGCGAGTCGCGCTGCATTTCCGCAAGAATTTTCAGATCGTAGCGATCCAGTTTGTTCATTTCGGCGCCCTTTTATCCATTTGTTGCTGGATATGATGCGCTTAAGGTGATTTATTGCGCAAGTGATGGTCTGGGTAGCAATCTTTGCAATCATTTGTCGCGCCGGCAGGGTTAAGCTTGTTTCCAGTTTCAAGGCCCGGACGAACATGTCCATGCGCACTGCCCAACCAGGCAGGCCGCCGCAGCCGATCTTACCGGATCACGCTGCTCCCGGGTCCGCACCGCCCAATCAGGCGGGCGAGAAAAACGGTGTTACCCACGCCGCAGACGGACGAACACAAAAAGGGCAGCCTGCGGGGCTGCCCTTTTTGTTGGTGGTGTCCCTGTTACACGCTGGGTAGACGCCTGGGCTGGGCTTCAGCCCGCGCGTTACGCTGCATTTGTCCTGGTGGGCTGAAGCCCAGCCTGCGGCCGTGCTACACAACGGGCCCTGCAATCCATGACAGCAGTGGCTCAGGCCGAGATGATCTTGATCGGGTCGGGATGCACCAGCACTTCGGTGCGTTTGAACTCGCTGTGGATTGCCGCTTCGGCGGCATCACAAAGCTCATGGGCCTGTTTCAGCGGCATGTTGTCCGGCAGTTCCAGATGCAGTTGCACATGCCAGTGGATACCGGAGACGCGTGAGCGCAGATCATGCACACCAAGCACGCCGGGCACCGCGCAGACCAGTTCATGCATGCGCTCGGTCACCTCCACCGGCAGCTCCTTGTCCATCAGTACGGCAACCGACTGGCGGGCAATGCCGATGGCGCTCCACAGGATGTAAGCCGCAATGCCCAGGCCGAACAGCGCGTCAGCGTGGCTCCAGCCCATGCCGGCCAGTACCAGCGCTACCAGGATGCTGCTATTGAGCAGCAGGTCGGAGGTGTAGTGCAGGGAATCGGCATGCACGGCAGTCGAACCGGTTTCCCTGACCACGTGGCGTTGCAGCAGCAACAAGGCCAGGGTCAGCAGCAGCGACAGAACAATCACGGCGATGCCCAGTGTTTCGGCGGCCAGGGGTTGCGGATTGCTCAGGCGCTCGACCGCATGTGCGCCAATCAGCAGGGAACTGATACTGATGAACAGTGCCTGCGCCAGCCCGGCCAGGGCTTCGGCCTTGCCGTGGCCATAGCGGTGGTCTTCGTCGGCCGGCTTGAGGGCGTAGTGCACGGCCAGCAGATTGATAAAGGAGGCGGCAGCATCCATCACCGAGTCGGTCAGACCTGCGAGCAGACTGACGGAACCGCTGAGCCACCAGGCCACGGTTTTGGCCGCAATCAGGATGCAGGCGACGACCAGTGAGGCTCTGGTTGCCAGACGCATCAGCCTGGCGTGTTCGTTGCTGGTTATCATCACGCCGCCGGTTGCAGGCCAAGGCTGGCCAGTTGTTGCAGGTTGCCACGCTGCTGGATCAGATAGGGGTTATCCAGTGGCAGTTGCTGGCCGGTCTGTTCTTCGATGATCGCTTTCAGGCGCAGGTTGTCGATGCTGCCATCCGGGTTGACGGCTTTTTGCAGCAATTGCGGATCGACCTGTGCATGTTTGCCGCCGGGCAGGTAGATGGCGCCGGTAATGAAGTCCACAGCGAACGCCAGAAGCCCGGGAATTATGTAGAACAGAAGGCCGATGGCATCCATGATGGCCACCGCCGGGTCGATCTGGCCGCTGATCTGGCCGCGGCGTTCGGGGTAGAAAATCGTGCCGCAGGCAGCCAACTGGATCAGCAGGCTGATAGCTATGGCGCCGCTTAACAAACGTGTGTGCAAACGCATGGAATACTCCGAAACCACAGATAAATATGGGCCCCAGTATACTAGCGACGGTCTCTTGAGGCAGCGCCAAGAAGTTGCATGGCTTTAATCGTCGCGTATTTTCGTGGAGTGCGCGATGTCGTTCAGTCCTGAACGTCCCGTGCCAAGGTGTAATCTATCGGTTACAGGCGCTGACGTTTCCATTGGCCTGGGGCGAAACCTGTCCAGCGACTGAACGCGCGGGAAAAGCTGGCCGCCTCGGCATAACCCAGACGCTGCGCGATGCTGTTGATATCCAGGCGCGAGTCGCGTAGCAGGCGTTCGGCCAGTCGCTGCTTGATTTGCTCGTTAATTTGTTGAAACCGGTGGCCTTCGTTTTTCAGGCTGCGGTGCAGGGTCCGCTCGGAAAGGCCCAGACGTTGGGCCACCGTGCGACTGCTGAGCAGGGTGGCCGAGTCCCGGATTAGCACCTGCTGCACCAGGCGTGCAGTGGGCGCCTTGTGCAGGCTGTGGGAGATCTCCACGCACAGGCGCTCGCACATTTGTTCGCCTTCGGAATGAGCGCTGATATGTGCCTGCGGCAGTTTGAACTGCAGGTCGGCATGCGAGAACAGAATGCCGTTGCGCGCACCGTCGAACTGCGCCGGGTAGGGAAATTCGCGCAGCAGGGCTTCCAAGTCAGCCGGGGCACGGCATGTCATTTCCACGACCAGAGGCTTGATTGGCCGCTGCAACAACTCGCAGGCAACGCCCAGGCAGGCGGAAAGGCCGCGCTCAATGACAAAGGCGCGGGCATCCTGCGGTAGTACGCTGGCATCGAACAGCAGCCAGGCGCCGCGCCGGTCTGCCTCGATCCGCGCAGGGCATAACGTCAGGGCCAGCAATTGGAAACGGCTGAAAGTGGCAAATGCCTCGCCGAGAGTACGGCTGGCCAGCATGGTGAAACCGAGCAGTCCCAGAGAGGTCAGGTGGTAGCGCTGCCCTGTGACGAACCCCAAGCCCGGCCTGCCGGCGTGCTCCAGCAGATTGCGGATCACCGCCAGTTCCTGCCACGCCTCGATCTGCGCATTGCGCTGCTGCAGCGTATCACTGGAAATGGCGCTGCCGATCAAGCAGGCCGCAGCATCCGCACCTTCAGCTTGAGCGGTTTCCAGCAGATAGCGCACACCTGTCAGTGGACGGCTTTGACGCCAATCCATCAGGTGGATCCTTCCAAAAGTCCGATCTCCCGATGCATGTTGCGATTGCAGTAATTATCATTTATTGGCAGTTATGATCATTGTTGAGATTACCACTCGCACTGCATCGTGCAAGCACTCCAAGTCCAAATGAGTGCCAGCCATGAGCGAATTCATCTATACCCTGCCCAGTCACAACCGTGCCGCGACTTATAAAAATATCCGTGTAACCCCAACCACCGGCGCACTAGGTGCGGATGTAGAGGATCTTGACCTGACGCGTCTGAGCGATGAAGGCTTCGCTGAACTGCGCCAAGCCCTGCTCGCCCACAAAGTCATATTTATCCGTGACCAGGCCCTGAGTGTCAGCGATCTGGAGCGCGTCACCCAGCAGTTCGGCGAGTTTGGCCGCGAGGCCTATGTGACCTGCATGGCCGACCATCCACATGTGGTGCACGTGGTCAAGGAAGCCGATGAAAAGGCGCCCTTCGTATTCGGCGGGGCCTGGCATACCGACTGGACCTTCCAGGAACGCCCGCCAGCCTTCACCCTGCTCTACGGGCAGGACATTCCCCCCTACGGCGGCGACACTTGCTATGCCAACCTGGCCCTGGCTTATGAGTGGCTATCGCCAGGCATGCAGGCGCTGCTGGAGAACCTTGATGCGGTGCACAGTCCGGAGATGGCCTACGGGGTCAACGCCAGGCACAACGCGCTGCTGGAAAACATGGCGATCAACTACGGCAGCGACACTTCGCATGATGAACGCAGCCATCCGCTGGTAACCCGACACCCGGAAACCGGAAAGAAGGTGTTGTTCATCAACCCGGCCTACACCACCGGCATCCAAGGCCTGCGCTCGGAGGAGTCGCGCCCGCTGCTGGAATACCTGTTCAATCTGGCCACCGCAGAGGCCTTCACCTGCCGAATGCGCTGGCGCCAGGGTACTCTGGCGATATGGGACAATCGCAGCACCTGGCATATGCCGGTGGCTGACTACCACGGTATGCGTCGCGAAATGTTCCGCACCACGGTGCTGGGTGAGGCGCCCAGTCGATGAGCGCACTGCCCCCTGTCACTGACACGCGCTTGCTGGGCGCGGCCAGCAGTCTGGCGACGGCACGGAGCCAGCGTCAGCCCGGGCCGCAGGTTAGCCAAAGCTATGCCCTCGCCAGTCTGGATGAGGCTTATCAGGTGCAGGCTGCGGGAATGCAGCAGGCGCTGGCACAGGGTCGGCGCCTGAGCGGAGTCAAGGCCGGTTTGACCTCGGCAGCGCGGCGTGCGGCGCTCAAGGTCGAGGAACCGCTGTATGGCTGGTTATTCGCCGACACCGCCTGCCGTTCGGGCGACATCATCGCCTGGGAGCGCCTGCTGCAACCAAAAGTCGAGATCGAACTGGCGCTACTGCTGGCGCTCGACTTGCCGTCTGGCACGATCACCCGCGAGCAATTGCTGAGCAGTATCGATGCAGTGGTGCCGGCGCTGGAAATCAACGACTCGGCGGTTGCCGACTGGCAGTTGACTCTGCTTGACGCGGTCTCCGACAACCTGTCCGCGGGGCTCTATGTGCTGGGCGATCAGCCTTTACCATTGGCACAGCTGCAAGGGCAGGCGCTGCGCGGCACGCTACTATGCAACGGCCAGCCGTTGCAGGCGGGTGTGGCTATCGTGTTGAAGGATGTCCTGAGCACGGCACTGTGGCTGGCACAAAAAATGGCCGCCCTCGGCCAGCCTCTGCGTGCCGGTGATGTGTTGCTTACCGGTGCATTGGCGCCGATTGCCGAAATCACCCGGGGCGATCAGCTGTGTTTTGAAGTAGCCGGGTTGGGTGAGGTGACATGCTCGTTTACCTGATGGCGCCGCGATGATCGTTATCACCAGCAACTTTGCTGGAATACTCGACGACTGGCTGGCCAGCCTCGGTCAGCCCAGTAACGTTGTGGTGCCGCGCTCCTCAAACGCGCTGACGCTGGAACAATGGACGCTGAAGGTGCATGCCACCATTGCCCAGGCTCCAGGGCCGGCGCGCGGCTTGGAAATCGGCCAGCATGTGCAGCTGCAACATGTCGGGCCGCTTGGTTATCTGTTGGTCAACACCCGTACCTTGGGTGAATTTCTCGATACCTACCTGCTGCTGGAAAAGTGGTTCTACGGGCAGAATTGGGCGCAGTTAAGCAGGGCCGGCCAACAGGTCACCATTTCCTGGGATGACCGCTTCGGGCTGCACGACCGCATATTGGAACAGCTGCATGCCATGGCCTTGCTGACGGTCGTGCGCAGCGTGTGCCCGGCCGCCGGCCAGCCACTGCGGGTCGAGGTGATGAATGCGCCTGCTGGGGAGGTGGCGGCCTACCTGGCGGCATTTGGCTGTCCGGTACAGTTCGGACGTCCGGCGCTGCGCCTGGTATTCGCCGCCGAGGCGTTGCAGGCGCCCATCGACCTGAGCCGCGCCACCCTCAGCCCAGCCTGGCGCAGTCGACAGCGCACCTTGCGCGAGGCTTTACCGAGCGCCACCGAGCTGGTCCGCGCGGTAGAGAAAGCAATTCTGCATACGCTGCCGTCGGGTGCGCCTGTCGCTGCGGTGGCGGCGCACTTGCATCTGTCGCAGCGCACGCTGCAACGCCGGCTTAGCGAATCAGGCTGCTCCTACCGTCAGCTGTTGGACGCTATTCGTCAGCGGCACGCGCAACACCTGCTTGATGATCCGACGCTGAGTCTCAAGGAGGTCGCCTTCCTTCTCGGCTATGCCGAACAGAGCGCGTTCAACCATGCCTACCGGCGCTGGAACAAATTGGCACCGAGGCATGCTGGCGACTGATTTGGCGCAAACTATCAATACCTCAACGCAAGGCATGGATAAAGTTTCCCTATTGATTCAACCCTTGGGAGACCCTTATGGCCGCTACTGTATTGATCACCTTGTCTGGTTGGCTGGAGATGCTGCGGAACTGGCTGATGCCCAGCCAGATGCTGATGCTGCTGGCCCTGCCGCTGACCCTGAGCCTGGCCGGTCTGGAATGGTGGCACTTTCGTCGTGACAACAAGTACAACTTCACTGACAGCATGGTCAGCATCTTGATGGGTGGCAGTTATGTCCTGCTCGCCGAGGGCTTTATGGTGCTCGCCGTGGTGGTGCCAGTCTTCGAGTGGGTCTACAGCTTCCGGCTGACTACCTTGCCGATTACCCCCTGGTCACTGCTGCTGCTGTTTGTCCTGGTCGACTTCTGTTTTTACATTTTTCACTTGTCGGCACATCGCATACGCCTCTTCTGGGCTGTGCATGAGGTGCACCACGCCTCAGAGTACTTCAACTTCACCGTGGCTTTCCGCCAGAGTCTGTTATACGCGGTGGCCGGGGTGTATGCCTTCTTTCTGCCGGCACTACTGCTTGGTTTTCCACCGGAGTGGGTGCTTACCCTGCTGGCGGCAAACATGACTATGCAGATATTCGTGCATACCCAGTGGGTCGGGCAGCTGCCGGCGCCAATTGAGTGGCTGTTCAATACGCCGTCTAATCACCGCGTGCACCACGGCCGTAACCCGCGCTACATTGATCGCAACATGGGCGGCGTGCTGATGGTCTGGGACCATATATTTGGCACCTATGCTGCTGAAGACCCGGCAGAGCCACCGGAATACGGCGTGGTGCGACAAATTCACAGCAGCAATCTGGTTACATTGACCTTCCACGAACTTGTTGCGATCTGTCGCGATGTGGCCCGTCCCGGTCCGCTGGGCCAGCGTCTGAAGCATCTGTGGGGACCGCCGGAATGGCAGAGGGACGGCGCTGTCAGTTCTGACGCGGGCGCAGCGCAAGTGAGCATTGACGCGCGCCGCGCCAGTTAAGCCAATCCGGGGTTGGCGCCTGCCAGCAGCGATGTGGCTCTGTACGCGACCCACCCGTGGACGGTAGCTAGGCGCTGCGGCTCGCTATGCCCGCCTCTATAATGGGCCTCTAGTCTGGAGTGCCCATGAACTGCCTGCCCATCGACGATGTACTAGCTGCTCTGTGCGCGGCCTTCGCCATACGCCATGAAGCCGTGCTGGAGGCGCCGCCGGGCGCCGGCAAGACCACGCGGGTACCGCTGGCGCTGCTGCACGAACCATGGCTGGCCGGGCAAAGCATCCTCATGCTGGAGCCTCGGCGGCTGGCGGCACGGGCGGCCGCCGAGCGGCTGGCCAGCGAGCTGGGTGAATCGGTGGGTGAAACGGTCGGTTATCGCATTCGCCTGGACAGCAGGATCGGCCCGCGCACGCGTATCGAGGTGGTAACCGAAGGCATTCTGGCCCGGCGCCTGCAAGCGGATCCGGCGCTGGAAGGCGTCGGCCTGGTCATTTTCGATGAGTTTCACGAGCGCAGTCTGGATGCCGATCTGGCGCTGGCGCTGTGCCTGAACGGCCGGGAGCTGCTGCGCGACGAGCTGCCACTCAAGGTGCTGCTGATGTCTGCCACGCTGGAGGGCGAACGGCTGTCGACGCTGCTCGGAGCCGCACCGGTTATCAGCAGTGATGGGCGCATGCATCCGGTGCAGACCCACTGGGGACGACCCTTTCAGCCGGGCGAGTGGATCGAGCCGCAAGTGGTGCAGACGGTGCAGCAGGCCATCAGCGAGCAGTCCGGCAGTCTGCTGGTGTTCCTCCCCGGGCAGGCGGAAATCCGTCGCGTGCATGAACAGTTGGCCGGGGTGCTGGCGGCGCGGCAGGATATTCTGCTCTGCCCGCTGCATGGCGAGCTGGATCTGGCGGCCCAGCGTGCCGCCATCGAGCCGGCACCCGCCGGCCGGCGCAAGGTGGTGCTGGCGACCAATATCGCCGAAACCAGCCTGACCATCGAGGGCGTGCGCGTGGTCATCGATGCCGGGCTGGAGCGGGTGCCCTGTTTCGATCCGGCCAGTGGCATGACCCGTCTGCATACCCAGCGCATTTCCCGTGCTTCGGCAACCCAGCGCGCCGGCCGCGCCGGGCGGCTGGAGCCGGGTGCGTGTTACCGCTTGTGGTCACAGGCGCAGCATGAGCAACTGGCGGCTTACTCTACGGCAGAAATTCTCCAGGCCGATCTGGCCGGGCTGGCCTTGCAACTGGCGCGCTGGGGCGTGACGCCGGCTGAGCTGGCCTGGCTGGATGCGCCGCCAGCGGCAGCTTTCGCCCAGGCCCGCGACTTGCTGCAGGGGCTTGGTGCGCTGGATGCATCGGGAGCATTGACCGCCCACGGCCAGGCCATGGCCGAGTTGCCCAGCCATCCGCGCATTGCCCATCTGCTGTTGCGCGGTCAGGCGCTGGGGCTGGCGGCGCTGGCTTGTGATCTGGCCGCAGTGCTTGGTGAGCGTGACATCCTGCGCGGCGCTGGTGCCGACCTGCACAGCCGGTTGAGCCTGCTCAGTGGTGAGCGCCGACCCGAGCGGAGCGCGCAGGCCGCAGTGCAACGCGTGCGGCAACTGTCCCGGCAGTTCGCCGGGCTGCTCAAACATGCAGGAGCGGGCTTGCCCGCGAAAGGGGCTTCGCAGTCATTCGCGGGCAAGCCCGCTCCTACGGCAGACATCAGTCAGGCGGTAGACGATCCGCAACACCCGCGCTGGCTTGGGTGTCTGCTGGCGTTTGCCTACCCGGACCGGATCGCCCGGCAGCGGCGTGCCGATGGTGCCGGATACCGGCTGGCCAATGGTCGGGCTGCCCAGTTCGCGCAAAGCGATGCGCTGATGAAGCACGAATGGCTGGTGGTGGCCGATCTGGGCAGCCGCCAGGGCCAGCGGGAAGAGTGCATCTATCTGGCGGCCGAACTCGATCCGCAACTGTTTGACGGCCCGCTGGCCGAGCAGCTGCGCAGCCATGATGTGCTGGAATGGGACGAGCGCGAAGGGCTGTTGCGTGCCGAACGCCAGCGCAAGATCGGCGAGTTGCTGTTCGACACCCAGCCCCTGACACAGCTCGATGAAGCGGCGCGGGGCCGTGCCCTGCTGGCACTGGTGCGGCGCAAGGGCCTGGCATTGCTGAACTGGACGCCCGAGCTGCGCCAGTGGCAGGCACGTATCGGCCTGCTGCGGCGGCTGGACCTCGAACAGTCCGGACAAAGCCAGTGGCCGGATGTCAGCGACAGGGCGCTGCTGGAGCGTCTGGAAGACTGGCTGCTGCCGTATCTGGACAAGGTCAGGCGCATCAGTCATTTCGGCAGCCTCGACCTGGCCGGCATGCTCGGCAACCTGCTGCCCTGGCCGTTGCCGCAGCAGCTCGACGAGCTGGCGCCGAAGGCACTGGAAGTGCCCTCGGGCTCGCGCATCCGCATTGACTATCAGCAGCAGCCACCGGTGCTGGCGGTGCGCCTGCAGGAGCTGTTCGGTCTGGCCGTTACGCCAGCGCTGGCCGGTGGCCGGCAGCCACTCAAGCTGCACCTGCTGTCGCCTGGCCACAAACCGGTACAGGTCACCCAGGATCTGGCGAGTTTCTGGGCCAATACCTACAGCGAGGTGAAAAAGGATCTGAAAGGTCGTTATCCCAAGCACTACTGGCCGGATGATCCACTGGTGGCCGAGCCGACTGCGCGGGCCAAGCCGCGGCGCTGAACAGACCTAATGACTGCTTGAGGCTGGTGCCGTGCTGTCGTCCCGTGCGGCTTCCAGCATGAATTCGGCCATTACTTCTTGTTCAATCTGCTCGATGCGGCCGTCCCTGGCCATCTGTGCCAGAACGACTTCGAGTTGCATGGCCAGCAGCGCATGCTTGGGGTTAGGCAGGTGGTAGATCGGGCCTCGCTCGACCACCTGCCTGCCCCCAAGCAGATGCTCGATCTTCATTTTGCGGGCGGCATATAACACCGAGTTGTAGTCATCCAGCAGAATGTCGACGCGATTCTTGCTCAGCAGCAGGATGCCAGACTCGATGTTGTTGACCGGGACCAGATCGAGCTCCTGATGCGCGCTGATGATGCTCATGCTGCGTTCGTAAGCAATTTTGTAGGGTTTGAGGTCAGCCCAGGACTGGATGCTCAAGGGTTGATTGGAAAAGACGCCCAGTTGCCATTGATACAGCGGAGTCGGAACGAACAATAACCCGGCATGCGCCTGCCCGCGGCACAGTTCACCGTCCAGACGTCCGCTGCGTGCCCAGTAAAGGGAGCGTTCGCCGGGCAGGTACTCGACGGCGATACTGCGCCCCAGTTTGGCATAGGCTTCGCGCAATACCTGCTCGCAGATATGCAGTGCCGGCGAGTGGGCATTCTGGAAGGTTCCAAAGCGCAATAATTTGTCTGCCAGAGTATTCAGGGGCAGAAGCACCAGCAGGCTTAGCCAGAAAGCCAGTGATGATGTGCGCATGCGGTAGTCCCTGAGTTAGTAGCTGCAAGCAGATTAGCAGGGCGCAGAGGCGCTGCAGGTTGAGACAGCGTCCGCCGAGAAGCAGCTATGCTTGCTTGGCACAGCCTGCATTGAAGTCGAGGAACTGTAAATGAACGAGCCACAGATTGCCCGCAAGTCACCCTATGCGGTGGATGTCGAGGCCGGCCAGGATTATTTCTGGTGTGCCTGCGGCCGCAGCAGCAAGCAGCCTTTCTGCGATGGTTCGCACAAGGGCAGTGGCATCACACCGTTGAAATACACGGCGGTGCAGAATGAAACCCTGTACTTTTGTGGCTGCAAACAGACCCGCAGCGCACCGCTGTGCGATGGCAGTCACAAGCAACTCTGAAGGCGGGGGCTCCGATGTATCGCAAGGTATTTGCCAGCAAGATGTATGAGCGCAAGGTGGTGCTGGTCACCGGTGGTTGCGCCGGTATCGGCCGTGCGCTGGTGTTGCGTTTCGCCCAGGCCGGTGCGCGCCTGGTGATATTTGACCTCGAACAGGAGACCCTCGACAGCCTGGTGCAGCACCTGAGCAGCCACCACAACGTCGAGGCGCTGGGCCTGTGTTGTGATGTCGCCGATGCCGAACGGGTTGAGGCCTGTGTGGCACAGGCTATCGAGCAGTTTGGCGGCATTGATGTGCTGATCAATAACGCCGGGGTCACCCATCGCAGCACCTTTGCCGATACCTCGCTGGAGGTGTTCAAGCGGATCATGGCGATCAACTACTTCGGCGCAGTGCACTGCACCCAGGCCGCCTTGCGCAGCCTGATCGAACGCAATGGCCAGATTATCGTCATGAGTTCGCTGTCGGGCTTTTCGCCGCTGCTCTATCGCAGCGCCTACAACGCCAGCAAGCACGCCCTGCACGGACTGTTCGAAACGCTGCGCTGCGAGCTCAAGGGCTCCGGGGTGGGGGTGATGCTGGTGTGTCCGGGTTTCACCGCGACCGACCTGCGCAAGAATGCCCTGATCGGCGATGCCGCCATATCCGCCCAGCCGCCGCTGGCGATGGGGCGGGTGGCCTCGGCACAGGATGTCGCCGAGGCGATCTACCATGCAGCGCTCAAGCGCAAGCGCCTGCTGGTGATGTCGAATGTGGACTGGCGTGCGCGCCTGCTGGCGCGCTATTTCCCGCGCCTGTTCGAGCGCGTGTTGCTGCCACGCATGTCGGGCGTCAAGCGCAGTGCTTCACACCGCTGACTCCGGCGCGCTGGCTTTTGCCGTGCGCAGCATGAACAGCCGGTAGCCAATCACGCTGACAAACAGTTGCAGGAATCCGTTGCCGGCATCCAGCAGGATTGCTGCCATGGCATCGGGCTGCTCGCCGAGTTGCTGGAACGTCCACCAGTCGAGCAGCCACAACAGTGGCATCACGCTGAAAATGCAGGCCGCGCACAACCAGAAGTAACCACTGCTCAGTCGAAAGCTTTCGCGCATGGCTGCCAGCGGCGAAAGGCCACCGAGTGCCAGCAGGTATTCGGCAAACAGCAGGCGCAGCATCACCCAGAGTCCGGGCAGGATCAGCAGCGAAGTGCCGAGAATGATCAATAGCGTGCTCAACCCGGCCAGCACGGCAAAGCGCGGCCAGATCAGCAGGGCCTGGCGCCAGAGCTGGCCCGTGGATACTTCGCGGTTATGGCTGCGCGCATCGAGAAACAGGATCAGTGCCGCACTGTAGAGTGGATAGAACAGCAGCGTGACCAGCAGCTCACGGGCTTCCGGCGCCAGGCCGCTAACCTGGGCTTCAGCCAGCTGCCGTGCCAGCCCCTCGAGCAGCAGCCAGGGCAGGCAGAGCACGGCGATGCTGCGCAGGTTATGGCGGAAGAAGTACCAGGATTCGAGCAGGACGCTGTATGGATTGATGGTCGGCATGGTCAGTCTGTGGGCAGTTGAGCGGAGCAAGTGGCAGGGCCGTGGCGGGCCAATGTAGCAGGCTTGCGCAGCGATGAAAGCCTGATGTGGCCCGTGCTGGTGCATACTGCCCGCTGTTTAGCGCCAGTGAGCGAGCTTGTGAGCCGGATTGCCCTGTTTGCCGATGTGCAAAACCTCTACTACACCGTGCGGCAGGGCTATGCCTGCCATTTCAACTATGCCGCGCTGTGGGCGGAACTGGCAGCCCAGGGCGAGATTGTCGAGGCCTATGCCTACGCGATTGATCGGGGCGATGCGCGCCAGCAGCAGTTCCAGCAGATTCTGCGCAAACTCGGCTTCGAGGTGAAGCTCAAGCCCTATATCCAGCGCAGCGACGGCTCGGCCAAGGGCGACTGGGATGTCGGTATCACCATCGATGTACTGGATGCCGCGCCGCGGGTTGATCGGGTGGTGCTGGCCTCCGGCGATGGCGATTTCGACCTGCTGCTGCAGCGGATTCGCCAGGTCAATGCGGTGCAGACCACCGTTTATGGCGTGCCCGGCCTCACTGCGCAATCGCTGATCCGCGCCACGGACAGATTCTGCCCGATCGAGGCTGGTTTACTGTTGCGCAGTTAAGCTGCGTCACTTTCATTGTCTGAAGATAACTGCATGTCTGTCCGTCGCTTGCCGCTGTTGCTGATCGGGGCCTTTCTGGCGCTCTATCTGATCTGGGGATCGACCTATCTGGCGATCCGCATTGGTGTGGAATCCTGGCCGCCCCTGTTGATGGCCGGTCTGCGCTTTCTGCTGGCCGGGAGCATCCTGTTTGTCTGGTTGCGCCGGCGTGGCGTGACCTCGCCGGGTTGGCTGCAGTGGCGCAATGCCGGCCTGCTCGGCGTGCTGCTGCTGGCTTGCGGCAATGGCGGTGTGACCGTGGCCGAGCACCGCGGCGTGGCCTCCGGTGTAGCGGCACTGGCAATCGCCACGGTGCCGTTGTTCGCCTTGCTGTTCGGCCTGCTCTGGGGCGAGCGCAATACCCGTCTGGAGTGGTGTGGAATCCTCCTCGGTTTGCTCGGCATTGTGCTGCTCAATGCCGGCTCGAACCTGCAAGGCAGTCCGCAAGGCGCCCTGCTGGTGCTGTTTGCGGCGGCTACCTGGGCCTTCGGTTCGATGTGGAGCAAGCGTCTGGCATTGCCCGCGGGGGCCATGAACACTGCGGCGCAAATGCTGGTGGGCGGTAGTGTGCTGTTGCTCGCCAGCCTGTTCAGTGGTGAGCGGCTGCAGCATATGCCGAGCCTGGCGGGCTGGGCGGCGCTGGGTTATCTGGTGCTGTTCGGTTCGATCATTGCGTTCAGCGCCTACCTGTATCTGCTGAAAACCGTACGCCCGGCGGCGGCCACCAGTTATGCCTACGTCAATCCACCGGTGGCGGTGCTGCTGGGGATCAGCTTTGCCGGTGAACAGATCGGTCACGAAGAGTGGCTGGCGATGGCGGTGATTGTGCTGGCGGTGCTGCTGATTACCCTACCGCAGTGGCGCCGGCAGATCTGAGCCGGGTTGGCCTGGCGCAGACAGCTGGCCAAGCAGTTCATGGCAGTCACGGGCAAACAGGTCGGCCAGTTGCGGCCAGGGATTGTCCGGCAGGTTGACCAGCACGCTGGTGGCACCGGCTGCACGCGCGCACTCAAGGTCGAAACAGTAATCACCGACCATGACCAGTGCCGTCGGCGGCACTTGCCAGGCCCTGGCAATGCACAGCAGACCGGCAGGGTCGGGCTTGGGTGGCGCCTCGTCCCGGCCGATGATGTCCGCGGCCGCAAAGCAGTCGCCCAGACCGATGGTGTCCAGCGTGAGCTGCGCCAGTGGCCGCGCATTGCGGGTCAGGATAGCCAGCTGGCAACCGCGTTCAGCCAGGCTGCGCACCAGTTGCTGCGCGCCGGGTGCCGGCTGTGCGGCTTGTGCCAGTTGTCGCTCATGGGCCAGCAGCCAGGCGTGCTTGGCGGCGGCAGCGGCTTCTGGGAGCGCGGCCAGATGCTGCAGGATGTCGTCTTCGGCGGGGATCTCCAGCGCCCGGCGGATGGCGGCGAAATCATGCATGGCCAGCGTCAGTGTGCCATCCAGATCAAATACCCAGTGACGCGCAGCCGCCAGCTGACTGCGGATTTTCACCGCAAGTCTTCGCGCAGACGGATCAGCCCTTCCTGGGCCACCGAGGCCACCAGTTCGCCGGCCTGATTGAAAATACTGGCCCGTGAAAAGCCGCGCGCATTGCCGGCCCAGGGGCTGTCCATGGAGTACAGCAACCACTCATCCATGCGCAGCGGCTGGTGAAACCAGATGGCATGGTCGAGGCTGGCGACCTGCATGAATTTCTGCCACACCGACACGCCATGGGGCAGCATCGAGGTGGTCAACAGGCCGAAATCGGACGCATAGGCCAGCAGGTACTGGTGCAGTGCCGGGTTGTCCGGCAGTTCACCGTCGGCGCGAAACCACACATGCTTGACCGGTTCGGCCGGCTTGGGGTCGAACGGGTTGTTGCGGCTGACCGGACGGATGTCGATCGGCTTGTCGCTGACGGCCCGCTCACGCATGCGTTCGGGCAGTTTGTCGGCGACCATGCGCGCCAGTTCGGTTTCCGATTTCAGCGAATCCGGGCCTTGCACATCGGGCATTTGCAGCTGGTGCTGGAAGCCTTCCTCGACCCCCTGGAACGAAGCTGCGCAGGTGAAGATGGTCTTGCCCTTCTGGATGGCGGTAACCCGGCGGGTGCTGAAACTGCCGCCATCGCGGACCCGCTCGACCTGATAGACGATCGGCAGGCCGGCATCACCGGGGCGCAGAAAGTAGCCGTGCAGCGAGTGCACCAGGCGCCCGCCGCCAACCGTCTGGCTGGCGGCAGACAGCGATTGCCCCAGCACCTGGCCACCGAACAGCTGGCGAAAGCCGAGGTCCTGGCTGGCACCGCGGAACAGGTCCTCTTCGATGGCCTCCATATTCAACAGGGAGACCAGCTGGTCGAGTACTTTGCTCATCAAAACTCCTGATTGGTCTGGGTGCAAAGCAGCAAAAAGGCTGCCTGCGCGCGGATCTTGTTATCCGTCGCTGATGGTCCGGAGGTGGAATGTTAAAGACTTTGCCCGGACTTGTCGGCAAGCAGGTGCAACCGAGGTCGAGTCCTGACCTATTGCCGCCCGGCGGCCTGCTGTAATCGCAACCATCTGGCCTGCTCCAGGCGATACAGTAGATGCGGGCGTAGCGGGTGATTTTTTGGCAGCAGTGGATGCAGGAAATCCTCGGCGGGATCACGCTGCATGCCCAGCCGTTGCATCAGCGCTTGCGAAGGCAGGTTGGCCGGAACGGTGAAGGCCAGTACCTGTGGCAGTGCCAGCTGCTCGAAGGCAAAGCGCAATGCCGCCTGTGCGGCCTCGGTTGCCAGCCCCTGATGCCAGAAGGCGGGCAGCAGGCGCCAGGCGATTTCCACGGCCGGGGTGAAGGCCGAATCGAACTGCACCTGCTGCAAGCCGAGAATGCCGATCAGTCCGGGTTGCTCATGGCGCTCCAGTACCCAGACGCCAAAGCCGTTCTGTTCGATGTGGCGCTGGATGCGGGCGGCCAGCGCGTCACTTTGCTCGCGGTCAAACCGCCCGGGGAAATACTGCATGACTTGCGCATCGTCGTTCAGCACGGCGAAGCGCGGCAGGTCGGCAGGCTGCCAGTTGCGCAGGTGCAGGCGTGCAGTATGCAATTCAGGCAGTGGCATGATGTTCCGCAGGGCAGGCAGGCAGAACCGCAAGCATAACCCCTGGCAGGCGATCTGCCCGCGCAATGGGCTAGAATGGCCGCCTCATCTGTCAGTCCGGATCGCCATGCATACGCCTCCACCCTCCCATCCAGGCACTGCCGTGATCATCGGCGGTGGCCCGGCCGGCCTGATGGCGGCCGAGGTGCTGGCGCTGGCTGGTGTGCAGGTTGATCTGTTCGATGGCATGCCCTCGGTGGGGCGCAAGTTCCTGCTGGCCGGTGTCGGTGGCATGAACATCACCCATGCCGAAGCGCAGGAAAGCTTTCTTCAACGCTATGGCGAGCGCCGGCCGCAACTGCAAGCCATGCTCGGGGCTTTTGGCGCGGTGCAATTGCGTGAGTGGGTGCACGGGCTGGGTATCGACACCTTTGTCGGCAGCTCCGGACGGGTGTTTCCGGCCGACATGAAAGCCGCGCCCTTGCTGCGCGCCTGGCTCAAGCGCCTGCGCGAGCACGGCGTGCGAATTCATACACGGCAACGCTGGCAGGGCTGGCATGCCGATGGCAGCCTGCGCATTAGCGCTGCTGCCGGTGAACAGTCAGTCCGCGCCGATGCCGTGCTGCTGGCACTGGGCGGTGGCAGCTGGGCGCGGCTGGGTTCGGACGGCGCCTGGCTGCCGTTGCTGGCCGCGCGCGGCGTTGCCATGCAGCCTCTGCAGCCGAGCAACTGCGGGTTCGAGGTGGCCGGCTGGAGCCAGCATTTTCTCGGGAAATTTGCCGGCGCACCGGTGAAGTCCTGTGCCCTTGCGCTGGATGGGCAGGCAGTCCGTCTGGGCGAGTTTGTCATCACGGCCAGCGGCGTGGAAGGTAGCCTGGTTTATGCCTTGTCGGCAGCGATTCGCCAGCAGATCAACCGCTCGGGTGCGGCCACCTTGTGGCTGGACCTGTTGCCGGCAAAAAGCTGCGAGCAGATCGAGCATCTGCTGCGCAAAGCGCGCGGCAGCAAGTCGCTGAGCAATCATTTGCGTGTACAGCTGGGTCTGGACGGGGTGCGTGCGGGGCTGTTGCGCGAGCTGGCCAGCGCCGAAACCTTTGCTGATCCGGCACAGCTGGCCAAAGCCATCAAGCGTTTGCCGCTGCAACTGGTCAGGACGCGTCCGCTGGATGAAGCCATCAGCAGCGCGGGCGGGGTGTGTTTCTCCGCGTTGACCGAGCAGCTGATGCTCAGGCAACTGCCCGGCGTGTTTTGCGCCGGCGAGATGCTCGACTGGGAGGCACCGACCGGTGGCTACCTGCTGACCGCCTGCTTTGCCAGTGGCAGGCTGGCCGGGCAAGGCATGCTCGACTGGTTGAGACAGATCGGCAAGGCGACTGGCTGAGCGGGTTCCTGCCGGCCATCTATGCCGGCGAGAATCAGGTAAAGCTAGTCAGCGGCCCGCGTTGCTTCATTTTTCATGCGCTCGGCGCGGGCGGCCCTTTTGGCTGCCATCTCTTGTTGAATCGGCGACTGCGGACTCAAATCCCTTGGCTTGGGACCACTGTCAACCACAGTCACCTTGACCGTCTGCCGGTTCTCCAGAATCGCCGGATCAGCCATCTGGGTAGGTATGCCGGCACCACTTGGCGGCAGGTTGTTCACATCGATCCAGTCGCTGGGTACCGCACTGTCGGGGCACTGGTGTTGCACATAGGTGGCATGCCCCGCAGGATCGACACACTTGACCATCTCGTCTGCGTGAGCCTGTACGGCAAACAGTAGTGCCAGAGTGCCGGTCAAACCAATCATGCTTTTCATGGAATCATACCCCCATTCAGCCTGTCACTGATTTTAGCAGCTAGCATTTCTATGGCCAGTCAAGTACCAGGCCGATGGTCGGCAGATTGACAAGCCGGAGCCTGGCCGGGCTATGCATCAAGCGACTGGCGCGTCAGGGATATTCAGCGTCCAGAGTCGACCAGGCACTTCTGCAGCGAGCCATTCATGCTAGATTCCGCAGCTCAGACACTCCCTTGCCGAGCCCCGTATGCCGCTGAAATTTCGACCCGCCGAACCCCGCGATGCTGAACAGGCCGTTCCGCTGATCTATAGCTCGGGACCGGCGGCTTTTGATTATGTGTTCAGGCGTGCCGGCCTGAGTGCCGAAGGTTTCTTGCATGCGGCGTTTATCGATGGCGGCGGCATGTTCGGATACCCGCGGCACTGGGTCGGTGAACTCGGTGGCAAGGTGGTGGCGGCGGGTACCGGCTACAGCGGTGAGCTCAATTTGCGCAACACGCTTACGGCGAGCCGGCAAATCCTGTTGTGTTACGGCCCGGTCAGTGCAGTGCCGGTGATGCTCAATGGTTTGCGTCTGGAGAAGCTGATTCAGCCGCCACCGAAAAAAACCTTCTATCTGGCCCATCTGGGGGTTGCCGAAGGTATGCGTGGCGAGGGTATCGGTACGCGCCTGGTCGAGCATTTGCTCAAGCTTGGCCGGTCAGCCGGTTTCCGGATCGCGGCGCTGGATGTATCGGCAAAAAATCCGCAGGCGCAAGCGCTGTACGAGCGGCTGGGTTTTAGCGTGGTGGAGGAGCGGATTTCCACCCTGCCAGGCATCGCCAATCACCGCTATATGACCAGGCCGTTGTAGTGCTCTGAGCGCGATGTTTCCCTTCTAAAACACTCGCGCCGGGTCGGCGCTCCAACAGGGTTAGCTTTTGATCTTGCGGGAGTGGCGCCCTCGCTGCGATCGGGTGCTGGCGCCGAGCGCAAGGTTCAACGCTTGCCTGACGGCTTGCCACCCAGTCGCGGTGCCTTGCGTACCGCCTTGACCCTGGGCTGGTCGCCGTCCTCGAACCAGTTGCCCAGATGCACCTTGCCGGTTTTGCCGGCGTTGCCGCTGCCCGGTATCGGCTTGATCTTGGGTTTCTTTGGCTTTTTCAGTATCTGGCCACTGGCATCGGTGAGCGGGACGCGATGGTCCGGCGCGAAACCGCTTTGCTCCTGACGGGGCAGAGTCTGGCGGATCAGCGTTTCGATGGCGGCCAGCTGGTTCACCTCGTCAGCACACACCAGCGACAGCGCCTGGCCACTGGCGCCGGCGCGGCCGGTACGACCGATGCGGTGCACATAGTCTTCGGCAACAATCGGCAGGTCGAAATTCACCACCAGTGGCAGGTCGTGGATATCCAGTCCGCGGGCGGCCACATCGGTGGCGACCAGCAGCTGTACTTCGCCGGCCTTGAAGCGTTCCAGTGCGCGCAGGCGGGTAGCTTGCGGCTTGTCGCCGTGGATCGCATCGACGCGGATACCTGCAGCGCGCAGTTCCTGCTCCAGCTGATCGACGCCCTTGCGGGTTTTGACGAACACCAGCGCCTGGCCCTTGCCCCAGGGCTGCGTGCTAAGCAAGTGCAGCAGGAGCTCGCCCTTGCGTTTCTTGTCCACCGTCACCAGCCATTGCTTGACTGTTTTGGCGGCAGCGTTGCGCGGGGTGACCTCGATCGACAGCGGGTCGCGCAACAGGTTGCCGGCCATTTGCCGGATGGCCTCGGAGAAGGTGGCGGAGAACAGCAGGGTCTGGCGCTTGCGCGGCAGCGCGGCGAATACTTCGTCGAGCTCTATGGAGAAGCCCAGGTCGAGCATGCGGTCGGCTTCATCGAGCACCAGTACCTGCAGCTGGTTGAATTTCACCGCGTTCTGCCGGTACAGGTCGAGCAGCCGCCCGGGGGTGGCGACCAGCAGGTCAATGCCCTTGCGCAGCTTCATCATCTGCGGATTGATGCTGACCCCGCCATACACCGCATAGCTGCGCAGCGGCAGATTCTGACCGTAGGTCTGGATGCTCTGATGCACCTGCTCGGCGAGCTCGCGGGTCGGCACCAGGATCAGCGCGCGCACGCCATTGCTGGCTACCTGCGGACCTTGCAGGGTCAGCCTATGCAGCAGCGGCAGGGCAAAGCCGGCGGTCTTGCCGGTGCCGGTCTGCGCGGCGGCGAGCAAATCACGGCCTTTGAGCACGGCCGGAATCGCCTCGCGCTGCACCGGCGTGGGGGTCAGGTAGTTGAGGGCAGTGAGGGTCTGCAACAGCGGCTCGATCAGCCCGAGGGCGGCAAAGGTCATGGCAGGCAACCGGCGGTTGGACTAAGGGTGGCCAGTTTACCTGTTGCGCCCTGGCGGCCCCAGCGAAAACCCTGCGAGACCACGCGATTTTCGCCATGACAGACTGCTATGCTCGCTGCGATCAACTTCAACGGAGTTTGCCTCATGCTGTTTTCGCGCATTCTGCTGGCCGTGCAGGCGCTGGTCCTGGCTGGTCTGGGCATCGCCTATTTTGTCCGCCCGGAAGAAATGACCAACCTCAGCGGCATGCTGCTGATGGCGCCGGCCGCCATTACCGATGTGCGGGCCTATTACGGTGGCCTGCAGATCGGCCTGGCCACCTACCTGCTGCTGGCCATGAGCCGGGTCGACCTGACGCGGGCGGCACTGACCCTGCTGGTGCTGCTCTACAGCGCCATGGCACTGGCACGCATCGGCGGCCTGTGGCTGGATGGCGGCCTGCAGCAGACCTTCAACCTCACGGCTCTGTTGCTCGAAGTGGTGTCGGTCGGTTTGTGTTTTGTCGCGCTGCGGCAGTCGAGTCGCTGAGGCAATTGCACGCTGGCGAGTGGGTGGCCTGAATCAGGGCCGGATATCCGGTGCAGGAGTGGTAGGCACCCCTTGATCCAGCGCAGCCTGATGCTGGATCTGCAAGGCCTGCTGGTAGGCGGGTCTTTGCTTGAGCCGCGCCCAGTAGGCGCTGACCGCTGGCGGGAACTGCTGGTCCAGCCCCAGATGCTCGGCCAGCAGCAGGGCATAGCCCACTGCCACATCCGCCGCGGTGAAGCGCCCGGCGCAGAGAAATTCTGCGCTTTGTAGTGCCTCCTCGACGCTGCGCAAACGCGCTAGAAACCAGCGCGCGTAGTCGCTGGCTACCTGCGGTTGCAGGCGCTCGCCGGTCTCGAAATACGTATAGCGCAACACCAGCGTCTGCGGAAAGGTCAGGGTGGCATCGCTCATGTGCAGCCAGTTGAGGTAGGCGCCAAAGGCCGGATCATCGACTGCCACATCCAGTCCGCCAGAACTGTGGCGGGCCGCCAGGTACTGGCAGATGCCGGCCGACTCGCTCATGCGTGTCGCGCCGTCCACCAGCAGCGGCACGGTACCCAGCGGGTTTTCGCTGAGGAATTCGCGGGCCATGGCGCGCGGCGGGAACGGCCACATGCGCAGTTCATAAGGCAGCCCGAGCTCTTCCAGCAACCACAGGGGGCGGAAGGAGCGGGCACTGACGCAATGGTGAAGGATGATCACTGGGCTGCTCTTCTGGGGTGATGGGGCTTCGCCAATTCTGACGGCTTTGGATCAAGTGCCACAAGCTGCATTGGCTGACAGGCTTGCAATGCTTGCGTAGCAGTTGCCTGTTGGTAGTTCTGCAAGCGCATTCGCGGGCAAGCCCGCTCCCACAGGATTTACGCTTCTTCCGATTTGGTCTGGTGTAACAGGTAACTGGGGCATAGCCATTCTCAATGGATTGCTAGCGCCTTTCCAGCAACACGCCGCTTTCCATATGGTCGGTCCAGGGGAACTGGTCGAACAGCGCGCAACGCACGATGCGGTGCGTGTCATTAAGTTGGGCGATATTGGCCGCCAGGGTTTGCGGATTGCAGGAGATATACAGGATGCGCTGGAAACGCCGGGTCAGCTCGCAGGTGTCCGGGTCCATGCCGGCGCGCGGTGGGTCGACGAACACCGTGCCGAAGTCGTAGCTGGCAAGGTCGATGCCGGCCAGGCGGCGGAACGGGCGTACGCCATTCAGTGCCTGGGTGAGTTCTTCGGCGGACAGGCGTACCAGCGCCACATTGTCGATGGCGTTATCGGCCAGGTTGGCCAGCGCGGCATGCACCGCGCTTTTGCTGATCTCGGTGGCCAGCACCTTGCGTACCCGGGTCGCCAGCGGCAGGGTGAAGTTGCCGTTGCCGCAGTAGAGTTCCAGCAGATCGTCGTCGCGCGCGCCGAGGGCGTCACAGGCCCAGCCGAGCATGTGCTGGCAGACCTCGCCGTTGGGCTGGGTGAAGGCGCCTTCGGGCTGGCGATACGTGAAGCTGCGCCCGGCCACTGTCAGTGTTTCCTGCACATGGTCGCGACCAACCACCAGCCGCTTGCCGCGCGAGCGGCCGACGATGCTCACGCCCAGCGCCTGCGCCAGCTGTTCGGCGGCCTGTTGCCAGGCGGCATCCAGCGGGCGGTGATAGCACAGGGTGATCAGCGCATCGCCACTCAGGGTGGTGAGAAACTCGACCTGGAACAGCTTGCGCGACAGTTCCCGGCTGGCTTGCCAGGCGCTCTTCAGGCGCGGCATCAGCGCGTTGATCTGCTCTCCGGCAATCGGCAGTTGCTCGAGCAGGATCGGCGTGCGGTTGTCGCCGGCCTCGAACATCGCATAGTGCTGCTGGCCGCCTTCGCGCCACAGGCGGAACTCGGCGCGCAGGCGGTAATGCTCGCGGGGCGAGGCAAATACCTGCGCTGCGGGGGCGCCGAAGGGCGCCAGCAGTTCAGTCAGGCGTTGCTGCTTTTCATGCAACTGTGCGGTGTAGGCTGCCGGGTCTCTGTTGATCATGCGAACTCTGTCGTGGGGCGTAGGGTGGGCTTCAGCCCACCAGTTGCGGCGCTTATAGGCGGTGGGCTGAAGCCCACCCTACAGTCACCCTGCGGCTGTTTGCTAGGCGTTGAAGAAGCCGAACTTGATGACGAATATCGCGGCCAGCACCAGCAGCGCCGGATTGATGTCCTTGTAGCGCCCGGCCAGCGCCTTGATCACCACCCAGGTGATAAAGCCGAAGGCGATGCCGTTGGCGATGGAAAAAGTCAGCGGCATGGCCAGCGCGGTGATCACCACCGGTGCGGATTCGGTGATGTCATCCCAGTTGATTTCGGCCAGACCGGAGGTCATCAGCACGGCAACGAACAACAGCGCCGGGGCGGTGGCGAAGGCCGGAATGGTCCCGGCGAGAGGGGCGAAGAACAGGCTGAGCAGGAACAGCACGGCAACCACGCAGGCGGTCAGACCGGTACGTCCGCCCGCAGCCACGCCGGCAGCCGATTCGATATAGCTGGTGGTGGTCGAGGTGCCGAGCAGCGAACCGCCCATGGCCGCCGTACTGTCGGCGATCAGCGCACGGCCCATCTTCGGCAGATGGCCGTCCTTGCCCATCAGCCCGGCACGTTTGGCCACGCCGATCAGGGTGCCGGTGTTGTCGAACAGATCGACGAACAGGAAAGCGAAGATCACGCTGAGCATGCCGATATCGAAGGCGCCGGCGATATCCAGTTGCAGGAAGGTCGGGGCGATCGACGGTGGCATCGACAGAATGCCGCCAAACGGCGTGACGCCGAGGGCAATGGCCAGCGCGGTGACCAGCAGAATGCCGATCATCACCGCGCCGGTTACCCGCCGCGCATCCAGCGCGACGATCAGCACAAAGCCGAGAATCGCCAGCAGCGGGCCGGCAGCAGTCAGGTCGCCGAGACCGACCAGGGTGGCCGGATTGTCCACCACCAGACCGGCTTCCTTGAGCGCAATCAGCGCCAGGAACAGGCCGATACCGGCAGTAATCGCCGAACGCAGCGGCAGCGGGATGCTGTTGATGATCCATTCACGAATGCGAAAGATCGACAGCAGAAAGAACAGCATGGCCGAGATGAACACCGCACCCAGTGCCACCTGCCATGTGTAGCCCATGGTCAGCACTACGGTGTAGGTGAAGAAGGCATTCAGGCCCATGCCCGGGGCGAGGGCGATCGGGTAGTTGGCGATCAGGCCCATCAGCGCCGAACCGATGGCGGCGGCCAGACAGGTGGCGACGAACACCGCGCCCTTGTCCATGCCGGTTTCGCCGAGGATCGCCGGGTTGACGAAGAGGATGTAAGCCATGGTCAGGAAGGTGGTCAGACCGGCCAGTACCTCGGTGCGCAGCGTGGTGTTGTGTGCCTTGAGTTGGAACAGTTTTTCCAGCATGGTGAACTCCCTGGTTTCTTGTTGTGCTGGCCACAAGGCACGCCACGCTTGATGCGTGAGATGGCTGCAAGGCGCTGAAGGCGCGCATGATACCAGCAAGCCTGCAGCCGGAGAATTTGTCCCGCGCTGCAAAACTCCACGGATTTGAAACGGAACCAGCCATGACCCTGCGTGCCCTGATTGCTATCGCCGATGGTGTTGAGGAAATCGAAAGCGTGACCCTGATCGACGTGCTGCGCCGCGCCGACATCGAGGTGGTCGTGGCCAGTATTGAAACCCGGCGGATGATCACCTGTTCCCGAGGCGTGCGTCTGACCGCCGATGCCATGCTCAATGATGTGCTGGCGCAGGACTTCGACCTGATCGTGCTGCCCGGCGGCATGCCGGGTGCACAGCGGCTGGCGGAGTACATGCCACTGGCACAGCGCGTGCAGCAACAGGCCAGGGCGGGCCAGTTGTTTGCCGCCATCTGCGCGGCGCCTGCACTGGCGCTGCAAAGCTACGGGGTGCTCAAACAGCGGCGCATGACCTGTTATCCGGCTTTCAGCGAGCGTTTGAGTGGCTGCACCTTTGTCGACCAGCCGGTGGTGGTGGATGGCAACTGCATTACCAGTCAGGGGCCGGCAACCGCGCTGGAATTTGCCCTGACGCTGGTCGAGCAGCTGGCCGGCAAGGCCGCACGCAAAGCGGTGGCCGAGGCCATGCTGGTGCCCTGAGATTAGCGGGCAGGTGGTCTATTGCTGTTGTGTCGGCTGGTGCAGCCGGTCGCGGCGGGCCAGGGTCGGGAACAGCCGGATCCAGCCGCCGGTAATCAGCAGCGTACCGATGCCGCCGATCAGCACCGAGGGCACCGTGCCGAACCAGTGCGCGGTGAGTCCCGATTCGAATTCGCCGAGCTGGTTCGACGCGCCGATAAACAGCCCGTTGACTGCACTGACCCGGCCGCGCATGGCATCCGGGGTATCCAGCTGCACCAGGGCGCCACGAATCACCATGCTGATCATGTCCGCCGCACCCAGCAGCACCAGAATTGCCATGCTCAACCAGAACGAAGTGGACAGGCCGAAACCGATGGTGGCCACGCCGAACACCGCCACCGAGGTGAACATGATCGGCCCGGTGCGCCGCTCGATCGGAAAGCGTGCCAGCCACAGCGACATCAGCAAGGCACCGACTGCCGGCGCCGAGCGCAGCAGACCCAGACCCCAGGGGCCGGTGAGCAGGATGTCCTTGGCGAATACCGGCAGCAGCGCGGTGGCGCCGCCGAGCAGCACGGCGAACAGATCCAGCGAGATGGAACCGAGCACATCGGGTTTGCTGCGAATAAAGCGGATGCCGGCCAGCAGTGTTTCCAGGTTGGCCGGCTCCTTGCGCAACACCTGACCTTCGGCGTGCAAGCCAAGCATCAGGCTGCTGGCCAGCACATACAGCAGCACGCCGGGGCCATACACCCACTGCGCACCGAAGGCATACAGCAGGCCGCCGAGAGCCGGCGCGATGATGGTCGCCGCCTGCATGGCCGCGGCCGAGGCCGCCACGGCGCGCGGAAACAGTGCCAGTGGCACCACGTTGGGCAGCAACGCCTGGGTCGCCGGCATCTCGAAGGTGCGCGCCAGTCCGAGCAGAAAGGCCAGCACGAAGATCAGTTCGCGGCTGATGCTGTCCGTGCTGCTGCCCAGCAGCAGGGCCAGCGCCACCAGCGCCTGCAAGCCCTGGCAGGCAGCGGCAATCCGGCGCCGTTCGAAGCGGTCGGCAACATGCCCGGCATGCAGCATGAACAGCAGGCGCGGCAGGAATTCGAAGAGACCGACCAGACCCAGATCGAGCACGCTGCCGGTCAGCTGGTAGAGGTGCCAGCCGATCGCCACGGTGAGCATCTGGAAGCCACTGGCGGTAAACACGCGGGCCAGCCAGAAGGCGATAAATGGCCGGTGGCGGCGCAGGGAAAGTTCGGTCATGGCGACGGACAGGATCAGGCGATTGGGCGGTGCGCCAGCCTAGCATGGTGGATGCCCGGCACTGTTGCGATTGGCGAACGCAGTATTCGCCAGCCAGCCCCCCGGACTCAGTCGCAGCAGTCGCGACTGTCCAGCGCTTCGAGCAGCCGGCAATGTTCGGCATACCCGCTCTGGCAGCCGGCAATTTTCTGCAGTTCGGCCTGCATGTTCTGCAGGTCGCGGATGCGCGCGGCGATGCCGCTCAGGTGCTCCTGAACCAGCTCGTCGGCACTGGCGCAGGGGCTTTGCGGCTGCTCGGCGAGTTCCAGCAGGCTGCGGATTTCATCGAGACTGAAGCCCAGTTCACGGCCACGGCGAATAAAGCGCAGGCGACGTAAATCCCCGGCCTGATAGTGTCGATAGCCGGCAGCGCTGCGTTGGGGTGTTGGCAACAGGCCGCTGCGCTCGTAGAAACGGATGGTTTCCAGATTGACGCCGCTGTCGCGGGCGAGCACGCCGATGGTCATGGGTTTGGGCATGTTGACTCCGTAGTGACTACAGGGTTTAGCCTAGTTTGCATCTTCACAGAGGAGGTGCCAAATGTCAGCCCATTGCTGCAATCACGAAGTCGAACAGAACGCTCCGCGCACACAAGGTTACCGGCGCATTCTGTGGATCGCGCTGGCGGTCAATCTGCTGATGTTCGCCGTGGAAATCGGTTCCGGAATGCGCGCCGGTTCGGTGTCGTTGCTGGCCGACGCACTGGATTTTCTCGGTGATTCGGCCAACTACGCGATCAGCCTGTGGGTGCTTGGTCTGGGACTGGCCGTGCGTGCCCGCGCAGCGCAGTTCAAGGCGCTGAGCATGTTGTTGTTCGGACTCGGCGTGCTGGCTGTGGCGCTGTGGAATGCCTGGAGAGGAGTGTTGCCGGACGCGCCGACCATGGGCCTGGTCGGCAGTCTGGCGTTGCTGGCCAATCTGGGGGTGGCGGCCTTGTTGTATGGCTACCGCGAAGGCGACAGCAACATGCGCAGTGTCTGGTTGTGCACGCGCAATGATGCGTTGGGCAATCTCGCGGTACTGCTGGCGGCGCTGGGCGTGTTTGGTAGCGGCACGGCCTGGCCTGATCTGCTGGTGGCCGGCGTCATGGCCAGCCTGGCAATTTCTGCGGCGCTGCAGGTGTTGCGCCAGGCCCATGGCGAGCTACAGGCAGGCGGAGGACGGGAGCATGGGTGAAGCATTGCACAGAGCGCTGCAACAGGCGTTTGCCGAGGGTCAGGCAGCCCTGCAACAGGCTGATCCGCAGACGGCTCTGGTCTGGCTGGAGCGGGCGCATATTCTCAGCCAGCGCATGCCGCTGCGGCATGCCCGCGCACACTGGTTGATGCTGCGCGCGGGCTGGCAGCTGCACGACTGGCGCGAAGTGGCCGGGCAACTGCCACGCATACTCGCCGCGCTGCTGTTTTCGCGTATCTGGGTGCCGCAAGGCAATAACGGCCGGGCGCGGGTCAGTGCCTTTCAGCCGATGCCGCTCAGCGAGGAAATGCGGCGCCTGCTGGAGTAGCGTCCGGCACCTGAAAGCGCCAGACATTAACCAGAAGTTCCCCGCAGGTTTTATCTGTAGGAGCGGGCTTGCCCGCGATGCCTCTGGTTCTGTTCTACGACTTCGGTATTCGGGTGAAGCCTTCGCGGGCAAGCCCGCTCCTACCGAGTGCTGTTTGCCTGGCCCGGCGCCAGGTGTGCTAATACGCTTAACGCTGCTCAGAGTCTCCCGTGCAGGGCATCGGTAAACAGCTGCGCGGTATCGGTGGCATTGAGCGGGCGCGGGTTGCCTCCGGCAGACGGGTCGACGATGGCCATTTCGGCGATCAGTGCGGTCTGGCGGTCGTCCACGTTCAGTTCGGCCAGGCTGTGCGGCACGCCGGTGTCGCTGCGCAACTGCATGACCAGTTCGAGAAAGCTGTCGAAGCCCGGATTGGCCAGCTGCAGGTAAGCGGCCAGGCGGGTGATGCGCTCTTCGATCACGCCGCGGTTGAACTTCAGCACATAAGGCATCAGGGTGGCGTTGGTCATGCCGTGATGGGTGTCGTACAGCGCGCCGATCGGGTGCGCCAGCGCATGCATGCCACCGAGGCCTTTCTGGAACGCGGTGGCGCCCATGCTGGCGGCGACGAGCATGTCGGCACGGGCATCGAGGTCATCCGGCTGGCGCACCGCGCGCACCAGTGCGCCGGCGACCAGCCGCATACCCTCCACGGCGATACCGTCGGCCATCGGATGGAAGCCCGGTGCGCAATAGGCCTCCAGGCAGTGGGAAAAGGCGTCCATGCCGGTGCCGGCAGTGACCCAGGCCGGCATGCCGACGGTCAGTTGCGGGTCGCTGATGACCACCTTCGGCAACATCTGCGGGTGAAAGATGATGCGCTTGGTATGCGTGCGCTCGTCGGTGAGGATGCCGGCGCGGCCGACTTCCGAACCGGTGCCGGCAGTAGTGGGTACGGCGATCACCGGGGCGATGCCCTTGGGGTCGGCGCGCGTCCACCAGTCGCCGACATCCTCGAAATCCCACACCGGGCGTTGCTGGCCGCTCATGAAGGCGATCAGCTTGCCCATGTCCAGGCCGCTGCCGCCGCCAAAGGCGACTACCCCGTCGTGCTTGCCGGCGTGGTAGGCGTCCAGACCGGCCTGCAGGTTGGCTTCGACCGGGTTGGGTTTGAGGTCGCTGAACAGCGCGGCGGCCAGCCCGGCCTGCTGGAGGGCTTCCAGTGCAGCCAGGGTGATCGGCGCGTTGGCCAGGCCGCGGTCGGTGACCAGCAGCGGACGCAGCATGTTCAGGTTCTTGCACTGCTCGGGGAGTTCGCTGATGCGGCCGACACCGAAGCGGATGGCGGTAGGGTAGTTCCAGTTGGCAGTCTTGCTCATGGCGTGGCTCCGGGGATCAGAGGCTGTGGCGCAGGTGGAAGGATTTGGCGCGGGTCAGGTGTTCGTAGCCGATGCGTGACAGGCTGACTCCGCGGCCGCTGTGCTTGACGCCGGTCCAGGCCAGTGCCGGATCCAGATAGTCGCAGCGGTTCATGAACAGGGTGCCGGCCTCGATCTGCTGGCTGAGGTCTTCACAGCGTGCGAGGTCCTGACTCCACAACGAGGCAGTGAGGCCGAAGGGGCTGTCGTTCATCAGGCCGACTGCCTGTTCGTCGCCGCTCACCGGCATGATGCCGACCACCGGGCCGAAGCTTTCTTCGCGCATCACCGCCATGCCATGGTCGACGTTGACCAGTACCTGCGGTGCCAGATAGGGGCTGTCCACTGCGTTGGCGGTGAAGCTGGCCGGATCGATCAGTGCGCGGGCGCCGCCGGCACAGGCCGCGGCGATCTGCTGGCGGACGAAGGTCGCCGCCGAGGTGCGCACCAGTGGCCCGAGGGTGGTGGCTTCCTGCAGCGGATTGCCCAGCACATACTGGCGGGTCAGTTCGACAAAGGCCTCGACGAAGGCCGGGTAGATCGCCTGGTCGACATAGATGCGCTCGATGCCGCAGCAGCTTTGCCCGGAGTTGAAGAAGCTGCCGTCCACCAGATTTTCCACTGCGTGCTGCAGATTGGCATCGGCCCGCACATAGGCCGGGTCCTTGCCACCGAGTTCCAGGCCCATGCCGATGAAGTGACCGGCGGCGGCACTTTCCATCAACTGGCCACCGTGCACCGAGCCGGTGAAGTTGACCTGTTGCACATGCCCCGAGGCGATCAGTGCAGCGGTCTGGCCGTGATCCAGTACCAGGTTTTGGAACAGCCCGTCCGGCAAGCCGGCGGTGCGGAAGGCCTGGGCAAAACGCTCACCGACCAGCAAGGTCTGGCTGGCATGTTTGAGCAGCACGGCGTTGCCGGCCATCAGCGCCGGGATGATGGCATTCACCGCGGTCAGGTAGGGATAGTTCCATGGCGCCACCACCAGCACGGTTCCCAGCGGCTCGCGGCGGATGTAGCGCTTGAAGCCGTCGATGGGCGGCGGCACGACATCAGCCAGTGCCTCGCTGGCGATGCTGATCATGTGATTGGCGCGTTCGGCAAAGCCGCGCAACTCGCCGGCGCCGTAGCGCACCGGGCGGCCCATCTGCCAGGCCAGCTCCGGCACTATCTGTTCCTGCATGGCCAGCATCGCCTCTACCGCTTTCAGGCAATACAGGGCGCGGGCCTCGACCGGCAGCTGGCGCCAGTCGCGCTGGGCATCACGGGCAGCGCGCAGGGCCTGGTCGAGTGCCTGGCTGCTGGTCAGCGGGCGTTCGGCATACAGGCTGCCGTCAACCGGTGAAATCAGTTGAATACTGTTCATCGGGTCTCCTCGAAAAAGGGCTGTGTCAATAACGTTCAAAACCGCGCTGCAATTCCCAGTCGGTGATTCGCCGGTCGTATTCCTGTTGCTCCCAGCGCGCGGTGTGCAGGTAGTGCTCGACCACCGGATCACCCAGCGCGGCACGCAGCATTTGCGAACGATCCAGTGCGGCAGCCGCATCACGCAGGGTCTTGGCCACCTCCGGCAGCTTGTCGTTGCCGTAGGCATCACCGGCAAAAGGCTCGGGCAATTCCAGCTGCTCGTCGATGCCGGCCAGACCGGCAGCAATCAGTGCCGCGAAGGCCAGGTAGGGGTTGAGGTCGGCACCGCCGATGCGGCACTCGATGCGGATCGCCTTGCTGTTTTCGCCACACAGGCGGAAGCCGGCGGTGCGGTTATCGCGACTCCAGATCGCCCGCGTCGGTGCAAAGGTGCCGGCCTGGAAGCGCTTGTAGGAGTTGATGTAAGGCGCCAGGAAATAGGCGATGTCGCCGGCATACCTGAGCTGGCCGGCGACCCACTGGCGCATCAGCGCGGACATGCCGTAGGGCGCCTGCGGGTCGTGGAACAGCGCCTGTTTGCCGTCCAGACTCCACAGCGAGTTGTGCACATGGCTGCTGGAGCCGGCCAGGTCATAGCGCCATTTGGCCATGAAGGTGATGGCTTTGCCCTGCAGCAGGGCGATTTCCTTGCAGGCATGCTTGATCAGCACATGGCGGTCGGCCATGGCCAGCGCCTCGGCATAGCGCACATTGATTTCCTGCTGGCCGGGGCCCCATTCGCCCTTGGAGTTTTCCACCGGGATGCCGGCGGCCTGCAGGTGTTTGCGAATGGCGCGCATCACCGGTTCTTCACGGCTGCTCTGCAGGATGCCGTAGTCCTCGATGTGGTGGTTGATGGTGCGCGGATTCAGGTAGTGGTTTTCATGGATGCTGTCGTAGCTCTGGTCGAACAGATAGAACTCCAGCTCCGAGGCGAACATGCCCTGATAACCGCGCTCGGCGAGCCGGGCGAGCTGCCGCTTGAGTATGCCGCGCGGGCTGTGGGCCAGGTCCTGATGATGGTGGTCCTGCACGTCGCAGAGCACCAGCGCGGTGCCTTCCAGCCAGGGCAGCAGGCACAGGGTGCTCAGGTCGGGCTTGAACACGAAGTCGCCGTAGCCCTGCTCCCAGCTGGCGGCGGCGTAACCGGGCACCGGCTCCATGTCGATATCGTTGGCCAGCAGGTAGTTGCAGCCATGGGTTTCCTCGTAACCGCTGTCGAGAAAGAATTCGACCTGAAAACGCTTGCCGATCAGCCGCCCCTGCATGTCCACCATGCACGCCAGCACGGTATCTACCCTGCCGGCGCTGGCCAGTTCGCGCAGTTGCTCAAGGGTCAGGGAAGCGGTCATGGAAGTACCTCCGGTTAGCGTTTGCAGGGCGGCGAAATGACGGTCGTTTGATACTAGCCGACAAATCTCGGACAGGCGTTAGCGGTTCGGGCTTGCATTTGCAAAATTTCGTCTAGTCTCACTTTCAGGCTTTTGTCTGGAAGTCCTGGTTATGCTGAAAGCGATGCGGCTGTACGTGCGTCAGGTCGAGCGGATGAACCGGTTCATCGGTCGCTGCAGCATGTACCTGATTTTCGTCATTCTGGCGGTACTGCTGTATTCCTCCTTCAGCAAGGCGCTGTTCGATCCTTCCAGCTGGACCCTGGAAATGGCCCAGTTCCTGATGGTCGCCTACTTCCTGCTCGGTGGCGCTTACTCCATGCAACTGGACGACCATGTGCGCATGGACCTGCTCTACAGCCACTGGAAACCGCGCACACGCACCATCGTTGATCTGCTCACCGTTGGCTTCCTGATCTTCTATCTGGTCCTGCTGTTGTATGGCGGCATTTCCTCGACCCAATACGCCTTGGAGTACGACGAGACCAGCTACTCCTCCTGGTCGCCGCGGATGGCACCGATCAAGATCATCATGGTCATCGGCATCGCGCTGATGTTGCTGCAGACCATAGCGATGTTATTTCGCGACATCGCGATGTTGCGTGGGGAGCCGATCGAGTGAACCACAATCTGATTGCGTTGCTGATGTTCTCCTCGATGATGCTGTTGTTGCTCACCGGCAAGCGGGTGTTCGGCGCCATCGGGTTCGTCGCTGCCGCTGCGGCACTCATGCTGTGGGGCGACGGTGGTGTCGAGTTGCCGTTCAGCGCGGCAATGAAGCTGATGAAGTGGTATCCGCTGCTGACCCTGCCGCTGTTCGTGTTCATGGGCTACATGCTCTCGGAATCGGGCATCGCCGATGACCTCTACCGCATGTTCCACGTATGGATGGGCCCGGTAAACGGCGGCCTGGCCATCGGTACCGTTAGCCTGATGGTGGTGATTTCGGCGATGAACGGCCTGAGCGTGGCCGGCATGGCCATCGGCGCCAGTATTGCCTTGCCGGAATTGCTGCGACGAGGTTACGACAAGATCATGGTCACCGGGGTGGTGCAGGCCGGCAGTTCGCTGGGCATCCTCATTCCGCCCAGTGTGGTGCTGGTGCTCTACGGCATGATCGCGCGCCAGCCGGTCGGTCAGTTGTGGCTGGCCGGGGCTCTGCCGGGGCTGCTGATGGCCACGCTGTTCGTGCTCTATATCACCGTTCGCTGTTACTTCAATCCTGCGCTGGGGCCAGCGCTGTCCGTGGAAGAGCGGCAGCAAATCAGCTGGAAAGAAAAGTTCAGCCTGTTGCGCGCAGGCATAGTGCCGCTGCTGATTTTCTTCTGCATGACCGGGCTGTTTTTGATGGGCTACACCAGTCTGGTGGAAAGTTCGGCGGTAGGTGCCGGCTCGGCCTTGCTGGCGGCACTGTTCAAGGGCCGGCTGACTGCCAAGGTGATGGAGGAAACCCTGCGCAAGACCCTGGGCATTACCTGCATGTTCATGTGGATCATTCTCGCGGCGCTGTGCTTCGGTGCGGTGTTCGACGGTCTCGGTGCGGTCAAGGCGATTGAAAACCTGTTCATTGGCGAGATGGGCCTGAGCCCCTGGCAGATTCTGATCCTCATGCAGCTGTCCTTCGTGGTGATGGGCATGTTCCTCGACGACACCGCCATGCTGGTGATTGTCGCGCCGCTCTATGTGCCGCTGGTGGGCAGCCTCGGTTTCGATCTGATCTGGTATGGCGTGCTCTATACCATCACCTGCCAGATCGCCTATCTGACCCCACCGTTCGGTTACAACCTGTTCCTGATGCGCGCCATGGCCCCGCCAGAGGTGACCCTGCGCGATATCTATGCCTCGGTGACGCCCTTCGTGCTGATCATGCTGCTGACACTGGGGCTGGTGATGAAGTTTCCCGAGATCGCCCTGTGGCTGCCGAGATTGAATTACGGAGGCTGAGCAAAGTATCGAGCGGAACCGCAATGCTGATCTGTGATCGCAGCAGCGGCGCCGCAACAGAGCACCAAGGGGCCGGTTCGATGCCTGCCGGCCCGCTGCTGTGGACTTGACAGGCACCCGCATGAACGGAACTGGAGAATCACCATGAGCACAAGACGCGACTTCATCAAGACGGCGGCGATTGCCGGCGGTGCAGTAGGTACTGCAGCCCTTGGCTCGGCGCATATCTATGCCGCCGAGCCGAAGAAAATCGTCTGGCGATTGCAAACCTACGCCGGCCCGGCGCTGGCCGAGCACGTGATCAAACCGTCGATCGACCGCTTCAACCAGGTGGCGCAGGGGCAGATGGAGATCCAGCTGTACTTCGCCGACCAGCTGGTGCCCACCGGTGAGCTGTTCCGCGCCATGCAGCGCGGCACCATCGATGCGGTACAGAGCGACGATGACTCGATCGCCGCCCCGGTGGACATCGCCGTATTCGGTGGCTACTTCCCGTTTGCCACCCGCTACAGCCTGGATATTCCGGTGCTGTTCAACCAGTACGGGCTCAACGAAATCTGGGAAGAAGCCTACAATGAGGTCAAGGGCGTTACCTGGCTTGGCGCCGGAGCCTGGGACCCGTGCAACTTCGCTACCGTGGAGCCGATCAAGAGCCTGGCCGATCTCAAGGGCAAGCGCATCTTTACCTTCCCCACTGCCGGCAAATTCCTCTCGCGCTTCGGCGTAGTGCCGGTGACGCTGCCCTGGGAAGATGTCGAGGTGGCCATGCAGACCGGCGAGCTGGACGGCATCGCCTGGTCAGGCATCACCGAGGACTACACCGTCGGCTGGGCCAACGTCACCAAGTACTTCCTGACCAACAACATTTCCGGCGCCTGGTGTGGCTCCTATTTTGCCAACTCGGACAAGTGGAACGAGGTGCCACCGCACCTGCAAAGCCTGTTCAAGCTGTGCATGGACAGCTCCAACTACTACCGGCAGTACTGGTACTGGGGTGGCGAGGCGAGCCTGCGGGTGAATGGCGACAAGCTCAAGCTGACCACCATTCCGGATGCCGAATGGGCTACGGTGGAGAATGAAGCGCACAAGTTCTGGGACGAGATCGCCAAGACCAGCCCGCGCTGCGCCAAGGTGGTGGAAATCTTCAAGAAGTACAACGCACTGATGACCAAGGCGGGGCCGCCCTATCGCTACTGATGCATTCGCTGCAAGCAAGCCGCGCTTTTGTGCGGCTTTTTTTTTGCCGCCGATTGCGCCAGCAGCGGTCAAGGGCAGGGCGTGCTTTTGCCCCCATTGCGTTAGCCTCATCTGCTTTACTGCAAGCAGGCCGTTGTTGATTACTGCAGCGGCCGGCCTCCGGAATTACTGTGAGCACCATGAGCCAATCCGATCTGATCTCGCCTGTCCGTTTCCTCGCCCGTATGCACGGCACGCTCTGGCGTCTGCCGCGCATGACCCGCGGCATGTATTACTCGACCCTGAGCAATCCGCAAAAGACCCTTTCGCTGGGCTGGGCGCTGGAGCAGGCAACGCGGCTGAATCCGGACTCTGCGGCGGTGGTGGATGAAAGCCGCCGGCTCAGCTACCGGCAGTTCAATGCCTGGGCCAACCGCCTGGCTCGGGCACTCAAGGCCGATGGCGTGCAGCATGGCTCGGTGGTGGCGGTGATGCTGGAGAACCGTCTTGAACAGCTGGCCCTGCTTGCCGCACTGGCCAAGCTGGGTGCCATCGGCGCGCTGATCAATACCACCCAGCGCGGCCAGGTGCTGGTGCACAGCCTCAATCTGGTCAAGCCGGTATTTTTCGTGATCGGCGAGGAACTGCTGGATGCCTTCAAGGAAGTACGCAAATCCGTCGATGGCGCCCGGCACGGCTGTTACTGGTTGAGCGATAGCGACACCTTGCAAAACCCCGGCAAGGCGCCCGCCGGTTGGGCCAATCTGGCTGCACTGGCGCAGGACCAGAGTGATCTCAACCTGCCCGACAGCCAGCAGGTAAGGCTCAAGGATGCCTGCTTCTACATCTACACCTCGGGTACTACCGGCATGCCGAAGGCGGCGGTGATCAGTCACAGCAAATGGATCAAGGCCTATGGCGGTTTCGGTCTGTCCGGGCTCGGGCTGGACAACACCGATGTGCTGTACATGACCCTGCCGCTGTATCACAGCAATGCAGTGCTGGTCAGCTGGAGCTCGGTACTCGCCGGTGGCGCGACGCTGGCGCTGCGGCGCAAGTTTTCCGCCAGTGCCTTCTGGAAAGATATCGACAGGTACCAGGCCACCTGCTTCTGTTACATCGGCGAGCTGTGCCGCTACCTGCTCAACCAGCCCGAATGTGCCGAAGAAAAGAACAACAGCCTGACCAGCATGATCGGCAACGGCTTGCGCCCGGCGATCTGGGCCGAGTTCAAGAACCGCTTCGGCATAGAGCGGGTGGTCGAGTTCTACGGCTCCAGCGAGGGTAATCTGGCCTTCGTCAACCTGTTCAATTTCGACAACACCGTCGGTTTCTCACCGGTCAATTACGCCGTGGTCCAGTACGATCTGGAAAACGATCAGCCACTGCGCGATGCCCGGGGCTACATGCAGAAAGCCCGGCTCGGCGAGCCGGGGCTGCTGCTGGGAGAAATCAGCAAACTGGCACCGTTCGAAGGCTATACCGATCCTGCCAAAAGCGAGGCGGCGATCCTGCGCAATGTGTTCAAGCAGGGTGATGCCTGGTTCAACACCGGCGACCTGATGCGTGACCTGGGTTGCAATCACGCGCAGTTCGTCGATCGTCTGGGCGATACCTTTCGCTGGAAGGGCGAGAACGTCTCCACCAATGAAGTGGAAAGCCTGCTCGGCGCCTTTCCCGGCATCGAGGATGCGGTGGTCTATGGCGTGGAAATTCCGCAGACCAATGGCCGTTGCGGCATGGCGGCACTGCGCCTGAGCGCCGGTACCCGGCTGGATGAACCAGCGCTGGCCGCCTATCTGGACCAGGCCATGCCGTCCTATGCCGCGCCGGTATTCATCCGCCTGCTCGGTGAGGTGGATGTCACCGGTACCTTCAAATACAAGAAATCCGACCTGAAAAAAACCGCCTACGATCCGGCACAGACCAGCGATCCGCTGCTGGTGCGGCTGCCGGGCAGCAAGGTTTACCAACCTTTGAGCAAAACCCTCTACGGCAAAATTCACAAAGGTGATTACCGCTTCTGAGAGCTGCTACTTGATGGCCTTGAGGATGACGAACTTGGGTGTCGCGGCCACCTGCTCGACACCGCGGAACAGGCGCTTGAGTTTGCCGTGGTAACCCAGATGGCGGTTGCCGACTATCCATAATTCACCACCGCGCACCAGCGCCGCTTTGGCCTGGGTGAACATGCGCCAGGCGAGCAAGTCACCGACCACCTGCTGTTGATGGAAGGGCGGATTGCACAGCACCAGATCCAGTGATTCGGCTGCCTGTCCGGCCAGGCCGTCGTCGGCGCGGATAGTCACTGGTCGCTGGCCAAGTGCGGCACGCCAGTTCTGTGCTGCCGATTGCACGGCCATATAGGACTCGTCGACCAGCGTCAGTTCGGCAGCCGGATTGGCCAGCGCAAACACGATGCCCAACACCCCGTTGCCGCAACCCAGATCAGCGACCCGCAGTGGCCCTAGGCTGCGTGGCAGATGCGGCAGCATGGCGCGGGTACCGATATCCAGACCTTCGCGGCAGAACAGGTTGGCGTGGTTGAGCAGCTGCAGCGGCGGTTGTTCAAGCTGATAGCGGGTCGGGTAGGGCGAACGGACGGCTGGTTTGTCGGCCGGGGTGACAAACAGCAGGCGCGCCTTTTTCACCGCCAGCGAGGCCTGCAGCGGACCTATGTACTTCTCCAGCAACTCGCCGGCACTGCGCGGCAGATGCTTGAGCATGGCCCCGGCAATCACCCGGGCGCCGGGCGCCAGTTGCCCGTGCAGGCGGATCAGCTGTTCTTCCAATAACGCCAGGGTCTTTGGCACACGGATCAGCACCAGATCAAACGGGCCGCTGACGCTGTCGCTGGCCGGCACGAAGGTCACGCTGTCCGCTGTCAGCCGGTTGCGTTCCAGGTTTTTCTGCAGGGCGATAAAGCCCAGATGCGAATCGCCGCTGGAGGTCAGCCGGCAGTGTCCGGCCAGACTGCAGGCCAGTGCGCCGAAGTGGTCGTTCAGCAGCAGCACGCGGCTATCGGCCGCCAGCCCTTGCCCATGCAAATGATTGAGCAGGTACTCGTCCGCAGCATCAAACGCCTGCAACGGCTCGTTCGCCTGCTCCGGCTGGCGCAGCAGATCGAGTTGGGCAAATGCGCTGGTGAAGAGTGCCATGCGGCCGGTCATCCTGATTACGGGCCGGCAGTATGCCGCGAGTGGTCGGCAAGATCATCTGAATTGTTGATCTGAAGCGGCTACTAAGTCGATTGCGGACATTGCTGCAAATAAATCAGTCACCTTTTTCTGAGAGAGGGAAATAATTTTGCACTTAATCAGGCCTGTGGTACTTATTTTCCTATGTGTCAGGGAGGGCCGATTAGTAATTTTATGAATCAAATTCCTGGAATTAATGCTGTGGCAACCATACATGAATCATGGTTAAAAGGACTTTGGAATAATATGTCTGACTTCGTGAATTACGGAACAATGATTCCGGCAGGTATCGTAGGTTACGGTGCTTTGTACAATAAATATCGCGTGCTAGGTGGAGTGGTTAGTGAAAAGGAATAGCTATGCATTTATTTTAATTTTGTCAGGGTGTTTGTCTGGGCATGCGAATTGGGCTTACATTCAAGACGATATGGTTGGAACTAATCTAAATCGGCATTATTGGCCGCCACTGTGTGAGTCTAATTGCCTGTCAAGTCTATGGTCTGCGGCAGCTGATAATAAAAACAAATTTGATGATGTGGTGGCTGATGGCGCCAATACTAGGTACTACGTTACCTGGCTTCCTGGTTGCCAGTATTCTGTTCTTGTTGATCCGGGAGGAATTATTTTGTCGTGGCGGTATGAAGTTGCTAGTGATGATAAATGCATTGTCTGGTAATGCTTTTATAATTCTGGCATAAAATTTACAAGCCGTACTTAATTATCTGCTACGGTTTTTTTGGAGGTTATGGCATCCACAAAACACGGGGCTTATCTGAACGTAAAACGCCCGACGCAGAGCGCCAGGCGTTTTAACTTACAAAGCAGAACGGCTGACCAAGGCCAGCCGTTCTGTCTTACTACAATTGCTTAGGCTTTAGCTGCAACGCGTGGTTTTGCGGCAGCACGTACCGGAGCCTTTTTGGCGGCAACTTTTGCCTGCACTTTCACAGCGGCCTTTTCAACAATCTTGGCATCAGCCTTGATGGTTTTCTTGGCAGTTGCTGTCAGTTTGTTGATCTGCTTGTTGACGGCTTTAACCTGCTCGTCGATCAGTTGCTTGGCTTTCTTCTCCAGGCCTTCACCCGACTTGACCAGATCCTTGAAGATTACTTTGCTGGTCTTGACTACTTCGTTGTAGCTTTTGCGGCGCTGCTGGCTGGTTGTGCCGTACAGTCCGAGACCGGCGAGATAAACCTTGTGAGAATACGCTCTAACGTCAGCGATGATTTCTTTCGGGGTAGTTACTGGCTTGCTAGTGATTGCTTTAGTCATGGTACACCTCAGATTGGATAGGGTTTGAAACAGTGGCCATTTGTCAGGCATGTGTTGAGGTTACCGGGCAGAAATAGAAAACACATACTAAAGGCACATATTAATTTATCGCGATGAAATGGAATGGATACGCGTCCGTATGGTTTTGCGGTTACAGGCTGGCTGTAACCGGCCAAAATAGTCCCGATATCATCCGGGTCATGCTGCCCTGAAATAATTCAATCAGGCTGTCAGGGCAAAGGCTGTTGGGTGTCCAGATGGAAGTTGTAACCATCCCCGCGCTGCGCATACAGCTGCGGCAGGTAATAGTTGAGCATGCTGACTTCCTCGACCTGATGACGTTCCCACTCGCGCAGCATGTGTTCGGTGAACACGGTATGCCGCAGCAGGTAGTTGAGGATTGGGCCGATGACGGGCCAATCAACACCGATCAGGCTTTCTACACGGTACTGGCTGCCGCCCGGGGTGGCGTTGAAGATGTGGCGGATTTCGCCCATTTGTACCCCGGCCACTTCCGGGTGGACCGTGAGACCCGCTGCGGAAATGCTGATTACGCGCCCGGCACCCTCGCTGTTATGCGGGCCAAACCATTCGCGGCGTGCCACCAGTGAGCCTTCGCCCATGCCGGGCGAGCCATCGGTAGCCGGTTCTACGACCCATAGCTGGCCGTGCTCGGTGAGATGGAAGATATGGTAGAGCGGGTAGGTGGTGCCGTTGATCTCGACGGTCGAGATGGGTAATACCCGGTACCACCAGGCGAGCATTTCAGGGGTGATACCGATCAGCGGCAGATGGTCGATTTCCAGCTGTATCTGGCCATTGGGCAGGGTCTGGTGCGAGAAGTGCGCCTGGCGATAGTCAGCGACTGCCCAGGGCAGGTTGCGTGGCGCGTCGTGCTGCCAGGTCGGGCGCATGGCGAGCCACGCAGCCAGCAGTAACAAGACGCAAATGCCGAGCAGAAGCAGATTGCGTAGATGCCGCGCTGGTGTTGTTGATGACATGGCTTCTCCTGAAATTCACTCTGACGGGAGGTTCGCGGGTTGATGGCATTCGCTGGCGGCCAGTGCTGTTTTGGGCAGTGCCGGAGTCAGTGACTCCGGCAGACTCTGGCGCAGTTGCTCTGCTTTAATTAACCGCAAAGGGAGTAAGGCATCTGCCTTGCGGCTCCTTCGGTATTTTTAAGGTTATCTATTTTCCGGTTTGCGGGGTGGAAAAAATGACAGTGGCTGGTTGGGCATCAGGTCTGGTTTGTCTGGTTGTCACTGGCAGTGCATGGGCGGCACCCCCGCCTTCGCCAATGCAGACGCGTTCTGCCATACCGGTCTCCGGGCCGATGCTGAGCGCCTACGCGGCCAGTTTTTCTGACATGAAGCTGGATGAGGTGAAGAATTTTGACGGCTGGACGGGCGGTGTCGGCTTCGCTTTGCCGGTATTCGAGTTTTCCCAGCTGACGTTGAATGCGCCGCTGTATACCAACGGTGATGCCAAGGCGACCGCAGAGCCCGGGGAGGAGTCCTATGGGCCGGTGACTGCGGGCAATTATCCGAATCTGGATATCGAGGGTGATGGCGGCGTTTGGGATTACACCACGCTGGAATTCCAGTCGCAGATATGGAACGAAACCGATCATGCCTATGTACTGGGCTGGTACGGCGGCTTTGGCCAGGTACGCAAGACGCTGGATGCCAGGCATGACGGCAGGAGGTACGACATCATCAACCACAAGGGTGATGTATATCTGGCCGGCTTGCTGGCTGAGGGTCAGAGCAGTTGGGGCCGCTGGTATGCCAATACCGGCGTGCGCGCGTACAGCAAGAGTGATGACCTCAACCCCGATCACAGTGATGACTTCACCGTGGCTGATCTGCGTTTGGCCAACCGCTTTGCACCCTGGGCAGAAAATCTCTATCCAGTGCTGGAGGCGAGTTATCTGGGCGACTTTTCCGGAGTCAACCAGACGTCTTTGATCCCCGAGTTGCTGTATGCGCCCAGTGCTATGATCAATCTCAAGACCGGTTTGACCCTTGGTGCCGGAGGCGGCAACCAGTTTGGCGGGCAAGCGGAAATCGACTTCTTTTTCTGACGATTGCTGCCTGGCGCAGAGGTGAAGCGCGATCAGTGGCGGCTTTCGTGCAATCTCGCCAGTTGCCGTTCAAGCAGCGCCGGGTAGGGCTCAAGCAGACGCTCTACACAGCTGGCGCCCTGCGGGCTGGTGATCGAGCGGATGCGTGCGCGCTGGCGTAACAGCGGGTCTTCTGCAACGGCCTGTTCCAGCAGCAGCAGATTGCGGCTGTGCTGGCTGAGGGCCAGGGCATTTTGAGCACTTTCACTGAGCAGCAGATCCCCTTGACTCAGCTCGGTGAGGTTTGCGCCAAGGGTGAGGCCAAGCTGCAACTGCAGGGTGATACCACTGTCGGCAACTTCTATCTGCAAGGCATGACCCAGGGCGCGCATCAGTTCGCCACAGCACATGGCGTGCGTCAGGTAGTCTTCGCCGCTGCGGTTGCTGTCGAACAGCAGCAGGCTGCTGCCATCATTGAGCGTATGCAGGGTGCCCTGATAGAGGTTGGCGATCTGCTCCAGGCAACCGCGGTAGCTTTGCAACAACTCCATCAGACGCGCGCGCGGCAAGCGCCGCAGTTGCTCCTGTGCGCCAAGTTGTATGGCGAGCACTGCACAGCGGGTTGTCACCCTGGGGCTGGGGGCGATTTTTGGCGCCATGGCCTCGGCTTCGGCGCGCAGATCGGCAAACGGATCTTCTTCCTGTGCCGGGTGCAGATAGCTGTCCGGCTCGTCGTCATTGTCCGGGCTGTCAAAGCTGGGGTCGCGCAGATTGCGAATTTCGAAGGTTGGTCCGTCGTCTTCATCGACGAAGTCTTCGTCTTGCAAGCCGTCATCGGCAAGCTCGCCGTTATCGGCATGCAGTTCCGGCTCTTCGGCAGGCTCTACCAGCAGGTTTTGCAATTGCCTGGCTATATCGCCAATTTCATCCTGGCGCCCGGAACCTGGTGCCGGATCATCCGGGTCACGTAGCCAGACGCGCAATTGCAGCAAAGGTGTGGAGAGGTTGCGACCCAGCCGCAGGCTCAGGTACAGCGAGAGGATCAGCAAAATCCCGCCCAGCAGTCCCATGCTTTGCAAACTGATGTTCATCGGCTTGTTGAATTGCTGCATGTCCAGCGACATGCGCAGATTACCGGCGATCACTTCCTGGAAGGTTATCGGTTTGGTAAACAGGCCTTCGGTTTCGCCAAGGAAATCACGCTTGGGCCGTGAGCCGGCCTCGGCCAGAATGCGGTTGTCCACGCTATAGATGGCGGCGTGCGAGACCAGCGGGTTCTTTTCCAGATTGCTCAACAGTACATTCAGGCTGAGCGTGTCATTGGCAACCAGCAATTCGGTTGCCGAAGCCGCGGTCTGGGTAACCAGGCTTTGACCAATGGCTTCGGCCTGCTGATGCATGGCATTGTTGAATTGCATGCCCATCACCCAGGCACAGATAAGCAGTGCGAGGCTGACCAGCAGCAGGCTGTGGCTGGCAATGCGCAGGGTCAACGGAATACGCCGGTAGCGCACTGCATTGAACAGCAACAGAAAGAAATTGTCGGGCTTGACGGATTTGGGCCGGGTCACGGGGCGCGGCTCTTCTCTTGAGAAACAGGCGCGCAGTATAGCGGTCGGCGTTTACGCGGCAAAGCGCCGTGACTGCCTGTGGAGAGCCGATTGCAGGTAGAATGGCGGCCTGCACACTGCGGAGAAACAGCCTTGCGTGAAATCGTCCTGATCAACATCACCGGTGAAGACCGTCCGGGCCTGACTGCTGCCATTACCGGCGTATTGGCTCAAGGAGGGGTGAACATCCTGGATATTGGCCAGGCAGTCATCCATGACACGCTGTCATTCGGCATTCTGGTGGAAATGCCGGATAACCAGACATCGCCTTCGGTGCTCAAAGATGTGCTGTTTACCGCCTACAAGCTGGATCAGCAGGTACGTTTTACTCCTGTTGCGGAAGCCGATTATCAACATTGGGTGAGTGCCCAGGGCAAGCCGCGCTACATCGTCACGCTATTGACGCGCAAGGTGACTGCCGAGCAGTTGCATCGGGTCAGCAGCATTACCGAACGCTATGGCCTGAACATTGATCATATTGATCGTCTTTCCGGCCGCATGCCGCTGGACATGCCGGAGCAGCAGGGCAAGGGTTGTATCGAGTTTTCTGTGCGGGGCGAACCCGAGGATGCAGCAGCATTGCGTATGGAGTTTCTCGGCGTGGCCCAGGAGCTGAACGTCGATATTGCCTTCCAGCGCGACTCGCTGTTCCGGCGTAATCGCCGCCTTGCGGTCTTCGATATGGATTCGACGCTGATCCAGGCCGAAGTGATTGATGAACTGGCCAAGGCTGCCGGTGTCGGTGAGCAGGTAGCGGCCATTACCGAGCGGGCGATGCATGGCGAGCTGGATTTTCGTGCCAGCTTCAAGGAGCGTCTTGCCCTGCTGGAGGGGCTGCCGGAGTCCGTACTGGAAGAGGTCGGTGCATCATTGCGCTTGACCGAAGGTGCCGAAACCCTGTTCGCCGAACTCAAGCGGCTGGGTTACAAGACGGCCATTCTGTCCGGCGGCTTCAGTTATTTTGCCCGCCAGCTGCAGCACAAGCTGGGCATCGATTATGTGTATGCCAACGAGCTGCAGATAGTCGATGGCAAGCTGACCGGGGTGGCGGTAGAGCCGATTGTCGATGCCCAGCGCAAGGCCGATCTTCTGCAGCAACTGGCTGAAAAAGAAGGCCTGCGCCTTGAGCAGACCATCGCCGTGGGCGATGGCGCGAATGACTTGCCGATGCTCGGACAGGCCGGTCTCGGAGTAGCCTTCAGGGCCAAGCCGCTGGTCAAGCAGTCAGCCAAGCAGGCCATTTCCACTCTGGGGCTGGATGGCATTCTGTATCTGCTCGGTTTTCGCGATCGCGAGGGTCAGGACTGATCGATCAGGTTGCAATAAAAAAGCCGTCGCAGTGCCGACGGCTTTTTTATTTGCGGTGTTTTATTCATCGCCCGAAGAAAACTCGTAGTTCATTTTCGGGCTGGGGCCCTGGAGGAAGTAGCCCTGGATGTAGTTCACCCCGGTCTGCCAGAGTGCGGCCATGGTTGAGGCGGTCTCGACCAGAGGCACTATGGTCAGTTTGGCTTGCGCGTGCAGACTGGCCAGCAGGACTTTCAGTGCTTCGAGGTTTTCCGGGTTGCCCAGATCCTGACTATAGGAACCATCGACTTTTACAAAGTCGACGCTCAGGTGCTTGAGCGTATTGAAGGGATTGGCGGCACAACCGAACTGGCTGAGCGATACCTTGCAGTGCAGTTCGGCCAGGCCCTGGGTCAGGGCTTTGGCCTGCTTCAGGTATTGAACGGCATCCGTCTCGTTGAGCTGGATAATCAGCGCGTCAGCCGGCAGGCGCGCGGCCTTGAGTGCCAGATTAAGCCAGGGCAACAGCGTCTGGTCTTGCAGGCTGGCGCCGGAGAGGTGCACGAACAGGCTGGTGTTATGCCCATTGCTGCGGTGCTCGGTGAGTTTCTTGATCGAGTTGAGCACGACCCAGCGATCGATTTTCTCGCTCAACCCTTCGGCGTTTGCCGCCGCAATGAATTCGTTGGGCGGAACCTCTTCACCTTGCGGGCTCAGCATGCGTACCAGTACTTCGTATTGCTCATCGCCATCGCCATGCAGGCTTACGATCGGCTGGAACAGCAGACGGAACTGATCGTTATCCATGGCGTGCTGGATCATCGCCGCCATGTCGCCGCGACTGGCTGCAGCCTTTAACTCATCGGCAGGATCGAACAGCTTCAGTGCGTTGCCTTCTTTCAGTTCGTCGGCACAGCGATGTGCGCGGTCGATGATCTCCTGGGAGCGGGTGGTTTGCTCATCCAGCGAGGCAACTCCGATCGACAGGGTGATCTGCACGGTTCGCCCGTCGGCATCAAAAAGGTGGGTTTCAACTTTCTTGAGCAGCGCCCTGAGTGCGGCTTCGGTCTGTTCGGGAGACTGGTCCGGAATCAGGGCAGTGAATGCGTCATCGGAAAAGCGTGCCAGCTGAACCTGTTCCGGGAAATGTTCGCGCAGCATTTTGGCCAGATCGGCGAGCAGCAGATCCATGCCGGCAATACCGGTGCTGGCGAGCAAGGCGGACTGCCCGTCAACCCGCATGAAGGCGAGGCTGGCGGCCTTGCCTGACTGAACCGAGCGATCCAGGGCTTTGTCCATGAGCTCGATGAAGTGGTGCCGATTGAACAGGCCGGTTACCAGGTCTTCATTGGCTACCGGTGAGCCATGGGCGCTGGTCTCGCGACGGATCACCACCTGAATGCAGGGTTCACCGTCAAAGGCAGCCGGCGAAAAGCTCATGCGGGCGCTGAAGGTTTTACCGTCGGCAGCGGTACCGTGGAAGCCCAGATCGCTGGCTTCATCCTCCTCACGGTAATTCTTCATGAAGTCCTTGAACGCCGTCTGGTCTTTGCCGGACACCAGATCAATCATTGGCACGCCGGCCAGTTCGTCGGCGTCTTCGTAGGCGAACAGTGCCAGATAGCTGCGGTTGGCATAGATGTGCATGCCATCGTGAACGTAGGCGATGGCGTCTACTGAGCTGTCGAGCAGCAACTGGCAGCGCTTTTCGGCTTCACGCAAAGCCATCTCGGCCGCACGCTTGCCGCGACGATCCTCCAGGCTGGCCAGGTCGCGATTGGCCTGCAATACCAGCAACTCGTCCTCACCTTGTGGCAGGGCAGAGCTGGCGCCGAGCATCATGGCTTCGGTGATCGCGTCAAAGTCGGGGCCATCAACCAGCTGGATGACCGGTATGTCCTTGGCCAGCCGGCGAATGATCGACACGGCCTCGTTTGGCGGCAGGTTTTCGCTGCTTGGAGCGGCAATCAGCAGATCCCAGGTTTGCTGGAGTACTTCCTGCAGATCCTCTGCGGATGTCAGGCGATGGACGCGGGTGGACCGGCCGGAATTGCGAAACAGGCTGACGAGACGTTCAGCTTCGTTTTGCGAATCTTCGAGGATCAGCAGGCGAATGGTCTTTTTATCGATGGACATCTGGGGTAATCAACGAGCGTGGAGTCGCGGAGAAAGGGAGCAGAGCGGCACGGTGTCCGCAATCTACAGTGACTTCCAGAGCGAGTCAAAATCATCCGCGCCGGGAAGGCCGCTGGTTGTTTTGTCTGTCTGGGGATGCTGTGTGCCGAGTGGAGCGGCCTGATTATAGTGAAACTCGAACTGGCTGAAGCTGCCGGTAACACTTTGTTTTTCACCCAGAGTCGCTCGTTGCTCCACGCCGTTCAGGCTGATGAGTACCCGGTTGCCTTCCTGGAAAGGCAGGCGCGGGGTGATCAGGCTGGGTGGGCGAGAAATTGCCCTGATCTCGGGTAACAGCAATGCCCGCAGGAACTGGCTGCTCTGCTCGGCCTTGCGGGTCAGCTGCAATCCGCAGGGCTTGGCCGATGGCGCCAGCAGTTCGACACCCATCTGGGTGCCGCCACCGCGAACCTGGCGAATCCAGCGCACCACGGCCAGATTCCAGCTTTTCTGCGTGGTGTCCTGAATGCCCAGCAACTCGCCGGCCTGGAGTTGGCCGGGAACCTCGCGAGGCCAGCTCAGGCGATAGCCGCTTGGACTGTGATTAATCAGCAGCAGGGAATAAACCGGATATTTTTCATTGTCGGCGCCACCGCCAAAGCTGGCGAGTGGAGCATCGGCGCCTTCGTATTGTATTTCCTCGATGGGCTCACCCTGGACCAGCGTGGCGGTGGGCTGTGCGTCAAAGGATCTGGACCAGATATCATTTGCACCGGCCTTGGTGTTCTTGAAGCGGGCGTTGCCGGCATTTACGGGGTTTTTCAGCGAGTCGCCAAAGGCTTTTTCACCAGCCAGATAGTAATGAACCGAAGTCATCCCTATGCAGATTTTGATTTCGCCCTGGGAAGGAATGCGCCGGAAGGCACGTTCGGCAGTGTCACCCCAGGCTGCTCCCAGATGCTGAATATGCTCAAGCTGCAGACGCTCGGTGACCGGCAGGCGGGCCTGGGCTCGCTGGATCTTGTCGGCGTGCAGATATTCGTCAATGGCTGCCAGCAACTGGCCGGGGTTGATGCCGAGCAGGCGCTGCCTGTCAGCATCGGTGAACAGGGACTTCAGGCGCGGCGGGGCATCCTGCTCGAGATCTACCCAGAACTGCGCTGAATCGCTGTCTGCAGTTTCCAGGCGGACCAGTGGCGCCCAGGCAATCATGACTTCGGCCAGACTGGCGATAGCATTCTGGCGCATCTGGTTGGTGCGGGCACAACCGAGCATCAGGGCGGCAATATAGGTGTGCTCAACCGTTTGTGCTGTTTTGAAGTTGCTCAGCGGGTCTGCAATCGGCAGATTCTGCAGCTCAAAGTGGCAGGCGATCCGGTAGAGCAGATGCATTTCCAGCCAGAGGCCGTCAGGCACCGGGCAGTAAAGTTGGCAGGAGCGCACCAGTGGGCCGAGCATGCTGGCCAGGCTGCGCTCGATGGCAGTGGCCAGTTGCTGGGTCTGCTCTTTGCGCAATTGCTCGGCTTCCTGGGCGACGATCAGCTTGTAGCCGATGCCCAGATGGTTCTGTAGTGCCTGGCAAAGGTTGGCAACCTTGCGCGGGCGCTCTTCCAGAACGACCGACTGATTGAGAAAGTGCTTCTCCAGATGCTTGCAGACAAACAGGACCTCCGGACGCAGCAGCTCCATGAGGCGCATGCGATTGGCGCCGGGTGTCTGCAGTTGATTGAGTTCCGCAAGGCACTGGTAGAGCAGGCGGGCCGTTTCGCCAAGGTTGGCTTTTGGCAGGCTGGCGATCCATTTGCCCATGGCCTGTGGGCTGGCATCACAAAATGACAAGGACTGCTTGTCGAGAGTGGGAATACGCAACTGCAAATGCGGACTCGGATTACCCATGTGAATTTCTAGCTCCATAGCCTGTGGCAGGATTATGCCCGCCACATTTTTTCTGAACTCTAGCAGACCCCGGATTGCACTGCGCCATTTGCGCAGCCTGCAGTCTGGCCTGCTGTGAAGTTTGCGAAAATTCCTACTGGCCCATCTGCTGACCCATCCGCACACTGCTGCCTGCGACCAGCTCTCCGGCCCAATTTACCTGATCCGGGCCAAACAGCACGATGGCCGTCGAACCGAGTTTGAAACGGCCCATTTCCGCGCCTTTCTGCAGGGTGATCGGCTCGCGGGCGGCGGCGTCATAGCGCTGGGTTTTCAGCTCCCGCTTGGGCGGAGTTACCAGCCCGGCCCAGACCGTCTCGATGCTGGCCACAATCATTGCGCCGACCAGCACCACAGCCATCGGGCCACGCTCGGTATCAAACAGACAGGCGACCCGTTCGTTGCGGGCAAACAGGCCGGGAACATTCTCGGCAGTGGTCTGGTTGACCGAAAACAGCCGGCCGGGAATGTAGACCATCTCGCGCAGGGTGCCGGTCAGTGGCATGTGTACCCGGTGGTAGTCCTTGGGGGACAGGTAAACGGTAGCGAACTGGCCGCCCATGAAGGGTGCTGCGCGTTCTGCGTCACCGCCGAGCAGGGCGGTCAGGCTGAAGTCGTGGCCTTTGGCCTGAAACAGCCGGCCATGTTCAATCGGGCCAAGCTGGCTGATCGCCCCGTCGGCCGGGCACAGCACGGCATCGGCGGCTTCAGCCAGCGGGCGGGCGCCGTCTTTCAGGGCACGGGTAAAAAAGGCATTGAAGTGCTCGTAGGCGGTAAGGTCCTCAACCAGCGCTTCACTCATGTCAACCTGGTAGCGGCGGGCAAACCATTCGGTGAAGGTGTTCTTCAGCCAGGGTTGGCGACACTCGGCAATGCACCCGGCCAGCCGCGAGAGCAGGTGATGCGGCAACAGGTACTGACTGAGAATGAATAGACGGTCTTTCATGTGTGTTCCTTGCTAGCGATGGCGCGAGAGTCTTCTGCAGGCGTTTGCCGGCATCGGGCTTGAGGCGGATGGGGCAGTTTACCGTGCTTGGCGCGGATTGCCCTGCATCTTTTGCCCGTGTCCCGCTCAGGCAGACTCAGCTTTCCACGGGTGTATCGGGATGATTGCCCCATTCCGACCAGGAGCCGGCATAGCCCTTGACCCGCGGATAGCCCAGGGCCTTGGCCGCCAGATAGGTAAAACCGGAGCGATGATGGGTCTGGCAGTGGGTGATGACTTCTTTGTCGGCGGTTATGCCGAGTGCGTTCAGAATCTCCTGCATATCCTCGCGGATACGCAGGCTGCGGGCCTGGTCCATGCCGGCGGTCCATTCGAAATTGATCGCGCCGGGGATATGTCCGCCTTTGGCTGCCAGCACCTTGCTGCCGCTGTATTCAGCCGGACTGCGGGCGTCCCAGATTGCCAGGTCGCTGGCGCCGAGCCGGCTCTGCAGGTATTCGCGGGTTGCCGTGGGTTCGCCATGCAGGGTCAACGCCAAGGCTGCGTTATGGGCGGCGGGAATCTCCTGTGACAACGGCAAGCCTTCGCCAAGCCAGGCATGCAGTCCGCCATTCAGGTAATGGTAATTGTGGTGCCCGATCACATCGAGCAACCAGATGAAACGTCCGGCCCAGCCGCCACCCTCATCGTCATAGACCACGTACACCGCATCCCGGTGGTGTCCCAGTTCAGCAAACAGGGCTTCCAGGTCGGCCTGTGCCGGCAGCAGGCCGGGCGCTGGCGGCAATCCGAGCTGTATGCGCCTGGGGTCAACAAAGCGGGCACCGGGAACATGGCCCTGCGCGTAGCGCTGGCTGCTGGTCAGATCGATCAGGATCAGTGCCGGGTCGGCAAGACGGGTCGCCAGAGTAGTGGGTTCAATCACCAGGGGCAGGGAAGCAAAGCTGGACATTCGGGTCTCCGCTAACAGGGTAAGCGCCAGATTGTAGTGGAAGACCATCAAATGGGTGTATCGGGTAGGGTTTGTCTGCCACTGGCGACATGGAAAGTCGCGACTGCTCAGTATTCTGCCTGCGGCAGGCTGGCCAGGATATGCCGGTAGCTGGCCATGCGCTGTGGCTGGATGCGGCCTTCCTCGAGTGCCTTGAGTAGCGCACAGCCGGGCTCGCGATCGTGCTTGCAGTCGCGGAAACGGCAGGTGCCGAGCAAGTCGCGGAATTCGATGAAGCCGGCTTCGACATCGTCACGACTGACGTGGCCCAGGCCGAATTCGCGAATGCCGGGGGAGTCGATCAGCTCGCCGCCGCCGGGAAAGTGAAACAGCCGCGCCGTGGTGGTGGTGTGCGTACCCTTGCCGGTCAGTTCCGAAAGTGCACCGACGCGGGTGTCGATGCCTGGCAACAGGCTGTTGACCAGCGAAGACTTGCCGACTCCGGACTGCCCGACAAACACACTGACATGCCCGTCCAGTTGCTGGCGCAATTCGTCCATGCCCGCGCCCTGGTGGGCCGACACCTCCAGCAGTGGGTAGCCCAGCGTGCGGTAGGTATCCAGCAGCCGGTCGAGCGCGCTGGCGTTTTCTTCGTCCACCAGGTCGGCCTTGTTCAGCAGCAGCAGCGGCTGGATGCCGGCGTGCTCGGCAGCCACCAGATAGCGGTCGATCAGGTTGGCATGCGGGTGCGGTAGCGGGGCAAAGACGATGACGATCAGGTCGACGTTGGCCGCTACAGGTTTCAGCTGGTTGCGCGTGTCGGGGCGGCACAGCTCGGAGCTGCGTGGCAGTTGCGCGACAATCACGCCACTGCCCTGATTGCCGGCACGCCAGACCACGCGGTCGCCGGTGACCAGTTGCGGCAGGTTGGCGCGCAGGTGGCAGCGCATGATCTGTCCGCTGTTTTCGCCTTCCAGCGCTTCCACTTCGACCTGTACGCCAAAGTGGGCAATCACCAGCCCGGTCTGTTCCGGGCCCAGATCGCCGCCTTCCAGCTCGTCCAGCGCCCTGGATTCCCGTTTGGCCGCTCTGGCCGCGCGTTCGCCCTGGACTTTCTCGATGCGCCAGCTCTGGCGGCGGGTGAGTTGGCGCTTGCTCATTGCATAGTCCGGGGTTGGAAACGGCGCGAGTCTAGCACGGGCAAAGCGCCGCACAGAGGCAGACAGGCAGGGAGGCAGGCGAATTGATTACACTGCGTGCATGAACCAAGGAGTGTCATCCATGCAGAACCCCCTGAACCTGATCTGGATCGATCTGGAAATGACCGGGCTGGAGCCCGAAACCGACGTGATTATCGAGATGGCCACCATCGTCACCGACAGTGACCTGAATGTATTGGCCGAAGGGCCGGTCATCGCCATTCACCAGAGCGATGCAGCGCTGGCCGCCATGGATGAGTGGAATACCCGCACCCATGGCGAGAGCGGCCTGACCCGGCGTGTGCGTGAGAGTCGTATCGATACTGCCGAGGCCGAGGCGCAGACCCTGGCGTTTCTGCAGCAGTGGGTGCCTGCGGGCAAGTCGCCGATCTGCGGCAACAGCATCGGTCAGGACCGGCGCTTCCTGTGCCGTTACATGCCGCAACTGGAAGCCTTCTTCCATTACCGCTCGCTGGATGTATCGACCCTGAAAATACTGGCCGAGCGCTGGGCGCCGCAGGTCAAGGAAAGCTTCGTCAAACGCGGCACGCACCAGGCGCTGGATGACATTCGCGAGTCGATCGCCGAGTTGCAGCACTACCGCCAGCACTTCCTGAAGATCTAGTCGACGCTACGCCCGTGCCGCTGCAGCGCCCAGGCCACGTGCTCGCGCACCAGTTCCGAGGGGTCGTTGCGGCGCAGTTGCAGTGCTTCGATCACGGCGATGGTGCCGGGGGCGTTGCCCAGGCCTACTGCCAGATTGCGCGACCAGCCGATATAACCGGTGCGGCGGATCGGTGAGCCTTCGGTGCGGCTGAGAAACTCGTCTTCCGTCCAGCGAAACAGCGCGGCCAGATCGGTGCTGTCGAGATGGTGCCGTGGCAGGAAGTCGGTCTGGCTGGTCGGTTTGGCAAAGCGGTTCCACGGACAGACCAGCTGGCAGTCGTCACAACCAAACACGCGGTTGCCGATCAGCGGGCGCAGCTCCAGCGGAATGCTGCCTTTCAACTCGATGGTCAGGTAGGAAATGCAGCGCCGCGCATCCAGTACATAGGGGCCGACAAACGCGGCAGTGGGGCAGATGTCCAGGCAGGCCGTGCAGCTGCCGCAGTGTTCACTGCTGTGCGCGGCATCGACGGGCAGGGGAATGTCGACAAACAGCTCGCCAAGAAAGAACCAGCTGCCGGCCTGGCGGTTGAGCAGCAGGGTGTTTTTGCCGATCCAGCCAAGTCCCGCCTGTTGCCCTGCAGCTTTCTCCAGTACCGGTGCACTGTCGACGAAGGCGCGGTAACCCAGCGGGCCGATCTGCTGCTGGATGCGTTCGGCCAGTTGCTGCAGGCGCTTGCGAATCAGCTTGTGGTAGTCACGGCCCAGGGCATAGCGTGAAATGTACGCAGTTTCCGGTGCCTTCAAAGCCCGGATCATCTGGGTATCGCCCGGCAGGTAGTCCATGCGCAGGGAAATCACCCGCAGGGTGCCGGGCACCAGCTGCTCGGGATGACTGCGTTTGCTGCCATGGGCTGCCATGTAATCCATTTCGCCCTGATAGCCGGCGGCCAGCCAGCTTTCCAGGTGCCCGGCATGCTCGCCCAGATCGACATCGCTGATGCCCACCTGCTGAAAACCCAGCTCACGGCCCCAGGCGCGAATGGAGTCGGCCAGCTCGGCGAGTAAAGGTGCATCGGCTGATGTGTAAGAGACTGACATGCGAAGCGGAAACCTTGACGGGTGCAGGTATAATTCTGCCAGACATCGGAGCTGACCACGCATGCCGGATTCACAAGAACATTTACCCCAGCAGGTTTACAGCGCCGCCCAGGTGCGCGAGCTGGATTCCCGGCTGATTGCCGCCGGTACGTCTGGCTATGAGTTGATGCAGCGTGCTGCCCACGCCGGCTGGCGTGCCTTGCGCCAGCAGTGGCCGGCGGCAGGCTGCCTTACCGTATTGGCCGGGCGCGGCAACAACGCCGGCGATGGCTACCTGATCGCCGCGCTGGCGCAGCGTGCCGGTTGGCAGGTACAGGTTCTCGCGGTCGGCGCTCCGGCGCAGTTGCAGGGCGATGCACAGCGGGCTCATGCCGAGGCGCTAGCCAGCGGGGTGGTCATTCAGCCCTGGAGTGAGTGCGCGCCATTGCAGGGTGTGCTGGTCGATGCACTGCTGGGTACCGGCTTGCAGGGTGCCGTGCGCGAACCTTATGCCCAGGCGATCCGGCTGGCCAATGCCAGCGACCTGCCGATAGTGGCGGTGGATATTCCGTCCGGGCTGTGTGCCGATACCGGCTGCGAGCTGGGCGTGGCGATCAGGGCCAGCCTGACGGTGACTTTTGTCGGGTTGAAGCTGGGGCTGTTTACCGGAGCCGGCCCCGATCGGGTCGGCCGTCTGGAGTTTGCCGAGTTGCAGGCTGACCCCCTGGTGCGCGGGGCGGTCGCTACCGTCGCCGAGCGGCTGGCTGCAGGCTCCCTGACCAAGTTGCCGCCGCGCCGGCGCACGACGCACAAGGGGCAGTTGGGCCATCTGCTGGTGATTGGCGGTGATCGCGGCTTTGCCGGTGCGGCCTTGCTGGCGGCTGAAAGCGCCTTGCGCGCCGGTGCCGGCCTGGTGTCACTGGCAACCCGTGGCGAGCATGTGGCTGCGGCGCTGGCCCGGCGCCCGGAGCTGATGTGCGCGCCGGTTGCCTCGGCCAATCAGTTGTACCCTCTGGTGGCGGCGGCGGATGTGCTGGTGGTCGGGCCGGGTCTGGGCCAGATGGCCTGGGGCCGCAGCTTGCTCAGTGCGGCGATAAACGGGCGTCAGGTGCAGGTATGGGATGCTGATGCGCTGAATCTGCTGGCGGCCGGCCAGGCATCGCTGCCGGCAGGCGCGGTGCTGACGCCGCACCCCGGCGAAGCGGCGCGGCTGCTGGGCTGCAGTGCGGTACAGGTGCAGGCGGACCGGCCGGCCGCGGCGCAAGAGCTGGCCCGGCGTTATCAGGCGGTGATTGTGCTCAAAGGTGCCGGAACCCTGATTGCTTCCCCGCAAGGGCAGCTGGCAGTCTGCAGCAACGGGCATCCGGCGATGGCCGGTGCTGGTTTCGGTGATGTGCTGGCCGGGTTGATTGGCGCGTTACTGGCGCAAGGCTTGCCTGCCTATGCGGCGGCATGCCTGGCCGTCTGGCTGCATGCCCGTGCTGGCGAGCAGCTGGCATTACTGGGGCGCGGCATGGCTGCGAGCGATTTGCTGCCAGCCATCCGCGAACAACTGGAGGTTTTTTCACCGTGTCTGGTTTGAGCCTGCAAGTAGAGGGTGAAGAGGCCATGCTGGCGCTGGGCTCGCGTCTGGCAACAGTCTGTGCGGGACATGGCCTGATATTTCTGCGTGGCGATCTGGGGGCTGGCAAAACCACGCTGTCCAGAGGCCTGCTGCGGGGGCTTGGGCACTGCGGGCCGGTCAAAAGTCCGACATTTACCCTGGTTGAACCCTATGAGATCGGCCCGTTGCGGATATTTCACTTTGACCTGTACCGGCTTGCCGACCCGGAAGAGCTGGAATTTCTGGGTATTCGCGATTATTTCGACGAGGATGCGTTATGTCTGATCGAATGGCCCGAGCGCGGCAGCGGGGTTTTGCCAAAGGCGGACCTGGACATTACCATTGACCAGTATGCGGGCGGTCGGAGACTGCAATTGCAGCCAGGCACGGATCGTGGTTTGCTCTGGTGCAGAATGCTCGATGGCCTGTCAAATCAATAAGAGAGTGGGGTGTTGGGTATGCGCTTGAGCGCGCTGTTGGCCGCGTCGTTGCTGTTGCTGGCTATCAGTGTCGAAGCCCTGGCCGCCTCGGAAGTGCGCGGTGTGCGCCTGTGGCGGGCGCCGGACAATACCCGGCTGGTATTCGATCTCAGCGGGCCGGTGCAGCACAACCTGTTTATCCTCAGCTCGCCAGACCGTATCGTCGTGGATATTCAGGGCGCGTCGCTGGCGACCGCTTTCGATCAGCTGAATCTGGCCAATACCCCGATCACCAGTGTGCGTTCGGCGCAGCGCTCTGCCCAGGAGTTGCGCCTGGTGCTGGATCTGTCCGCAGCCGTGACCCCGAAAAGTTTTACGCTGGCACCCAATCAGCAATACGGTAACCGTCTGGTGATTGATCTGTTCGACGCTGACGAGGCCTCGACAGCGGTTGCCAGCCAGCCGGCTATTCCGGTCAAGCAGTCGGTGATTCAGGTCGAGCCGCCGGTGCCGGTGTTGCCGTCCCTGCCAGCATCGGGACGCCGCGATGTGGTCATCGCGATTGACGCAGGTCATGGTGGCGAGGATCCGGGCGCGCTCGGGCCCAAAGGTGCCCGTGAAAAGCACGTGGTTCTGGCGATTGCCAAGGAACTGCAGCGCCAGCTGAATGCCGAGAAGGGCTTCCGTGCCGAGCTGGTGCGTACCGGCGATTACTTCATCCCGTTGCGCCGGCGGACTGAAATAGCGCGCAAGAAAGGTGCCGATCTGTTTGTCTCGATCCATGCGGATGCGGCGCCACGTGCTTCCGCGTTCGGTGCATCGGTGTATGCCCTGTCGGACCGCGGGGCTACCTCGGAAACGGCACGCTGGCTGGCCAACAGCGAAAACCAGTCGGACCTGATCGGTGGTACCGGTAATGTCAGCCTGGATGACAAGGACCCGATGCTCGCCGGTGTACTGCTTGATCTGTCGATGACCGCCTCGATGTCATCCAGCCTGAATGTGGGGCAGAAAGTGCTGTCCAACATGGGGCGGGTGACGCCGCTGCATAAAAAGCGTGTCGAGCAGGCCGGATTCATGGTGCTGAAGTCTCCGGATATCCCGTCGATTCTGGTAGAGACCGGGTTTATCTCCAACCCGAACGAGTCCGGCAAGCTGGCGACGAAAAGCCATCAGCAGGCGTTGGCCCGCTCGATAACCGGCGGGATACGACAATTCTTCCAGCAGAATCCGCCGCCAGGCACCTATCTGGCATCCCAGCGCGAGTCCGGCAAAACTCCGCAGGGGCCACGCGAACATGTGGTGTCCTCCGGCGAAAGCCTGTCGATGATCGCCGTGCGTTACCGGATCAGTCTGGCCTCCTTGCGCAGCGCCAATAGCTTGCGCAGTGACACGGTCAAGGTCGGACAGGTGCTGAATATTCCAGCCACTACGCTGGCTGCAACGCCTTGACTAACCCGTTGGGAATCCCGGTCGAAGCGCGTCGCATCCATCTGCTGAGCCCGCGACTGGCAAACCAGATTGCCGCCGGTGAGGTGGTCGAAAGACCGGCGTCGGTGATCAAGGAGTTGCTGGAAAACAGTCTGGATGCCGGTGCCCGACGGATTGATGTGGACGTCGAACAGGGCGGCAGCAAGCTGTTGCGGGTGCGTGATGACGGCAGCGGCATTCCTGCCGAAGACCTGCCGTTGGCGCTGGAACGGCATGCCACCAGCAAGATCCTCGATCTGGAAGATCTGGAACGGGTGATGAGCCTGGGTTTCCGTGGCGAGGCGCTGGCTTCGATCAGTTCGGTTTCACGCCTGACCATGACTTCGCGCACCGCCGATGCCGGGCAGGCCTGGCAGGTGGAAACCGAGGGCCGCGACATGGCCGCCAGAGTGCAGCCAGCAGCACATCCGGTAGGCACTACGGTGGAAGTGCGCGACCTGTTCTTCAATACGCCGGCGCGGCGCAAATTCCTGCGTGCCGAGAAAACCGAGTTTGACCACTTGCAGGAAGTGATCCGGCGTCTGGCGCTGGCGCGCTTCGATGTTGCGTTCAGTCTGCGGCATAACGGCAAGAGTGTGCTGACACTGCACGAAGCAGCCGATGAGCTGAGTCGCGCGCGCAGGGTTGCTGCCGTTTGCGGCCCGGCCTTTCTGGAGCAGGCACTGCCGATCGAAGTCGAGCGCAACGGTCTGCATCTGTGGGGCTGGGTTGGTTTGCCAACCTTTTCCCGCAGCCAGGCGGATCTGCAGTATTTCTATGTAAATGGCCGCATGGTGCGTGACAAGCTGGTCGTGCATGCCGTGCGTCAGGCCTATCGTGATGTGCTGTACAACGGCCGTCATCCGGTCTTTGTGCTGTTTCTGGAAGTCGATCCGGCGGTGGTGGATGTCAATGTGCATCCGACCAAGCACGAAGTGCGTTTCCGTGAAAGCCGCATGGTGCATGACTTCCTCTACGGTACCTTGCACCGCGCCCTGGGCGATGTACGTCCGGATGACCAGCTGGCTGCTCCGGCGACTGCTGCGCCGATCAGCGGAGCGGCCGCGGGTGAATTTGGCCCGCAAGGCGAGATGGGACTGGCCAGTCAGCTGCCCGAAGCCCGGCCGGTGTCTGCAGGATGGCAAGGTTCCGGTGCGGGTTATCAGGGGCCAAGGCCCTCCGGCGGTTTCGCCCAGGCGGAATTGCAGGGCGCCTACCGTGATTACCTCGCGCCGCTGGCAGAGGCTGCTGCCCCTGGCTTGCCGGAAGGCGGTGGCGATGTACCGCCGCTGGGTTATGCCCTGGCACAGCTCAAAGGTATCTACATTCTCGCGGAAAACGCCCATGGACTGGTGCTGGTAGACATGCATGCGGCCCACGAGCGGATTACCTATGAGCGGCTCAAGCTGGCCATGGCCAGTGAAGGTCTGCGCGGGCAGCCGTTGCTGGTGCCGGAGACGCTGGCGCTGAGCGAGCGCGAAGCGGATTGTGCGGAAGAACATGAGCAGTGGTTTCAGCGCCTGGGCTTCGAACTGCAACGGCTCGGCCCGGAAAGCCTGGCGATTCGCCAGACTCCGGCTCTGCTCAAACAGGCCGAGGCTACCCAGCTGGTGCGTGATGTGCTGGCGGATCTGCTCGAATATGGCAGCAGTGATCGCATCCAGGCTCACCTCAACGAATTGCTCGGCACCATGGCTTGCCATGGTTCGGTGCGTGCCAACCGCCGACTGAGTGTCCCGGAGATGAACGCCCTGTTGCGGGATATGGAACAGACCGAGCGTAGCGGCCAGTGCAATCACGGCCGACCGACCTGGACCCAGCTGGGGCTGGATGATCTGGATCGGCTGTTCCTGCGTGGCCGTTAGGTATCCGGCCGATGTCTGAACAGTTGCCACCGGCAATCTTCCTCATGGGTCCGACAGCGGCCGGCAAGACCGACCTGGCTTTGGAGCTGGCGCGACAGTTGCCCTGCGAGTTGATTAGTGTCGATTCGGCGCTGGTCTACCGCGGCATGGATATCGGCACGGCCAAGCCGGATCGGCAGACACTGGAGGCGTTTCCACACCGTCTTATCGATATTCGTGATCCGCTGGACAGCTATTCGGCCGCTGATTTTCGCGCCGACGCGTTGCAGGCAATGGCCGAAATCAGCGCGCGTGGCCGTATTCCGCTGCTGGTAGGCGGCACCATGCTGTATTTCAAGGCCCTGGAAGAAGGTCTGGCGGATATGCCGGCAGCCGATCCCGCGGTGCGGGCGGAGCTGGAGGCATTGGCCAACAGCGCCGGCTTGCAGGTATTGCATGAGCAGCTGGCGGCGATTGATCCGCAGTCGGCAGCGCGCATTCACCCGAATGACCCGCAGCGGCTGATTCGTGCGCTGGAGGTCTATCGTGTCAGTGGCATGAGCATGAGCCGTCATCGCGAGTTACAAAAACTCGGCCTGGCTGCCGGTTTGCCGTATAGAATCGCCCGCCTGGCCATTGCGCCGTTACAGCGCCAGCTGCTGCACGAACGGATTGCCTTGCGCTTCAAGCATATGTTGCAGCAGGGTTTTGTTGCCGAAGTGGAACAGCTGTACAAGCGAGGTGACCTGCATGCCGGACTACCGTCCATGCGTTCGGTGGGCTACCGGCAGGCGTGGGCCTATCTGGAGGGCGATCTGACTCTGGATGAGCTGGAACAACGTGGCATTATTGCCACCCGGCAACTGGCGAAGCGGCAATTTACCTGGCTGCGTAGCTGGGAACAGGTGCACTGGCTCGACAGTCTGGCCAGCGACAATCTGCCGCGAGCCTTGAAATACCTGAATTCAGCCACAATATTGCGTGGGTAAGTTGCATTTGCCGTCTATTCTTTGGGTCGGCAGCGTGTTTTCGCTGGAATAATTTTCGTTTGTTTGAGGAGTGCAACACATGTCAAAAGGGCATTCGCTACAAGACCCTTATCTGAACACCCTGCGCAAGGAGCGCGTTCCGGTATCCATCTATCTGGTCAACGGCATCAAGTTGCAGGGCCAGATCGAGTCATTCGACCAGTTCGTGATTTTGCTGAAGAACACTGTCAGCCAGATGGTCTACAAGCACGCTATTTCCACCGTTGTGCCTAGTCGCCCCGTACGTTTGCCGGCCACGCCGGAGGCCGATGACGATGCGCCTGTTGAGCCGGGTAACTTCTGACCTAGGGGGCTGATTTGTTTTTCGAGCGCCCGGGTGGCGGTGAGCGGGCAATCCTGGTTCATCTGGAGGGCCAGGAGCCCGGGGTTCGGGAAGATCCTCAGGAGTTTCAGGAACTGGCACTGTCTGCTGGAGCAGAGGCGGTGGCTTTCGTGCGGGTGCCGCGTAGCCAGATGACGGCGAAATACCTGATCGGCAGCGGCAAGGTTGATGAATTGCACCAGCTGGTGCAGTCGACGCAGGCTGAGCTGGTTATTTTCAATCACACCCTGACGCCCAGCCAGGAGCGCAATCTCGAGCGCGCTTTCGAATGTCGCGTGCTCGATCGCACCGGGCTGATCCTGGATATTTTTGCCCAGCGTGCGCGTACCCATGAAGGCAAGTTGCAGGTGGAGCTGGCCCAGCTCGACCATATGAGTACGCGGCTGGTACGTGGCTGGACCCACCTCGAGCGGCAGAAAGGCGGTATCGGCCTGCGTGGACCGGGTGAAACCCAGCTGGAAACTGACCGCAGACTGTTGCGGGTGCGTATCCGGCAGATCCGCAAGCGTCTGGATACGGTGCGCAGCCAGCGCGAACAGGCGCGTCGTGGGCGGCGCCGGGCCGAAATACCCTCGGTATCGCTGGTCGGCTACACCAATGCGGGCAAGTCCACCCTGTTCAATACACTGACCGGCTCCGGGGTTTACGCGGCCGATCAGTTGTTTGCCACGCTGGATCCGACCTTCCGCCGGCTGGATCTGGAGGATGTCGGACCAGTCGTGCTGGCCGATACGGTGGGATTTATCCGCCACTTGCCGCACAAACTGGTGGAGGCATTCCGTGCGACGCTGGAGGAATCCAGCAATGCCGACCTGCTCCTGCATGTGATTGACGCCCACGAACCGGAGCGGCAGTTGCAGATCGAGCAGGTTCTGGCGGTGCTGGGAGAAATCGGCGCTGCCGAGATTCCGCTGCTGGAGGTCTATAACAAGCTGGATTTGCTCGAAGGCATTGAGCCGCATATCCAGCGTGATGTGGATGGTCGGCCCGAGCGTGTCTGGCTGTCGGCCCGCGATGGTCGTGGTCTTGAGCTTCTGCGGCAGGCGATTGCCGAATTGCTGGGTAATGACCTGTTTATCGGCACCGTGCACTTGCCGCAAAGGCTGGGCCGTTTGCGCGCGCAGCTGTTTGCCGTTGGCGCGGTGCTGAAAGAGACCCATGACGAGGCCGGCGAGACGCTGCTGGAAGTCCGGGTGCCACGCACCGAGCTGAATCGCCTGATCAGTCGTGAAGGCTTTCAGCCGGACGAGTTCATCCAGCAACACACTTTGCAATAATGCCCGGGGCAGTGTTTTTGGCGCTGGGGTTCAGCATTCTGTAGCATTGGGCGGCGTGTCATCGGCACGCCTTGGCTTTTTATTTATGGAGATCGCTATGGCTTGGAATGAGCCCGGTGGCAACTCGAACAATCAAGACCCCTGGGGTGGCCGTAAAGGCGGTGACCGCAAGGGACCGCCGGATTTGGATGAGGCATTGCGCAAGTTGCAGGAAAGCCTTGGCAATATTTTCGGTGGTGGCAAGCCGCGCGGCGGCAGCAATGACAGTGGTCAGGGCGGAGGCTATGGCCTGTTGCTGGTCGGTCTGCTGATTCTGGCTGCGGCCTGGCTGTACAGCGCCGTGTATGTGGTCGACGAACAGGAACAGGCTGTCGTGCTGCGTTTCGGCAAGTACCACGAAACTGTGGGCCCCGGCCTGAATTTTTATCTGCCGCCGATCGACAAGAAATTCCAGGAAAATGTCAGGGGTGAGCGTACCTACACCAAGGTCGGACAGATGCTCACCGAAGATGAAAATATCGTCGAAGTGCCGCTGACCGTGCAGTACAAGATCAACAACCTGGAGGACTTCGTGCTCAAGGTCGATCAGCCGCAAAACAGCCTGCGCGAAGCGACGGAAAGCGCCTTGCGTCATGTGGTGGGCTCGACTTCGATGGATCAGGTGCTGACTGAAGGCCGTGAAGTCATGAGTAATGAGGTGCAGAAGCGCCTGCAGAGCATTCTCGATGACTATGACACCGGCATTCTGGTGACTCAGGTAAACATCCAGCGCGCTGCAGCGCCTTCCGAAGTGAAAGACGCTTTTGACGATGTAACCCGTGCCCGCGAAGATGAGCAGCGCGAGAAGAACCAGGCCGAGGCGTATGCCAACCGGGTAGTTCCCGAAGCGCGCGGGCAGGCACAACGGGCCTTCGAGGACGCCAGTGGTTACCGTGATGAAGTGGTAGCCAGGGCCGAGGGTGAGGGGGAGCGTTTCAGCAAACTGGTTGCCGAGTACCGCAAGGCGCCGGAGATTACCCGTGAACGCCTGTACATCGACACCATGCAGGAAGTGCTGAGCAATGCCAGCAAGGTGCTGGTAAGTGGCAACAAGGGACAGAATCTGCTGTACCTGCCCCTGGACAAGATGATGGATGGCCGCGGCAAGCCGCTGGCCAGTCCGTCGGGCAGCGGCTCCGGCGCGGACGACAATCAGTACTCGAAGATTGAACCGCAGCGCGATACGCGTTCCAGGGAGAGTCGCTAATGAGCAATAAAGCATTATTTGCCCTGATTGCCGGCGTATTGCTGGCGGTCATCGGCTGGAACAGCTTCTACGTTGTGGCGCAAACCGAACGGGCCGTGCTGTTGCAGTTCGGTCGGGTGGTGCAGGACAACGTCCAGCCGGGACTGCACTTCAAGGTTCCCTATGTCGACCAGGTGCGCAAGTTTGATGGTCGCCTGCTGACCCTGGATTCACCTGCGCAGCGCTTGCTGACGCTGGAGAAAAAGGCGGTGATTGTGGACGCCTATGCCAAGTGGCGTATTGCCGATGCAAGCCGCTATTACACCGCCACCTCGGGCCTCAAGCAGATCGCTGATGATCGCCTGTCGCAGCGTCTGGTAGCCGGGCTGTCCAACCAGTTCGGCAAGCGTACGCTGCATGAAGTGGTGTCTGGTGAGCGCGACTCGCTGATGGCTGATATCACTTCCAACCTCAACCGCATGGCGCAGAAAGAGCTGGGTATCGAGGTGGTGGACGTGCGCGTCAAGACTATCGACTTGCCCAAGGAAGTTTATCGCAGCGTGTTCGAGCGTATGGCTTCGGAGCGTGAGCGTGAAGCGAGCGAGCATCGGGCCAAGGGACGTGAGCTGGCGGAAGGCATTCGTGCCGATGCCGACCGGCAGAAACGTGTGATTGTCGCCGAAGCCTATCGTGACGCCGAGCAGATTCGTGGTGATGGCGATGCGCTGGCGGCCGAGATCTATGCCAAGGCATACGGTCAGGATCAGGAGTTCTACGCGTTCTACCGCAGCCTCAAGGCCTATCGCGAAAGCTTCGCCGAGAAGACCGATATGCTGGTGCTCGATCCTGAAAACGAGTTCTTCCGTTACATGGAGAAGCCCGGTCCCTGAGCGTGCCGCGGTCATGCCGAGGCTTGCATGAGCTCGGCATGACCGCGGGACAAACTGTGTTACCATTTCTCAGCCGGGAAAATCCCGGCTTTTTTGCGTCTGTGGCGCTCGTGTGTGTTGAAAACATGTGGCAGGAAATCGGTATAGCGCTTTGTCTGGTATTGGTGTTCGAGGGCGTCCTGCCTTTTCTTTCGCCAAAACGCTGGCGTGAGTCAGTAGTGCTGTTGTCCGGTTTGCCAGACCAGCAATTGCGTCTCATCGGGTTGGCCAGCATGTTGCTTGGAACGGCCGCCCTGTATTGGCTTCACTGAAGGCTTGCCGCCCTGATCGAAAGAGGAAAAGGCATTATGGCAACGGTAGAGCGCTGGCTGCTGCCAGATGGCATCGAGGAGGTACTGCCGCCGGAAGCGGACAGTATCGAGCTGGCCCGTCGACGGGTGCTCGACCTTTTTCAGTGCTGGGGTTATGAGCTGGTTATTACTCCACACATCGAATATATCGAATCACTTCTGAGTGGTGCCGGTGAGGATCTTGACCTGCGCACCTTCAAGGTAACCGATCCGCAATCCGGTCGTTTGCTCGGTTTTCGTGCCGACATTACCCCGCAAGTCGCGCGCATCGATGCCCACTCCTTGCGGCGCAACGGCCCGAGTCGTCTGTGTTATGCCGGTAGCGTGTTGCATGCGCGGCCGCGGGCACTATCGACATCGCGCAGCCCGATCCAGCTGGGTGCCGAGCTGTATGGCGATGACAGTCCGGCCAGTGATGTAGAAGTCATCAGCCTGTTGCTGGAAGTGCTCGACTTGGCCCGGGTGCCGGACGTGCATCTGGATCTTGGTCATGTCGGAATTTACCGGGGTCTGGCCAGGGCTGCAGGTTTGTCTGGTGAGACCGAGCAGCAGCTGTTTGATGCGCTGCAGCGCAAGGCTCACGACGAAGTTGCCCAGCTGACGGCCGGTATGCCAGCCGGTCTGGCCAGCATGCTGCAGGCTCTGGCGGAACTTTGTGGCGGCCGCGAAGTGCTTGAGCTGGCCCAGGCGTGTCTGGTTGAGGCGCCGGATGACGTGCATGCCGCGCTGGATGAATTGCTGTCAATTGCCGATGCGCTTGAGTTGCGCTACCCGGAGCTGCCGCTGTATTTCGATCTTGGCGAGTTGCGCGGTTATCACTACCACACGGGCGTGGTGTTTGCCGCCTTTGTGCCGGGTGTCGGCCAGTCGATCGCCCAGGGTGGGCGCTATGACGATATCGGTGCCGCTTTCGGACGTGCAAGACCGGCCACCGGCTTTTCTACCGATCTGAAAACCCTGGTGACGCTGGGGCAGCGACTTGCGGACGCCCCGGTAGAAGGTGTGTGGGCGCCGGATGTGCACGACCTGTACTTGTGGAAAGAGATTCAACGGCTGCGGCGTGACGGGCTCAGGGTGGTGCAGGCATTGCCTGGCCAGGCGCTGGCCGAAGCTGCTGTGGCGGGCTGCGATCGGCAGCTGGTACTGCAAGACGGTCGCTGGCAAGTCGTGCCGGTAGCGTCCTGAACGAAATTTGCCGGCGCCGCCGGCAGCTAAATTGCTGAGAGGGCAACTGTAATGGGTAAGAATGTCGTCGTCCTGGGTACCCAGTGGGGTGATGAGGGTAAAGGCAAGATCGTTGATCTGCTGACAGATCAGGCGGCTGCCGTGGTGCGCTTCCAGGGTGGTCACAACGCCGGCCATACACTGGTCATCGACGGCGAGAAGACCGTGCTGCACCTGATTCCGTCAGGCATTCTCCGTGAAGGGGTCGAATGTATGATCGGCAATGGCGTGGTGGTTGCGCCGGACGCCCTGCTGCGCGAGATCAGCAATCTGGAACAGAAAGGTGTGCCGGTACGCGAGCGTCTGCGCATCAGCTCGGCCTGTACGCTGATCCTGCCATATCACGTGGCGCTCGATCAGGCGCGTGAAAAGGCCCGTGGTGACGCCAAGATCGGCACCACTGGCCGTGGCATCGGCCCGGCCTATGAGGACAAGGTGGCGCGCCGCGGGTTGCGCATCGGCGACCTGTTCCATCGCGAACGCTTTGCCAGCAAGCTGAAAGAGTTGCTGGAATACCACAACTTCGTGCTGCAGCACTATTACAAGGAGCCGGCGGTCGATTTCCAGAAAACCCTGGATGAGGCGCTGGAGCATGCGGAAATCATCAAGCCGCTGGTTATCGATGTGACCGCACGCCTGCACCAGTTGCGCAGGGAAGATGCCTACATCATGTTCGAGGGTGCCCAGGGGTCGCTGCTGGATATTGATCACGGGACCTACCCGTACGTCACCAGTTCCAGCACTACGGCAGGCGGTACGGCGACCGGCTCGGGCTTTGGTCCGCTGTATCTGGATTACATTCTCGGTATCACCAAGGCCTACACCACACGTGTCGGCTCCGGTCCGTTTCCTACCGAGCTGTTTGACGAGGTAGGTGCACGGCTGGCCAAGCGTGGGCACGAGTTTGGCTCGACTACCGGGCGGGCCCGTCGTTGTGGCTGGTTTGATGCGGTTATCCTGCGTCGCGCCATCGAGATCAACAGTATTTCCGGCCTGTGCCTGACCAAGCTGGATGTGCTGGATGGTCTGGAAACCATCCGTATCTGTACCGGCTACCGGGATCAGGCGGGCAACCTGCTGGTGGATGCGCCGACAGATGCCGAGAGTTATCTGGGTCTGCAGCCGGTCTACGAGGAAGTGCAGGGCTGGAGCGAGTCCACGGTGGGCGCTAAGACTCTGGAAGAGCTGCCAGCCAATGCGCGGGCCTATATTCTGCGGGTGGAAGAGCTGGTGGGCGCGCCGATCGATATTATCTCGACCGGCCCGGACCGCAACGAGACTATCGTGCTGCGTCACCCCTATGCCTGAGATGGTGTACCCTGAGGCCGCAATCGGCTTCAGGGTATGCAGTATTTGGACGGAGTGGACCGGAGTGTTCCGGTTTGCCACGGCCAGAAACGACAAAACCGAGCCTGAGCTCGGTTTTGTTTTGAATTTGGTGCCCAGGAGAAGACTCGAACTTCCACGGTGTTGCCACCGCATGGACCTGAACCATGTGCGTCTACCAATTCCGCCACCTGGGCACTGAGAGTGATGATTGCTCATCGCTTTCAACTACAACAACGTTGCCGTCGCTGTGGGGGCGCAATATACGTATCGTGTATTTGCTTGTAAACCCCGGGGACAAAAAAATTTAATATCCGCAGAAAGCTGACCTGCATGGCGTTTTCGCGTTTCAATAGACACAGGGCAGTAGCCCGCTTTATGAACCAAGGTGAAATTTCTTAATGGCCGATTGGCAAACCCTCGATCCCGAGGCCGCCCGCGAGGCGGAAAAATACGAAAACCCGATTCCCAGCCGTGAGCTGATTCTCCAGCATTTGAGCGAGCGTGGCGCACCCGCCAGTCGCGAGCAATTGCGGGAAGAATTGGGCTTGAGCACCGACGAGCAGCTGGAAGCGCTGCGTCGTCGTCTGCGCGCCATGGAGCGTGACGGGCAACTGATCTTTACCCGTGGCAGCACCTATGCGCCGGTGGACAAGCTAGACCTGATACGCGGTCGCGTCAGCGGCCATCGAGACGGCTTCGGCTTTCTGGTGCCCGAGGATGGCAGTGATGACCTGTTTCTCAGCCCGGCGCAGATGCGCCTGGTGTTTGATGGCGATCGCGCACTGGCTCGGGTTGCCGGCCTGGATCGTCGCGGTCGCCGCGAAGGCGCGATTGCCGAAGTGCTGGTGCGTGCCCACGAAACACTGGTCGGGCGCTACTACGAGGAAAGCGGTATCGGCTTTGTGATACCCGACAATCCGAAAATCCAGCAGGAAGTACTTATCTCGCAGGGTCGCGCGGGCAACGCCAAGATTGGCCAGTTTGTCGAGGTGAAAATCACCCACTGGCCGACCCAGCGCTTCCAGCCGCAGGGGGATATTGTCGAAGTGGTCGGTAATTACATGGCGCCGGGCATGGAAATCGACGTTGCCTTGCGCAGCTACGATATCCCGCATGTGTGGCCCGAAGCGGTGGTCAAGGAAGCGGCCAGACTCAAGCCCGAAGTGGAAGAGAAGGACAAGGAAAAGCGCGTCGATCTGCGGCATTTGCCGTTTGTCACCATTGACGGAGAAGACGCGCGCGACTTCGATGACGCGGTGTACTGCGAAAAGAACAGTTCGGCGTGGAAGCTGTTTTCCGGCGGCTGGAAGTTGTATGTCGCCATCGCCGATGTCTCGCATTACGTGAAGGTTGGTTCGGCGCTCGACGAAGAGGCACAGAATCGCGGCAACTCGGTGTATTTCCCCGAACGCGTGGTGCCGATGCTGCCGGAAGAGCTGTCCAACGGTCTGTGCTCGCTGAATCCGCATGTTGATCGGCTGGCCATGGTCTGCGAGATGACCATCTCCAAGCTGGGCAAGCTGGTCGATTACCAGTTCTACGAGGCGGTGATCCACTCCCATGCACGGCTGACCTACAACAAGGTCAGTGCCATGCTCGAACAGCCCAAGGGTAGCGAGGGCAAAGCCCTGCGTGGCGAATACGCCGAAGTACTACCGCACCTGAAGCAGTTGTACGCGCTGTACCAGGTGCTGTTGGCGGCACGTCATGAGCGCGGTGCGATTGATTTCGAGACGCAGGAAACACGCATCATCTTCGGTAGCGGGCGCAAGATTGCCGAGATCACTCCGACCCAGCGCAATGATGCGCACAAGCTGATCGAGGAGTGCATGCTGGCGGCCAACGTGGCTACCGCAGAGTTCATGCGCAAGCACGAAATCCCCTCACTCTACCGTGTGCACGATGGTCCGCCGCCGGAGCGTCTGGAGAAGCTCAAGGCCTTCCTGACCGAGCTGGGTTTGTCGCTGCACCGTGGCAAGGACGGCCCGTCCCCCAAGGATTACCAGAAGCTGCTGGAGAGCATTCGCGAGCGCCCGGACTTTCATCTGATCCAGACCGTGATGTTGCGCTCGCTCAGCCAAGCGGTATACAGCGCGGACAACGGCGGGCATTTCGGTCTGAATTACGAAGCCTATACCCATTTCACTTCGCCGATCCGGCGTTATCCGGATCTGCTGGTGCATCGGGCCATCCGCAGCGTGGTGCGCTCCAGGCTGGATACGCCGCATGTGCGGCGCGCCGGTGCAGTGAGCATGCCCAAGGCGAAGATTTATCCGTACGACGAGGCCGCGCTGGAGCAGCTGGGCGAGCAGTGCTCGATGACCGAACGGCGCGCCGATGAGGCCACCCGTGACGTGGTGAACTGGCTCAAGTGCGAGTTCATGAAGGATCGCGTTGGCGAGAGTTTCGCCGGGGTGATCACCGCGGTTACCGGCTTTGGCCTGTTTGTCGAGCTGCGCGATATTTATGTGGAAGGCCTGGTGCATGTCTCCGGCCTGCCGGGTGACTACTACCACTTCGATCCGGTCCACCACCGCCTGGCCGGTGAGCGCAGCGGGCGCAGTTTCCGTCTTGGCGATAGCGTTGAAGTGACGGTGATGCGTGTCGATCTGGATGAGCGCAAGATCGATTTTGAATTGGCGCAGGAATCGGCGGGCAAGGCACAGCCGGGTCGCTCGCGGGCGAATGCGGCCAATCCGGGTAAGGGCGGACGCAGGGGTGCCAAGGGCGCGGCTGATGCAGCGCCGGCGTCAGGCAAGGCGGCAGCCGGCAATACCGACGTGGAGAGAAGCCGCGAAGTGAAGAAAGCCCTGCTGTCCGGCGCCAAAGGTGCTGGCAAGGCGGGCAAGGCGGGAGCCGGTGCGGGCAAGGCCACGGCGGCGGGTGGCGGCAAGCAGCCCGCGGGTGGTAGGCGCGGATCGGCGACTTCAGGCACACCAGCTGCTGGTGGGGGCAAGCCGCGCAAGCGCAAGGCCAAGCCATGAGTGATCTGGAAAAGGTTTTTGGCGTACATGCTGTCGAGGCTCTGCTGCGCCATCACCCGAAAAGGGTTAAACAATTGTGGCTGGCGGAAAGTCGCAATGATCCGCGGGTAAAAACCCTGGTCGAACTGGCCGGGCAGATGCGCATCGCTATCGGGCACAAGGACCGTCGCGAACTTGATGAGTGGGCGGAGGGGGTGCACCAGGGTGTGGTGGCCGAGGTCAGCCCCAGTCAGGTCTGGGGCGAGTTGATGCTCGAGGAATTGCTCGAGCGGCACGAAGGGGTGCCGCTCTTGCTGGTGCTGGATGGCGTGACCGATCCGCATAACCTCGGCGCCTGCCTGCGCACTGCGGATGCCGCCGGTGCGCTGGCGGTGATCGTGCCCAAGGACAAGTCGGCAACCCTGAATGCCACGGTGCGCAAGGTTGCCTGCGGCGCGGCTGAAGTCATCCCGCTGGTTGCCGTGACCAATCTGGCGCGCACGCTGGAGAAGCTCAAGCAGCGTGGACTGTGGCTGGTCGGCACGGCCGGCGAGGCGGAGCAGGAGTTGTACCAGCAGGATCTGAGCGGTCCTATCGTGCTGGTCATGGGTGCCGAGGGCAAAGGCATGCGCCGTCTGACCCGTGATCTGTGCGACTTTCTGGTCAGGTTGCCCATGGCGGGCAGCGTCAGCAGTCTGAATGTTTCGGTGGCTACCGGGATTTGCCTGTTCGAGGCGCTGCGACAGCGCAAGGCAGCTGACGGGAAGTCCTGAGAGTCATGCGCCAGGGGATTTCCCGCTGGCGCAATTGTACAAATAATCACCAGTTCACCTTGCTTCCGCTGGTGCCCTTCTCTAGAATGGCGCCCCTTGTCGTGCGGGCAGGCTCTTTTGCGCCCCTTCGCCGGCAAGACTAACGAAGATACTTTCACTCCTTGCCTGACCGGATTTTCCGGCAGGCTACAACCCGTAAGGAGCATTTATGCGTCATTACGAAATTGTGTTCCTGGTCCACCCGGATCAGAGCGAGCAAGTCGGCGGCATGGTCGAGCGTTACACCAAGCTGATCGAAGAAGACGGCGGCAAGGTTCACCGCCTGGAAGATTGGGGCCGTCGTCAACTGGCCTATGCAATCAACAATCTGCACAAGGCTCACTACGTGATGCTGAATGTTGAGTGCACCGGCAAGGCCCTGGCCGAACTGGAAGACAACTTCCGCTATAACGATGCCGTGCTCCGCAACCTGGTCATCCGTCGCGACGAAGCCGAAGTTGGCCCGTCCGAGATGATGAAGGCTGAGGAAAATCGCAGCGAGCGCCGCGAGCGCCGCGAGCGTCCTGAAAGCGATAACGCTGAAACCGAAACCAGCACCGATGACGGTGACAGTGACGGTGACGACAGCGATAACGCTGACGAGTAATTCACGGATCTATAGAGGAGCCACTCCATGGCACGTTTCTTCCGTCGTCGTAAATTCTGCCGTTTCACTGCCGAAGACGTGAAAGAGATCGATTACAAGGATCTCAACACGCTGAAAGCCTATGTTTCCGAAACCGGCAAGATTGTTCCTAGCCGTATTACCGGTACCAAAGCCAAGTATCAGCGTCAGCTGGGCACCGCTATAAAGCGCGCCCGTTTCCTGGCTCTGCTGCCCTACACCGACAGCCACGGTCGTTGATTGCGGCTAGACGTCACAGGTAAAGGATAAACGCATGCGCGCCCTGGCTGACTTCATCATGCGCGGCCGCATGCAGGCTACCCTCGTGGTAGCAGCTGCTGCGGCTCTGCCGATGTTGTTCTGGCTGAGTGCTGCGGCAGGCAGTCTGGTGTTGTTGCGACGTGGTCTGAGTGATGCCCTGGGCATCCTCGTATGGGCGATGTTGCCGGCACTGGTCTGGTGGTATTTCGGCGAACCGCGCACCCTGCTGGTGCTGCTTGGCACGCTGGGTCTGGCTCTGGTGCTGCGCACCAGCACGTCGTGGCCCCGGGTGTTGATGCTCAGCATCGGTCTGGGCGTGATCTACAGCCTGGTGCTGGGATCGCAGTTCGGTGAGCTGATTGCCGCCACGGTAAGCGAGTTACAGGCTCTGTTGCCGAAGATGCTCGAAGGTGTTTACGAGCAGCTCACGGCAGCTGAACAGGCCAAACTGGATAGCCTGCTGGCACCGGTGATGGTCGGTCTGATGGCTGCGGTGTTGCAGATTGTAAGCTTGCTGGCCCTGTTGCTGGGTCGCTACTGGCAGGCACAACTGTACAACCCGGGCGGTTTTGGTCGCGAATTTCGCGCACTGCGACTCCCGGCACCGATGGCCATCGGGTTGTTGCTGGTCATGCTGGTAGCGCCGAATTTTGGCGTCGAACTGGCCATGCTGATGCCGCTGTGCAGTGTTCCGCTGGTGTTTGCCGGTATGGCGCTACTGCACGGGCTGGTCACAAAGGGCAAGCTGGCGCGGTTCTGGCTGGTGGGGCTGTATGTATCGCTGCTGCTGTTTATGCAGCTGGTTTATCCGTTACTGGTGGTGTTGGCCGTAGTCGACAGTCTGATTGATTTTCGCGGGCGTCTGGTTTCAGACTCTGGAGCAGGCCCAGCGAATGGTGAAGGTTAAAAGTTAAGAGGTAAGACTCAAATGGAAGTCATTCTGCTGGAAAAAATCGCCAACCTGGGCAACCTGGGCGACAAAGTGAATGTCAAGGCCGGTTACGGTCGTAACTACCTGCTGCCGCAACGCAAGGCTGCCGCCGCTACTGCGGAAAACGTCGCTGCTTTTGAATTGCGTCGTGCCGAGCTGGAAAAAGCAGCTGCCGCGAAGAAGGCTGAAGCCGAAGCTCGCGCTGCCCAGCTGACCGAGCTGCAGATCACCATTTCTGCGGTAGCCGGTGAAGAAGGCAAGCTGTTCGGTTCGATCGGTACGCATGATATTGCTGATGCCATCACCGCTGCCGGCGTTGAAGTAGAGAAAAGCGAAGTACGTATGCCGAACGGCACTATCCGTCACCTTGGCGAGTTTGATGTTGATGTGCATCTGCACACCGATGTTGAAGCAATCGTCAAAGTGATCGTGGTGGCTGCTTAAGTCATTCGTCCGGCAGGCTTGCGCACAAGCGCCAGCCTGTTGACAATCGGGCACGTCATTGCGCAAGCGATGCCGTGCCCGTTGTCTTTTCAGTCCAGAATTTTTAGCCGCGATACTCGTTGCTTCCTGTTGCGTATTTACGCTGTAGCAGTCCGCAGGGTCGAACGAACTTCACGGTAATTCCCGTCCGTCGAACGGATCAGCTAGCCATGAACGATATCAGCATCCCCGAGCAATACGACCTGGAGACTTCCGCGCTCAAGGTGCCGCCGCACTCGATCGAGGCGGAGCAGGGCGTGCTGGGTGGTCTGATGCTCGACAACAATGCCTGGGAGCGGGTGCTCGATCAGGTCTCCGATGGCGACTTCTACCGGCATGATCACCGCCTGATCTTTCGGGCGATTAAAAAGCTGGCGGACCGCAATCACCCGTTTGACGTGGTCACCCTGTCCGAGCAACTGGACAAGGAAGGCCAGCTGGCGCAGGTTGGTGGTCTGTCCTATCTGGGCGAGCTGGCAAAAAACACCCCGTCGGTGGCCAACATCAAGGCCTACGCGCAGATCATCCGCGAGCGCGCCACGTTGCGGCAGTTGATCGGCGTCAGTAACGATATCGCCAGCAGCGCCTATGCCCCGCAGGGCCGCAGCGGCAATGAAGTGCTCGATGAAGCCGAGCGCATGATCTTCCAGATCGCCGAAGCCCGGCCCAAATCCGGCGGCCCGGTCTTCGTCAACGATTTGCTGACCAAGACCATTGACCGCATCGATACCCTGTTCAACAGCGACGGCGGCATCACGGGCATCAGCACCGGTTTCACCGATCTGGACGAGAAGACCAGTGGCCTGCAACCGGCTGATCTGATCATCGTTGCCGGGCGACCTTCGATGGGTAAAACCACCTTTGCCATGAATCTGGTGGAGAGTGCGGTACTGCGCGGCGACAAGGCGGTGCTGGTGTACTCGCTGGAAATGCCCGGCGACTCATTGATCATGCGGATGATCTCCTCGCTCGGGCGTATCGACCAGACCAAGGTGCGCAACGGCCGGCTCGATGAAGACGACTGGCCGCGGCTGACCTCGGCCGTCAATCTGCTCAAGGACCGCAAGCTGTTCATCGACGACACGGCGGGTATTTCGCCGTCGGAGATGCGTGCGCGTACCCGGCGCCTGGTGCGCGAGCACGGCGAACTGGGGCTGATCATGGTCGACTACCTGCAGCTGATGCAGCTGGGCGGCAAGGGCGGCGAAAACCGCACCAACGAGATTTCCGAAATCTCCCGGTCGCTGAAGGGGCTGGCCAAGGAATTCAATTGTCCGGTGGTGGCGCTGTCGCAGCTCAACCGCTCGCTGGAACAGCGACCGAACAAGCGTCCGGTGAACTCCGACTTGCGTGAGTCGGGGGCGATCGAGCAGGACGCCGATGTGATCATGTTTGTTTACCGCGACGAGGTATACAACCCGGAAACCGAGTACAAGGGCGTTGCCGAAATCATCATCGGCAAGCAGCGGAACGGCCCGATCGGTGCGATCAAACTGGCCTTCCTCGGCAAGTACACGCGGTTTGATAATCTGGCGCCGGGCAGCTACCAGTTTGACGAAGAGTAACGTCGCTGCTGGCGGATTGCTGACTGACAGGGAATAACAAAACGGGCGCTGCAAGCGCCCGTTTTTGCTATGTCTTGCCCCTAGCTGCGGCGCTGCACGATAAACCGCGCCAGATCGCGCAACGCTTCCGCGCTGCTGCCCAGCGGACGCAGGGCATGCAACGCCTGTTCGCAGAGTTCGAGTGCATAGGCCTTGGCAGCGGGCATGCCGAGCAGGGCAGGGTAGGTCGGTTTGTCTCTGGCAATATCGGCGCCCTGGCGTTTGCCCAGCGTCGCGGTGTCACTTTCCACGTCGAGAATGTCGTCCTGCACCTGGAACGCCAGACCGATCGCAGCGGCATAGCGCTGCAAGGCCTTCAGACTGACCGGATCGGCCTTGCCGCTGGCCAGGGCGCCGAGTACCACGCTGGCCTCGATCAGCGCGCCGGTTTTGTGCCGGTGCATCTGTTCCAGTGCCTGCTGGTCGAGCTGTTTGCCGACTGCGCCAAGGTCAATCGCCTGGCCGCCGACCATGCCGGCCGGGCCGGCTGCGCGGCTGAGGCTGCCGAGCATGGCCAGGCGGGTTTCGGCTTCGTGGGCGTTCAGTTGCGGATCGGCCAGCACTTCAAACGCCAGACTTTGCAGGGCATCACCGGCGAGAATGGCAGTGGCTTCATCAAAGGCCTTGTGTGTGGTCGGTTGGCCGCGGCGCAGGTCGTCGTCGTCCATGGCCGGCAGATCGTCATGTACCAGTGAATAGGCATGAATCAGCTCGACCGCGCAGGCGGCGGCATCGGCCTGTTGCGGTTGGCCTTCGAGTGCCTCGCAGGCGGCATAGACCAGCAGCGGGCGAATGCGCTTGCCACCGTTGAACACGCTGTAGCGCATGGCGGCATAGAGCGGTTGCAGGTCTGTGCGTGGGGCGTGGAAAAGCGGTTCCAGAGCGGCATCGACGCGGGCCTGACAGCGCTGTTGATAGCCTGCAATCATGCATCAGCATCCGGGCTGAAGGGTGCCTCGGCCAGCTCGCCGTCGTGTTCCAGCAGAATCTGTACTTTCTGCTCGGCCTGTTGCAGCGCCGTCTGGCACTCGCGACTGAGGCGGATGCCTTGCTCGAAGGTGGTCAGGGAGTCCTCAAGGGACAGCTCGCCATTCTCAAGGCGCTCTACCAGCGCTTGCAGTTCAGCCAGGGATTGTTCGAAATCGGGTGTGCTTTTCTTGCGGGCCATCAGCAGGGTCTCGGCGCTCGGGCAACCGGCGCGACACTAGCAGAGCAGCGCGGTGCGGGCAAATTGAACGAGCCGTCCACCGGCAATTTATTGCATCACCTGTATCGATCCGCCGCTATTCGCTTGAAGGGAAACACTTGCCCTGAAGCGTGTAGAGGGCTATCAGAGAGTGTTGGCAACTTCTGCCTAACCATCCAGGAGATTTTTCCATGACTGCGCAAATCAACCGTCAGTTTCTGCTAGCCCGCCGCCCGCTGGGTCTGCCTGACCGGGAAACCTTCAGTTATGCAGAAACTGCCGTGGGCGAGCCCGCTGAAGGCGAGATTCTGGTTCGCAACGAATATCTGTCGCTCGACCCGGCCATGCGTGGCTGGATGAACGATGCCAAGTCCTACATTCCACCGGTCGGGATCGGTGAGGTAATGCGCGCGCTCGGCGTCGGCAAGGTAGTCGCGTCCAGGCATGCCGACTTTGCCGTGGGTGATTACGTCAACGGCGCACTGGGCGTGCAGGATTACTTTCTGGGCAAGCCAAAAGGGTTCTACAAGGTCGACCCGAGTCGCGCGCCGCTGCCCTTGTATCTGTCGGCGCTGGGTATGACCGGCATGACCGCCTATTTCGCGTTGCTCGATGTGGGGCAGCCGAAAGCCGGTGAAACCGTGGTGATTTCCGGAGCGGCCGGTGCGGTTGGCAGCATTGCCGGGCAGATCGCCAAGCTCAAGGGCTGTCGCGTGGTGGGTATTGCCGGTGGTGCGGCCAAGTGCAAAACACTGATCGACGAGTTCGGCTTCGACGGTGCCATCGACTATAAAAACGAAGATGTCAGCGCCGGCCTCAAACGCGAATGCCCCAAGGGTGTCGATGTGTATTTCGATAATGTCGGTGGTGACATCCTCGACGCGGTGCTCACCCGGCTGGCGCACAAGGCCCGGGTGGTGCTGTGTGGCGCGATCAGCCAGTACAACAACAAGCAGGCGGTCAAGGGGCCGGCAAACTATCTGAGCCTGCTGGTCAACAGTGCGCGCATGGAAGGCATGGTGGTGATGAGTTATGCGCCGCGTTTTGCCGAGGCCGCACAGGAGATGGGTGGCTGGCTGGCCAGCGGCAAGATCAAGAGCAAGGAAGACATTGTCGAAGGGCTGCAGACCTTCCCGGAAACCCTGTTGAAACTCTTCAGTGGCGAGAATCTTGGCAAACTGGTTCTGAAAGTTGACTGAGTAGATTGCTGCAGTCGCAGGCAGCCAGAAGGCAGATCAGGCAGCCTGCCTGTTGCGCCCGGGGTGGTTGGCTGGCTGAACAGGTTTGTCCCGGGTCTGCGGACTGGCGCTGAAGCTGCTGGCTGGTGCACAGTGGTTGCTATGCACATAACCAGGAGCTGAAGAGTGGACAATCCGCTTGCATCGATGGATGCCTATGCCCCGAAAGAAATTGCCCTGAAAATCGAGACGATGGGTGTCAGCAAGGCCAATGCCGACTCACTGACAGTCTTTGTGCTGGCGTTATTGGCCGGTGCCTTCATCTCACTGGCAGCCCTGTTGTTCACCGTAGTGATCACCGACAGCCAGCTGGGCTTTGGTGTCACACGCTTGCTCGGCGGACTGGGTTTCTGCCTGGGGCTGGTGCTGGTGATAGTCGCAGGCGCCGAGCTGTTTACCGGCAACAACCTGCTGGCCATGGCCTGGGCCAGCAGGCGCATCAGTTCACGGGCTTTGCTGCGTAACTGGGTGCTGTCCTATCTGGGCAATGTGCTCGGTTGTCTGGGCACGGTGGCGCTGGTATTGCTGGCGGATAGCGCTGCCATGGGCAATGGCGCGGTGGGTGAAACAGCGTTGGCGATTGCCCGTGGCAAAGGCGAGCTGAGCCTGCTGGAAACCTTCAGTCGCGGCATCCTGTGCAATGCGCTGGTGTGCATGGCGGTCTGGCTGGCGATGGGTGGACACAGTGTCACCGACAAGATTCTTGCGGTGATCTTCCCGGTGATGGCCTTTGTCGCGCTGGGTTTCGAGCACTCGATCGCCAACTGGTTCTTTTTACCCTTTGCCATGCTGCTGGATGCGCAAAGCTCGATTTCCCCGGGCGCTGCCGCCGGCAATCTGCTGGCGGCTACGGCAGGCAATATAGTCGGGGGAACCTTGCTGGTGGCCGGCGTCTACTGGCTGGCCTATCTGCGCAACGGCCACGGCTGAGTGCCTCAGCGGTTGCGTCCCAGGGCATCGTGGCTGCTTACCCAGTCGCCGGCCAGCACCGCCGAGGTCAGCGAGACATCGCCGGCCAGCACCACTGCAGCAATGATCTCCGCCAGCTTGTCGGCTTTGCCGGTGCCGACACAGCCAAGTATCTGCAGACACTCGCGCTGGCTCGGCAGGCCGGTGCCGCCGCCGTGGGTGGCACAGATCAGCGCCGGTAGCGTTACCGACCAGTAGTAATCGCCATTCTCCAATAGCTGGCCGTAGGTGATGCCGCCGTGGGATTCGGCCACGTTGGCGGCATCCTGACCGGTGGCAATGAACAGCGCAGCAATGCCATTGGCGGCGTGCGCGCCGCTGTAGGCCGAGCCGGCCTGCAAGGCGCCGACAGCGGCAATCTGCCGGTAGCGATAGAGCTGTGCGGTATCGATGCGCAGCAGGTCGCGGGCCACTTCGCGCTTCAGGGTGAACTCGGCAATCACCCGCTTGCCGCGGGTCTGGATCATGTTCATCGCCGAGTGTTTCTTGTCGGTGTCGATGGCGCCGGAGAGGATGTAGCGTGGCTGATCCGGATGGTTGGCCTTGATCCATTCGCAGGCGGCAAAGGTCGCCTTGCTGGTCATGTTCTGCCCGGCGGCATCGCCGGTGGTGTAGCAGAAGCGCGTGTAGAGCATGTTGGCCACCGGGTACTGCTCGATTTCGAACAGCTTGCCGCTGCGCGTGGTGGTTTCGGCGGCGGCCTTGATCGCGTCGAACCGGCTGACCAGCCAGGCACCGAATTCGCGGGCCTGCATTGCATCGGCGAACAGGAATACCGGGGCGCGCTGCATGGAATGCTTGACCACCGTGGTCTTCACCCCGCCGCTTTCGCTGATGGCGCGCATGCCACGGCTGTAGCTGGCCAGCAGGGTGCCCTCGGTGGTGGCCATGGGAATGTAGAAGTCGCCACGCGCATGCTCACCGGTGATATGTATCGGTCCGGCCAGGCCCAGCGGCATCTGTACGCAGCCGATGAAGTTCTCGATATTGCCCTGGGTCACTTGCGGATCAATGCTGTAGCTGGCGAGGCTGGGCAGTTCGGCGCCGGTTTTTTCGGTGATGAAGGTACGCCGGCGTCTGGCCTGTTCTTCACTGTAGTTGTTGTCCTTGTCGCGCGGGATCGATTCTGCACGGGCCATGGGGGTCTCCTGAGTGTCCGGGGCTGGTGGTCAGCTAATGACCCTAGCTGATCTGGCGGATGAATTCGCAATCAATAGCCGGATAAATAGCCGGATGTTTATGGCGCTGATGTTCACTCGCCCGGATTGGGCGGCGGGCCTGGTTTTTTCCCAGCGCTTGCCGCTGCAAGTTGTTGCGCGCTTGACTATCTTGAAATCGGTGGCGCATTACGCTGAACGGCTGACCTGCATCCTGCGGGCGTGCCAAACCGAGAACAAGGAATCTCCCATGAAAGCTTTGCATTTTCTGTTGCCGCTCGCAGCACTGCTGGCAGCTACTCCATCGTTTGCCGAAGACGGCACGGATACCGATTTGCGCTGTGGCACCAATCTGGTTGAAACCGGAGCAGCCAAGGCTGACGTTTTGAGCTGGTGCGGTGAGCCAACCAGCAAGGAAGGCGAGCAATGGGTTTACAACCGCGGCGATACCCAGCCAACCATCGTGGTCTATTTTTCAGCTGATGACACGGTAGGGCGCATCACCGCGCTGCCAATGGACTGAGGCGGTTCAGGAATAAATGGACCCTTGCCGGCTCCAGGCGGGACAGGTCATTTCCCCAGCCGGGAAATTGCAGCAGGCAAGCGCCAGTTCACCGGTGCTGGCCGTTCCCGCTCCGGTCAGGCGCATGCTTGTATGTTGTGAAGTGTGCTGAGCATCGCCAGCCAGCCCGGGACTGGATTCGATCAGGGGAACTGTGCGGCTTCTACGTAGCTAGTTTGCAACCTGATCAATCAGTATCTGTTCCTGCAGCGTGCCAATAACCAGCTGCGCAGCGGGCGACAGTGTCCTGCCGCGCAATTGCACGATACCCATTTCGGCAAACAGCGGCGGCATGCCATCCACCTGCAGCGGGCACAACAGTCCGGCAGCTATCTCTCTGGCGACAGCTGCGTGCGAGATGATCAGGATCAGCTCCTCATTGCACACAACCTGGGTCAGGACGCTGATGTCATCGCACTCCAGCACCACCGGCAGTGGCTGATCCGGCGCGACGCCAAACACATGGTGCAGCAGGTCGGCGTGGTCTTTGGGAATGTTCAGCGAGGCGAAGCGGTAGGGCAGCAGATCCTGCAGTTGCGGGTTGTCCAGTGCCAGCAGCGGATGGCCTGCCCGGCAAACAAACGGGCCGTGCTGTCTGGTCAGCGGGGTTACAGCTATTTCACTGCCAGCCTGAATGTCATGGGTGTCCGCGATGAAGAACTCTATCTCCTCATTGAGCAGGCTGGTCAGCAGATGCGCTGAATTGTTCACCAGCAAGGAAACACGGAATTCCGCCCGTCCTTGGCGCAACTGCTGCAGTAATTTTGGCGCCATGCTGGCCGCCGGAAGTGGGCCGAAACCAAAGCTCACCTGACCAATTTCGCCGTTACGGGTCAGCGCCATGTCGCGCTCCAGATTGCGTGCCTCATGGGCCAGGCGTCTGGCGCGGGCGAGGAACTGGGCGCCGACTGCGGTGATCGCCAGACCCTGCTTGCTGCGATCAAACAGCGGTAAGCCCAGTTCATTTTCCAGAGCCTGAATGCTGCGACTGAAGGCCGGCTGGCTGAGGTGCACTTTTTCGGCAGCGCGGATGAAATTCATTTCTTCGGCCAGCGCCAGGGCGTGACGAATGCGCTTCAGATCCATGCCATGCGTCCTGTGCATTAAGTATCTAAAGATTATGCATTGGACGGCAGTGCAATGCACATTGAAAATGTGCATTCCAAAAATCCAGTTACTCCTTCACGGAGGTGTAGGCCAATGGCCACTAAGGCGGTGAAAAGCAAGGCAATAAAATCAGCGACGGTCACCCGCAAACCTGCGGTTGTGGCGAAGAAGCCGGTTACCCGTAAAGTAAGTACTCCCGGCAGAGCCACTGCGGCTCGCGCCGCAGAAGGCCTGTATGGGCCTGATCCGCTGCTGATGCAAAAGCAGGCAGGGCTATGGGACTGGCTGATGCAGTATTACTTCCGTCTGGAAATTGCTGGCTGGGATAAATTACCGGCACAGCCTTCCTTGCTGATTGGCGTGCACTCCGGCGGCCCGCTGACAATGGATGCCTGGACCGTCAACATGGCCTGGTGGCGGCATTTTCAGGGATCACGCACCTTGCATGCCACGGCCCATGATGTGCTGATGCAGAACAAGCTGCTCGGCCGATATTTTCGTCGTATGGGGACTATTTCGCCCTCGGGTGAAAGTATTCAGGCGGCGTTCCAGCGCGGCGATGATGTGATTCTCTGGCCCGGTGGCGAGGTTGATGCGTACCGCAAATGGACCAAGCGCGATCAGGCGGTACTCGGCGGGCGCAAGGGCTTCATCAGGCTGGCGATTCGCAGTGGCGTGCCCATCGTGCCGGTCGCCACTATCGGCGGGCATGACACGCTGTTCGTGCTCTCCGAGGGGCGCGGTCTGGCCAAACTGCTCAAGCTCAAGGAGCGGATGCGCGTCGAGGTTGCCCCGATTACCTTCAGCATGCCTTTCGGTGTAGCTTTGCATCTGTTGCCGCTGCAGCACATTCCGCTGCCGGCAAAAATCCGTACCGAGTTGCTGGAGCCCATCTATCTTGATAGCGACCCTGCAAAAGCCGATGACGAGGACTACGTCAACCGGATCTATGCGGAAGTCGAAAGCCGTATCCAGGCCGGCATGGACCGGCTGGCGAAGAAGCGCCGTTTCCCGCTTTTCGGCTGACCATCGACGATCCGGCGGGTCAGTGCCGGGTCATAGTGCTTAATGCGAGTTTACATAACAAAAAGGAGTGCACTGTGAGTAGCGAAGAATTCGATTACGTCATCGTTGGCGCCGGTTCGGCGGGCAGCGTACTGGCCAGCCGCCTGACTGAAGATCCGGCGGTGTCGGTTTGCCTGCTGGAATCCGGCGGGCCGGACAAAAGCATATTTATCCATGCGCCGGCCGGCTTCGTGGCCATGGTCGCCACCTCCTACAACAACTGGGCGTTCGATACCGTGCCACAGAAGCACATGGACAACCGCGTCTGTTATCAGCCGCGCGGCAAGACCCTGGGTGGTTCGAGTTCGATCAATGCCATGCTCTATGTGCGCGGCAACCGCTGGGACTACGATCACTGGGCCAGCCTGGGCAATCCCGGCTGGTCTTACGATGAAGTGCTGCCGTACTTCAAGCGTGCGGAAAACAACGAGACCCACGGCGAGAGCGAGTACCACGGGGCCGGCGGCCCGCTGAATGTGGCCGAACTGCGCAACCCGAGCGCGCTGAGCAAGGCTTTTGTCGATGCCGCGGTGATGAACGGTATTCCACAATCGCGCGACTACAACGGCGTTGATCAGTTCGGTTCGTTCCTCTACCAGGTGACACAGAAGAACGGTGAGCGTTGCAGCGCGGCCAAGGGTTACCTCACGCCAAACCTGTCACGGCCCAACCTGTGCGTGAAGACCCATGCGTTGTCGGCCAGGATCATCATGGAAGGCAAGCGCGCACGTGGCATCGCCTACTATCAGGGCAGCGAGTTGAAGGAAGTGCGCGCGCGCCGCGAAGTGATCCTCAGCGCCGGCGCCTTTGGTTCGCCGCATCTGCTGCAGTTGTCGGGTATCGGCCCGGCCAAGGAGCTGCAGGCGCTGGGTATTCCGGTCGTACATGACCTGCCCGGTGTGGGCGAGAACCTGCAGGATCATATCGATCAGGTGCAGAGTTATATCGCACCCAGTGACAGCGATACCTTCGGCATCTCGGCACGCGGCACGGTGAAAATGGCCAAGGGTGCCTATGAGTGGCACAAGCAGCGTACCGGAGTGATTGCCAGTTCGATCGCCGAGGCAGGTGCCTTTGTCCGCTCGGCGGCGGATGTCAGCGTGCCCGACCTGCAATTGGTGTTCGTGGTGGCGCTGGTCGACGATCACGGTCGCAAGCTGCACACCAGCCACGGTTTTTCCTGCCATATCGAAGTGTTGCGCCCGTATAGCCGCGGCACGGTCAAACTGGCCAGTGCCGATCCACGGGTGGCGCCGAAAATCGACCCCAACTTCCTCGCCGACGAGCGTGATCTGGATCTGCTGGTCAAGGGCGTGCAACTGCAGATGGACATCCTGCAGAGCAGCCCGCTGCAGCCATGGCGCGGCAAGATGCTGTACCCGGTACAGCGTGATGACACCGCCGGCATCATCGCCGACATCCGCGCTCGCGCCGACACCCAGTACCACCCTACCAGCACCTGCAAGATGGGTCCGGCTTCCGACCCGCTGGCCGTAGTCGATGCGCAGTTGCGGGTGCACGGTCTGCAAGGGCTGCGTGTGGTGGATGCCTCGATCATGCCCACGGTGACCGGTGGCAACACCAATGCGCCGACCATCATGATTGCCGAAAAGGCAGTGGACATGATTCGCAGCGCACAATCTTGAAAATTGTTGAAGACCGGAAATGCCGTCTATCCTGTCGGGTGTAACCGGAACACACAGTAGATAATCCATGCTCAAAAAGAGCTGCAAGAGGAAGACTGACAATGAAACTGAAAAACGTTGCCCTTGCCATAGGCCTTGGTCTGGGCGTGCTGGCCTCCGCCCAGGCGGCCGACAAGAAGCCCAACATTCTGGTGATCTGGGGGGATGACATCGGTGAGTACAACATCAGTGCCTACAACATGGGCCAGATGGGTTACCGCACGCCGAATATCGACCGCATTGCCAAAGAGGGTGCGCTGTTCACCGACTGGTATGGCCAGCAGAGCTGTACTGCCGGCCGCGCGGCTTTCGTTACCGGCCAGTCGCCGATCCGCACCGGCCTTACCAAGGTCGGTTTGCCCGGCTCTCCGGAAGGCATCAACAAGAAGGATCCGACCATAGCCGGGCTGCTCAAGGCCGAGGGCTACATGACCGGCCAGTTCGGCAAGAACCACCTGGGTGACCGCGACGAGATGCTGCCGACCAACCATGGTTTCGACGAATTCTTCGGCAACCTGTATCACCTGAATGCCGAGCAGGAACCCGAGCATCCGGATTATCCGAAGGATCCGGCATTCAAAAAGCGCTTCGGCCCGCGTGGTGTGATCAAGTCCACTGCTGACGGCAAGATCGAAGATACCGGCCCGCTGACCAAGAAGCGCATGGAAACCGTTGACGAGGAAGTAACCGCTGCGGCGCTGAACTTCATGGAGCGCGCACACAAGGCCGACAAGCCGTTCTTCCTCTGGTGGAACTCAACCCGTATGCATATCTGGACCCACCTGAAGCCTGAGTCGGAAGGCAAGTCCGGCTACGGCATCTATGCCGACGGCATGCTCGAGCATGACGCCATGGTCGGCCAGTTGCTGGACAAGGTTGATGAGCTGGGTCTGGCGGATAACACCATCGTCATGTACTCGACCGACAACGGCGCCGAGACCATGAGCTGGCCGGATGGCGGCTCCACCCGCTACCGTGGCGAGAAGAACACCAACTGGGAAGGTGGCTATCGCGTACCGACACTGATCAAGTGGCCCGGGGTGATCAAGCCCGGCACCATCATCAACGACATCGGCTCCCACGAAGACATGCTCAGCACCCTGCTGGCTGCAGCCGGTGAGCCGAACGTCAAGGAAGAACTGCTCAAGGGCAAGAATGTCGGCGGCACCACCTACAAGGTGCATCTGGATGGTTACAACCTGCTGCCGGCGCTCAAGGGTGAAGGGGAGTGGCCACGCAAGGAGTTCATCTACTGGACGGATGATGGCAGTGTGGCGGCCTTGCGTCTGGGCGACTGGAAAACCACCTTTCTGGTGCAGAAGGCCCATGGTCTGAATGTCTGGATCGAGCCGTTCGCCGAATTGCGTGCACCGATTCTGGCCAACCTGCGTATGGATCCCTTCGAGCGGGCACGCGAAGAAGGTATGGGCTACAACGCCTGGTTTGTCGATCACATGTTCCTGATCGCTCCGTCCGCCGGTTATGTGGCGCAGTGGATGCAGAGCTTCAAGGAGTTTCCGCCGCGCATGAAGCCCGGCAGTTTCAACCTGAGCAAGGTGATGGAGGCCATGCAGGAAATCAAACCGCAGAACAACCCCGCCCAAGAGTAACTCCGGGTTGTCACTGCAATAGCAAAAACCGGGGCCACGGCCCCGGTTTTTTATGTCCGGCAATTAGCTGCGGAGCAGCTGCCAGCAGCCTGCCGTGCAATTTCGGGTTGACGTATGGCGTGCCGCTCGCGATGCTCTGAACCCCGCCGCAACCGTTGCAGCCAAGGCTTCCGATGTCAAAGAACAAACGCAAGAACCCCCAGAGCACTGTTTCCCCGTCTGTTTCCAGTGGTACACCGGTAAAGCCTGCGTGGCGTGGCTGGTTGCTGCCAACAGGCCTGCTGCTGCTCTTGCTGGTGAGCCTGGCCTGGTGGGCCCAGCCGGGTTGGTTTATGCCCGTATCGTCGCCGCAGACCCCGGTGCATGTAGCGCCAGCCAGCCCGCAACCGCTGGAAATGGTCGATGAGCAGGCTTGCCAGGGCTGCCATGCGGAGCCGGTCAAACAGTGGCAAGGCTCGCACCATCATCTGGCGATGCAGGAGCCGAACGCGCAAACGGTGCTGGGTGACTTCAATGATGTGACCTTCAGCAGCGACAAGGAAACCACGCGCTTCTTCCGCAAGGACGATGCTTTCTGGGTCAATACGCCCGGCCCGGACGGGCAGCCGGCGGACTTCAAGGTGGCCTATACCTTCGGCCTGGAGCCGCTGCAGCAGTACCTGCTGGAACTGCCCGGCGGCCATCTGCAACCCCTCGGCGTGGCCTGGGATACGCAAAAGCAGGCCTGGTTCCATCTGTACCCCGGTCAGGGCATCGATGCCAGTGACCCGCTGCACTGGACCAAGACTGCGCAGAATGCCAACTACATGTGCATCGAGTGCCACACCACCGGCTTCAAGCGCAACTTCGACGCGAAAAACAACAGTTTTGCCAGCCATTGGCAGGCCCTTGGCGTGGGTTGCCAGAGCTGCCATGGCCCGGCTTCCGGGCACCTGGCCTGGGCAGAAAAAGGCGAGCAGAATGCGTCTGCAAAAGGTTTTGAGCAGCCATTGCTGAGCAAGACCGACAACCGTGGTCAGGTACAGGTCTGTGCGCGCTGCCATGCACTGCGCAGCCCGCTGGGTGATGGCTATCAGCATTCCGCCGCTTTGCTCGACGACTACCTGCCCAGTGATCTGACCTCGACGCAATACGAGGTGGACGGCAGGATCAAGGGCGAAGTGTTCGAGTACGGCTCCTTCACCCAGAGCAAGATGTTCGCCAAGGGCGTGGCCTGCACCAACTGCCACAACCCGCACAGCACCAAGCTGAAGCTGGAAGGTAATGCGGTGTGTACCCAGTGCCACAATCCGGCCGGCAAGACCGCGGTGCCTGGTGTCGACGGGGCAGGCTTGCAAGCCAGGGATTACGACAGTCCGGCGCACACCCATCACCCGGCCGGCAGTGCGGCCGCGCAGTGCACTGCATGCCACATGCCGGGCAAGTTCTACATGGGTAATGATTTCCGTCACGATCACAGTTTTAGCGTGCCCAATCCTGCCCAGTCTGCCGCTCTGGGAACGCCGGATGCCTGTCAGGGTTGCCACCGGGAAACCAAATCCGCACGGCTGATCGAACAGTTCAATGCCTGGTATCCGGCTGCCAAACCGCACGATGGTGGCTATGCCGTAGCGCTGGATGCGGCGCGGCGTGGCTCCAGTGGCGCCGCGCGCGGCTTGTTGACGCAGTTGCAGCGCACCGATCTGCCAGCCCTGCGCCGAGCCGCACTGCTTACCGAGTTGGCCAGTTATCCCTCGGCACCGGCGTTGAAGCAGATCAGCAGTGCTCTCAAGGACCCCGACCCCCAGGTGCGCGAAGCCGCCGTACGTGCCTTGCCGGGCATGGCCGCGCCGCAGCAGATCGGCCAGTTGCTGCCGGCACTGCTGCGCGATCCGGTGCTGGCGGTGCGTCTGGCCGCCACCTGGGAGCTGGCCCAGCAACCGCCCGAGGCACGGCAGAACCTGACGCCGGCCTTCTGGCAGCAGGTTCTGGATGAATATGAACAGGTACAGTTGCAGCTGCTGGAACGCGGCGAAGCCAACATGAACCTGGCCAGCCTGTACCAGATCAGCGGGCGCAATGCGCAGATCGAGGCCAGCCTGCGTGCTGCCCTGCAGCGCGATCCGGACTTCCTGCCGGCGCTGGTCAGCCTGTCGCAACTGCTGGAACAGAACAATCCGCAGGAAGCCCGGCAACTGCTGGCTGACGCCTTGCAGCGCAACCCGGACGAGGCCCTGCTGTATCACGCCGAAGGACTTGCGCTGGTGCGCAGTGGCGATTATCCGGCGGCCATCAAGGCGTTTGCCAAGGCTGCCGAGCTGGCGCCGGAGAACCCGCAATACGGCTATGTACTGGCCATTGCCCTGCACGACAGCGGCCAGCGCGAGGCGGCAATTGCCCAGTTGCAGGCGATGCTCAAGCGCCAGCCGCAGAACCGCAATGCCAGCATGGCGCTGCTCAACTATGCCCAGGAAACCCGCGATGCCGCATTGATCCAGCAGGTGGTCGGCGACATCTGGGAGATCAATCCGGATGACCCGATGCTGCAGTCACGCCTGCCCAAGCGCTGATATAGGCAACCGCTTTGCTCAGGAACTTGAATTTTCCAGTCCTTAGCCAGCGGTTGGTGCAATAGCTGCATCGACAATCTGTTGCGCTTCGGCGACCAGTTGCTGCAGATGCGCCTGCCCCAGAAAGCTTTCCGCGTAGATCTTGTAGATGTTCTCGGTGCCGGAAGGGCGGGCAGCGAACCAGCCGTTGGCGGTGCTCACTTTCAGCCCGCCGATGGCCTCGCCGTTGCCTGGCGCATGACTGAGGATGCTCTGGATACTTTCCCCGGCCAGTTCGGTGGAGCGGATCTGCGCCGGTGCCAGCTTGCCCAATTGCTGCTTCTGTTCGGGCGTGGCAGCGGCATCGATGCGGGTCGACACCGGCTCGCCGAGTTCCTGTGCCAGCGCCTGGTAGCGCGCGCCAGGATCGCTGCCGGTGATGGCAGTCATTTCTGCCGCCAGCAGCGACGCGATCAGGCCGTCCTTGTCGGTACTCCACACTGTGCCATCACGACGCAGGAATGAAGCGCCGGCGCTTTCTTCGCCGCCAAAGCCGAGGGAGCCGTCGAACAGACCGGCGGCAAAGTACTTGAAGCCCACCGGCACTTCATAAAGGCGCCGGCCGAGTTTCCGGCTGACCCGGTCGATCAGTCCGCTGCTGACTACGGTCTTGCCGATGGCGGCATCGGCGCGCCACTGCGGACGGTTCTGGAACAGGTAGTCGATAGCGACGGCCAGGTAGTTGTTCGGCTGCAGTAGGCCCATACCCGGCGTGACTATGCCGTGGCGGTCATGGTCCGGGTCGCAGGCAAAAGCTACCTGAAAGCGATCTTTCAGGCCGATCAGGCTGTGCATGGCGTACGCCGAGGAGGGGTCCATGCGCACGCGGCCGTCCCAGTCCAGGCTCATGAAGCGAAAGGTCGGATCGATCTGCTGGTTCACCACCTGCAGGTCCAGGTTGTAGTGTTCGGCGATGGCCGACCAGTAGTGCACCCCCGCACCACCCAGCGGATCGACGCCCAGGCGCAGCCCGGAACCGGCAATCGCCTGCATGTCGATGACATTGTGCAGATCACCGACATAGCTGTGCAGGTAGTCGTGGCGGTGGGTGGTGTCGGCACGCAGAGCCTTGGCCAGACTGATGCGCCTGACCCCGGCAAGTCCGCTGGCAAGCAGCTGGTTGGCACGCGTCTCGATCCAGCGGGTGATATCGCTGTCCGCCGGCCCGCCGTTGGGCGGGTTGTACTTGAAGCCGCCGCTTTCCGGCGGATTGTGCGAGGGGGTGATGACGATGCCATCGGCCAGGCCGCTGCTGCGCCCGCGGTTGTAACAGAGGATGGCGTGGGAGACCGCCGGCGTTGGCGTGTACTCATCCTGCAGCGACAGCATCAGTTCGACACCATTGGCTGCCAGCACTTCGACGGCACTGGCACTGGCCGGCGTCGACAGGGCATGGGTATCGATGCCGAGAAACAGCGGGCCGTTGATGCCTTGTGCCTGGCGGTATTCGCAGATCGCCTGACTTATCGCCAGCACGTGCCACTCGTTGAAGCTCAGGTCAAAAGCGCAGCCGCGATGTCCCGAGGTGCCGAACGCCACGCGCTGGGCGCTGACTACCGGATCCGGCTGGCCGGTGTAATAGGCGCTGACCAGTCGCGGCACATCGACCAGCATTGCCGGCAGAACCTGGCTGCCTGCCAGTGGGTGGGTGGTGCTCATGTAGGGGCTCCTTTGGCTCTAAGTTGATTTTGTAAACTTTCTTGGCACTTCTAGAGAGTTGCTTAAGAAATAAGGGCTGTCGGGGCGGGGGTTGAGGTCATAACAGTCAGATATTTATGTCTTTTCACTGAATGCCAGTCGAGTGATTATTTTGATCTTGGTGCTATAGCGTTGATCTTCTTGACGAAGATCATATTCAAAATATTGACATATCAGTACAATTCATCGGTTTTGCGCCGCCCCATCTCGACTCCTTTTCATGATTTTCTGGGTCAAATATCTATGATGCTCAAAACCCTGTGTGTTTTCGGAACTCGACCCGAAGCTATCAAAATGGCGCCGCTTGCGCTCACTCTTGCAAAAGACTATCGATTCACTTCACGTGTTTGCGTTACCGGCCAACACCGACACATGCTTGATCAGGTGCTCGAACTATTTGAGCTTGTCCCTGATTACGACTTGAACATTATGAAGGCTGGCCAAGATCTAACTGATGTAACCACAGCCATTCTGCAAGGGATGAAGGCCGTCCTTGGTGAATTCAAGCCAGATGTTGTGTTGGTGCATGGCGATACGGCCACGTCCTTCGCGGCAACTCTGGCTGCCTACTATCAGCAAATCCCGGTAGCGCATGTAGAAGCAGGACTGAGAACCTACAATCTTTATTCTCCCTGGCCAGAAGAGGGAAATCGCAAGCTGACCGGTGCCTTGGCAGCGATGCACTTCGCTCCTACAGAGACAGCTCGCCAGAACCTCCTTAAAGAGAGTGTTAATCCTGAATCCATACTCGTCACAGGCAATACAGTTATTGATGCACTGTTGGGCGTGGTCGAGAAACTGAATAATCCAGCGTCACCACTGCAGGCTCAATTTAATGAGCAGTTCAGCTTCCTGCCTTCCGGCAACCGAATTATATTGGTCACGGGTCATCGTAGAGAAAACTTTGGTGGTGGTTTCGAGCGTATTTGTTTGGGCTTGGTGGAAACTGCAAAAGCCTTTCCTGATGTTGAAATAGTTTACCCCGTGCATTTGAATCCCAATGTACGCGAGCCGGTGAATCGTCTGTTGGCGGGTGTTTCAAATATTCATTTGATTGAACCGCTTGATTATCTGCCATTTGTTTATCTGATGAGCCGCTCCTACTTGATTCTTACTGATTCCGGCGGAATTCAGGAAGAGGCTCCGGCGCTTGGTAAGCCGGTACTGGTGATGCGCGACACCACTGAGCGACCTGAAGCCGTGGAAGCGGGCACGGTGAAATTGATTGGCACCGAAGTTGAATCAATCATTAGCCATCTTCGCCTGTTACTGACTGATAAAAATATTTACCGCGAGATGAGTTTTGCTTCTAATCCGTATGGCGATGGTAAAGCCTGCGCAAGGATCTGTGAGGCCCTTGCCAGCTTGAGCAAAAAAAATACGACCAAGGATGCAGCATGAGTTTCGAAACAATTTCCGTTATTGGGTTGGGCTATATTGGTCTTCCCACTGCTGCAGTGTTTGCTACTAGAAGAAAAAACGTCATTGGTGTCGACATCAACCAGCATGCTGTCGACACAATCAATCGGGGTGAAATTCACATCATCGAGCCGCAACTCGACATTATTGTTTGCGCTGCAGTCACTGCGGGCTATTTGCGCGCGACAACTCAGCCAGAAGCCGCTGATGCATTCCTGATTGCCGTTCCGACTCCATTTAAAGCAGACCACGAGCCCGATCTGGGTTATATCGAGGCGGCAAGCAAGAGTATTGCGCCGTTTTTGAAGCAAGGTGATCTCGTTGTGTTGGAGTCAACCTCACCGGTTGGCGCTACCGAGCAGATGGCTGAGTGGCTTGCCGATGCCAGACCAGATTTGAGCTTTCCCATGACCCACGGCGAAGAGTCAGATATTCGCATTGCGCATTGCCCCGAGCGGGTAATGCCAGGTCATGTGTTGCGCGAGCTCGTCGAGAACGACCGGATTATTGGCGGGTTGACCGCTAAGTGTTCAGCTGCAGCGGTGCAACTCTACCAAACCTTTGTTGAAGGTGAGTGCATCATCACCGATGTACGCACTGCAGAAATGTGCAAGCTTGCCGAAAACAGCTTCAGAGATGTGAATATTGCCTATGCTAACGAGCTGTCAGTTATTTGTGACAAGCTCAAAATAAACGTTTGGGAGTTAATTCGGCTAGCCAATCTTCACCCTCGGGTCAATATACTTCACCCCGGACCGGGAGTCGGCGGCCACTGTATTGCAGTTGACCCATGGTTTATTGTCAGCCAAGCCCCGGAAGAGGCGCGCTTGATAAAGGTGGCGCGCCAAGTCAATGACGGTAAACCAGAATGGGTGGTTAACAAGGTAAACGCTGCTGTTGCTGAGATCTGTCAGTTGACGGGGCGAGAGCCAAAGACGATCAAAATCGCGTGTTTCGGTTTGGCCTTCAAAGCAGGTGTTGATGACCTGCGAGAAAGCCCTGCAATGGCTATAACTCTGTCCTTGGGTCAGCAATACCCAGGGCAAGTGCTGGCTGTCGAGCCGCACATAGACTTAGTGCCGACAGAACTACAAGAAATCAATGTACCGTTGGTGGGGTTTGCGGAAGCTAAATGTGCAGATGTTCTATTGGTCTTGGTCGACCACAGTGAGTTCAAGGATCAGAAAATTACATTAGGTCTATCGCAGCGGCTACTGGATACGCGCGGCATGATGCATGCGTTATCGTTGCATAACTGCGGCTGAATTCATAAGTAATCGAATGTGGAGCAAGTACGTGAAACAAATACTTCTAGAGAAGTTGAACAATAAGTCAGCCGTCATCGGTATCGTTGGCTTGGGCTATGTTGGCCTGCCACTGGTGCTACGCTACGCTGAGGTCGGTTACAAAGTGGTCGGTTTTGATATTGACCAGTCCAAGATGGACCACTTTGCTAAAGGCACCAGCTATATCGAGCACATCTCTGCTGAGTCCATTGCTCGCGCTATTAGCCAAGGCTTTGAAGCTACCACTGACTTTACGCGTGCCAGTGACGTTGATGCGCTGGTTCTTTGCGTGCCGACCCCGCTCAATAAGTACCGTGAGCCCGACCTCAGCTTTGTACTGGACACCACCGACTCGCTGATTCCGTACATGCGCGCCGGCCAAGTGATGTCGCTTGAGAGCACCACCTACCCAGGCACAACGGATGAAGAGTTGCTGCCGCGCATTGCCTCCCGCGGTTTGAAAGTTGGCGAAGACGTATTCTTGGTTTATTCGCCGGAGCGTGAAGACCCGGGTAACCCTAACTTCACCACTCGCACCATTCCTAAAGTGTGTGGCGGCGACACCGAAGCCTGCCAAGAAGTCGGTATGGCTCTCTACGGCCAAGTGATTGATCGTGTAGTTCCGGTATCGAGCACCCGCGCTGCTGAAATGACCAAGCTGCTGGAAAACATCCACCGCGCCGTCAACATCGGCCTTGTCAATGAGATGAAAATCGTTGCTGACAAGATGGGTATCGATATACACGAAGTTATTCGCGCAGCAGCGACTAAGCCATTCGGTTTTGTACCGTACTACCCAGGGCCCGGTTTGGGCGGTCATTGCATTCCGATTGACCCGTTCTATCTCACCTGGAAAGCCCGTGAGTATGGCCTGCACACGCGTTTCATCGAGCTGGCGGGTGAGGTTAACTCGGCAATGCCAGACTACGTGGTCAGCAAGCTTGGCGCGGCGCTGAACCTGCGTAAAAAATCGGTTAACGGCTGCCGTGTGTTAGTGTTGGGTATCGCCTACAAGAAAAACGTTGATGATATGCGTGAATCACCTTCGGTATTCATCATGGAGCGTTTACGTGATCTGGGGGCGGATGTGCAATACAGCGACTCCCATGTGCCTACATTTCCTAATATGCGCGAGCATCACTTCGATCTCAGCAGTGTTGAGCTGACGCCTGAAGCAGTTGCTAGCTTCGATTGCGTACTGATCGCCACTGACCACGACAGTGTTGATTACGACATGCTCAAAGCTAACGCACAGCTGATTGTCGACTCGCGCGGACGCTATTTGGATCCAGCTGAGAATATCGTTAAAGCTTAAATGCACCACTTTTAGCCAGCTTTCGTTTCCGATTGCGGGCTTTATTGCGTATACATCAGAGGCTCTGTTATGGCTGGTCAGGATATAAGTAAACAGTTCGAAAAATTACGTAGTTCTTTTCAGAAGGGATTTCGTGAGTCCGTAGTTAATATTCGACTGGATGCTTTATACCAGCAGTTGCTGATGCAGCACGTTTTTGATAAGCCCGAACCTTTAGCGGCTATGGATGGTTGGTCTATTTCGCCGGAGTTTGCATGGTGGCTGTTCCAGCATGTCATTAACGAACAACCACGTAAAATAATCGAGCTCGGCTCAGGCACATCGACTCTTGTTATCGCATCTGCGATTAAGCGTTTGGGCAAGGGACGCTTCCTGTCGTTCGAGCATAATTATGTATATTTTGAGAAAACGCGCGCTTTGTTAGAGGCTTGCGATCTTCAACATTATGTCGATCTGATATACGCACCGCTTGAAGAACTCAAAATTGGTGATCAAACCTACCGTTGGTATGGTCTCCCTTACGATTTGATTGAAAATATGATCGGACCAAAACAACTAGACTTTCTTTTGGTTGATGGGCCGCCCGCTGCGACAAATCACCATGCTCGTTATCCTGCTGTGGTTCAGTTGCGTAAGTACTTCTCGGCCTCAACGATTGTTCTGTTGGATGACGGCGACCGGGTAGAAGAGCAAGAGACTCTTGTGCGGTGGATTGATTTTATGGGGGGTAACTATTCGCATAAAATGCTCAGCAATGTGCGTCACGCCCCTGCGCTGTTTTATCCTGTGCAAAACTCGCCCGAGTTAGAAGATGGCGAAAAAGCCTTTACTAACGGTATAAGCGCTACAGTTGCTCAGGAAGTTGCTCTGGCTGTAGAGAGTGCTTTGAACGGAATGACAGTCGATAATAGTGATGTAAAGGCTAAGGCTCTGGTTGATGCTTTTTACCGTTTGCGAGAAAAAAGCCTACATCAGCTAAAACGGCAAGTTGAGAGTGAACTCAATACTGCGATTGCTAACTCCACTGCAGATAAGAAACAGTTTAGTTTACAGATGTTGGCCCTACAGGAACGGGAGGCCGCACTCCGCGAGGAGCTTGAAGCCCGCCTCCTAGAGAAGCTAGACGTTGTTACCCGTGATCGCGATGACCTGAAGGCTCAGTTAACCGCGCTTAGCAAGCGCCACAAACTTGTTTACCAGTCTTTAGTTTACCAACTTGGTCTTTCATTCTACCGTCGTACTCGCCGCCTAAAGAGCTGGGTGAAAATGCCCTTGGCTATGTATCGGGTTATGCAGCGCCATGCAGCTAGCGGTAATCCGATCATTGTAGAGTACCAAGACCCCTCTGGACGATTGGGCAAGCCTAAAGTCAAACTACCTACAAATTTCAACCCTGACATGTCTAATCCTGATCGTGTCTTGCTGAATGCAAACGAGATCGCAAAAGCTGGCGATCATGCCCTTGCTATTTCGCTTGCTGAATCTCACCTGCCAATTGAGCTGGCGTACACAGTCCATGTTTTGCGCGCGAATGCGGCCATTGCTGCTGGTGATGAGGAAGGCTGGCTGAACCAACTGAATGGGTATCTCGCGGAGTTTAATGCGGCGCCAATTCGGCTGGATGGCAAGGGTAATATATTTGATCGATTAGCCTCAGATCCACTTCCTCCAGTAATGGACGGACCGTTGATCTCGATAATCATGCCTGTATGGAACTCAGAGCGAACTGTTCGCAGGGCTGCTGAGTCGATTCTGAACCAGACGTGGCGCAATCTAGAGCTGTTAATAGTTGATGACTGTTCAGCGGATGGGACTTGGTCAGTGTTGTTGGATCTTGCTGCGATAGATTGTCGGGTTAAAATTTTCCGAAATAAAGTCAATGTCGGGCCCTATGTGTCCAAAAATATTGCTCTTATGCAGGCGGCCGGTGACTGGATAACGGGACATGATGCTGATGATTGGGCTCTACCACAACGCCTGGAAAATCATTACAACGCCATGATGGCAGCGAACCCTAGGCCACGTGCCAGCATTACTGAGATGGCTCGCTTGGATCTACAAGGTAGGTTTGTGCGTGTTGGCGAGAAAGCTAAGTTTTCGCGGGATGGAGTCACTCGGAAGTCCTCCGTTTCGCTGCTTTGTGAACGCAGTTTTTTTCAATCTGAGCTTGGTTCTTGGGACTGTGTGCGCTTTGGCGCTGACAGCGAGACTATCGACCGCGCGGAGCGACTTCTGGGGAGTGAGTTCTGTGAGTTCCGACAAATAGGAATGCTCTGCCTTGAGCACGAAGACAGTCTAACCGGACACCCCGAACTAGGTGTTAGTCCTGAGTCGGGAGTGTCTAAACCTAGAGCTGAATATGCGGCCTCTTGGAGGGCATGGCACAAACGTGAGTTATCCGCTGGGAGGTCCATGCGATTAGCGTTTCCCCCAATAGCAAAACGATGCTTTCGTGCGCCTAGTATTATGGCGGTTCCTTTAGGTCATATAATTCGAAACTCTCAAAGCGCTTCAGTGGCGTCGAATTTCGAGCCTGTTACTGCGATCTGCGTATCTCGACGCGGCGAATTTGTTCCGCAGGTTCTGCTCAACTTGCAGCAGCAGACTCATCCCGACTTGCGAGTTATTTATGTGATTCACGGATTCCATATCGATACGGAAACGGTAAGGCGTGAACTTGCCGGGCTGAAGAACCTCACAGTGCTTCAGATTACTGACAAAGAAACCTTTCTTGCTGATGGTTTAAACTTGGCACTTGATCACTGCCAAACAGATCTATGTGCGAAGATTGACGATGACGATCACTACGGACCTGACTATATACGCAATGCTGAACTAGCTCTAAAACACTCCGATCTTTCGAATGTCGCTTTGACTGGCAAGGCCATGCATTTTTGCTACGTGGAATCTGCGAACGCTTTCGGCGTTCGTTTTGAGCAGAAGCAGAATCGTGGTTTTACACGTGTTCATGGTGGCACGCTTTTTTGGCGCCGAAGCTTAGTTGATGATCAGCGGTTTGAGCGGGTGCGACAGGGTACGGATTCGCGATTCACTAAAGGAGTGCTGGAAAAAGGTCGACAGATATATTCCGCGGATCCTTACGATTTCGTCCATGTCCGCTATGCGAATACTGCAAATCACACTTGGCAGATCGAAGACGCTGAGTTTATGCGCCCCGTAACTCGCCTTGCGGATGGGCTTCGACTCGACCTAGCTTACAGTAATCCGGCAATAGCCGATCTGGCGTTGCCATCAAACGACCTGTCGTTATAACGCGATTAATCGAACTGCTGAAGTAGGATTTTAACTCATGAAAATTGCGATTGCAGGGACTGGATATGTGGGGCTCTCGAACGGGGTATTGCTTTCGCAACACAATGAAGTGGTTGCTTTGGATATCGTTCCAGAGAAGGTAGCAATGATTAATCGCAAGGAGTCCCCGATCCAAGACCTCGAAATTGAAGGTTACTTAAAGGGTGAATCGTTGAACTTCAGGGCGACACTCGACAAGAGAGATGCTTACGAAGGGGCAGATTACATCATTATTGCAACCCCTACAGATTACGATGCGGAAACTAATTTCTTCAATACGTCCTCTATTGAGGCCGTGATTAGTGACGTAATGGCGATCAATCCAAGCGCTGTAATGGTCATCAAATCGACAATCCCTGTGGGGTACACGGTTAAGGTACGTGAAGCACTGGGCACCTCAAACCTTATCTTCTCGCCTGAGTTTCTTCGAGAGGGGCGCGCCCTTTATGACAACCTATATCCTTCGCGCATTGTGGTTGGCGAGCGCTCAGAACGGGCTAAGATTTTCGCTGGTTTGCTCCAAGAAGGCGCCATCAAGAAAGACGTTCCGGTTCTTTTTACTGATGCCACTGAGGCTGAAGCGATTAAGCTTTTTGCCAACACCTATTTGGCTATGCGTGTCTCATTTTTCAACGAGCTCGATACCTACGCGGCTACGCACTGCCTTGACAGTGAGCAGATTATTCAGGGTGTAAGCCTTGATTCTCGCATCGGCACTCACTACAACAATCCTAGTTTTGGTTATGGTGGCTACTGCTTGCCTAAGGATACAAAGCAACTGCTAGCAAACTATCGCGATGTTCCGCAAAATCTTATACAAGCCATCGTCGAATCCAACGCTACTCGGAAGGATTTTATTGCTGACGACATCATTCGGCGTGTGCCTAAGGTGGTAGGCATATACCGTTTAATCATGAAGTCTGGCTCTGATAATTTTAGGGCGTCATCTATTCAAGGGATCATGAAGCGAATAAAAGCGAAAGGTATAGAGGTGATTATCTACGAGCCAGCGCTTAATCAATCTGATTTCTTCCACTCAAGGGTTGAGAGTGACCTTGAGCAGTTCAAAAAAGATTCTGATGTGATTATAAGTAATCGTATGTCTGACTTGCTCCAGGACGTGGCCGAAAAGGTCTATACACGAGACCTGTTCGGTAAAGATGATTGACTATGCATTTGCCTTTTTCGAATGAAGGAATTTCGTGTTTGACTTGCTGTTCTGTGAGTGTTTTTAAATTTTTTCATGTGTGCTTAGAAGTTCGTAGTGATATTTCGTGTTTCTGAAAAAACTAGTTTAAGTTAAGTATTTTTGATGGCAGGGTTTGCTCGGTCAGTCAATTCAAGTTTTTAATTGTTGCGATTGAGGCTTCAGAAGAGCACAAAGCTATTTGATAGTATTGTTTTTTTTATCATTTAGGATTGGCGTGTGAGTAGTCTAAAGCTTGAAATACAAGGGTTGCGCGCAGTTGCTGTCCTGCTTGTACTGATCTTCCATGTATGGCCATCTGCGCTTACGGGCGGCTACGTTGGTGTGGATGTGTTTTTTGTCATATCGGGCTACCTGATTACAGGGCTATTACTGAGAGAGGCACGGCGCAGTGGTACTATATCGTTGCTAGATTTCTATGCGCGGCGCGTCCGCCGCTTGTTGCCCGCCTCGACACTTGTGATTGTGGCTGTTGCAAGCGCAGTGACAATGTTGCCTAAAGTTCAGTGGGCAGATACTGCTAAGGAAGTTTTGGCCAGCACTTTTTATGTACAAAACTGGTGGTTAGCAGGGCAAGCGGTTGATTATTTAGCTCAAGATAATGCCTTAAGCCTATTGCGGCATTACTGGTCGCTCTCGGTAGAGGAGCAATACTACATCATTTGGCCACTATTCTTTTTGGTGGTCACTGGCATTTTTAAGGCCGCGCGGCGACGTCCTAGCCTAGTTTTTGGGGTGATTATTGCGCTTATAGCTGCTACCTCATTGGCTTACTCCGTCTATCTGACTGAGGCCAATCCGGGCTTAGCTTATTTCGCCACCACAACTCGGGCTTGGGAGTTGGCTATAGGCGGTCTGTTGGCTGTGCTGTTACCGCGCTACCAGGCAGCACGTATGGCGCTGGCTCCTGTGTATGGATGGATCGGATTGCTCGCAATTGGATTCGCTAGTGTTCGTTTTGATGAGGGAACATCATTTCCAGGTTATGCGGCTTTGCTACCCACAGTCGGTGCAGTTCTGGTTATTGCGGCCGGGCGCTCTGAGTCATGGTGGTCAAGCTACGGCTTGCTGGCTTCAAGGCCAATGCAGCACATTGGAGATATTTCATACTCGTTGTATCTGTGGCATTGGCCCATAGTCGTTCTATATCGATTGCAGAGCGATGGAGACCTCGGCATCCCTGGCGGCCTTATGGTCCTCGCGATCTCTTGGTTGCTGGCGCACCTCACTAAAGTTTTTGTTGAAGACCCGTTTCGGGATAAGAGTTGGCGTCGACTGGCCAGTCTCAACCAGCCTGTGGTCACTGGAGCATTGAGTTTTGCGTTAGCTTTACTAGCAGCTAACTACATTTGGGTGCTTAACAGCCAGATTACGTCGGAACAGAGTGCTGTTTTTGCGAGTGCGGGTGATATCAGAAAGCTTCTTCGTCAGGAGTACGACCCCGCTCAACCGACAGTGCCGTCGGTGCTTGAGGCAAGACGGGATAATCCTGATGTTTATGGGTTGAAATGCCATGTCGATCAAGTTAGCAGTGAGCCCTTGACGTGTGAGTTTGGTCCGGCTAATGCGGCTCATCATGTTGTATTGGTTGGAGATTCCCATGCCGCGCAGTGGTTGCCTAGCCTGCAAGGCTTGCTGGATAACCGAAAGTCTTGGCGTATCACTACGTTCACTAAATCGTCCTGCACTTTTAACGCGGCGCCGGTGGTTATTGGTAAAAACAAGCTCGAGTACTCATCTTGTAACGAATGGAATCGCCGGGTTATGGCCGAAATCGCAAAGATAAAGCCCGATGTGATTGTCACCAGTCAGGCCAGTAGCCAGTGGGCTGTTGGTGCCCGCAACAAAGCGGATAGCCAGCGATTATTGGCTGACGGGTTACTAAAACGCTGGGCCGAACTAAAAGCCTTAGGTGCCCGGGTTCTTGTTGTCCGTGATACGCCTTGGATGAGTCGTAATCCTGTTGAGTGCATGTCCACAGCAGGTGCATCTCCGCAAAAATGTGCGACTAAAACAGCAAAAGCGTTTAAGCGCGACTCAATAATGCTGGCAATGAAGTCCAAGCCAGAGGTTAGTCTTCTTGATATAACTAAAAATGTCTGCAGTAAAGATTGGTGCTTGCCTGTTAAGGGGCAAGTGCTTCTTTGGCGTGATCGCCATCATCTTACTGCTACCTTTGCCCGCTCTCTCTCTGGAGAGTTCAAGGGTTTGTTGAAAATGGTGAATTGAAGAGTGTTTATCAAACATCAAATCATGCGTTTTCTTCGCTGGGGGTGGGTCGTTTCCTATGCTTGGATTCCTGTGCTGTGGCGCCCTCAATCAGGAACCTATTTGTTCCTGCCAATTAACGGCGCCGGCCTCGGGCATGTCAGTCGTGCGCTTGCCGTGGCTAAGGCCCTTCGTAAACAACAACCCGAGGCCCGTATCGTCTTTTTAACGACGAGCATTGCGGTGCACTTGGTGTACCGAGAGGGTTTTGTTTGTCACCATGTGCCGCCAGCTGCTTTGCTAGGGGCAGGTGTGGGAACAGTCAGCTGGAATCGTCTGTTCTATCGCTGCGTGTCTGACGCGCTAACAACTCACCGTCCGGGAACGCTGGTGTTTGATGGCAGTGCCCCTTATCTCGGTCTGCAGCGTGCAATTCGTCGCTATCGATCACTGCGTTATGTTTGGATTAAGCGCGGTCTGTACAAAGCCTCGATTGATCAGCGCCTGATGAATAAAAACGTGGCGATGTTTGACGCAGTGATTGCCCCATCAGAGTTTGGTGTCCCCGCGCTTCAGCGCCAGCCTGATGAGCGTATATCTATGGTTG